>NZ_JBANEM010000002.1:0-413917 GCF_040187805.1 Comamonas sp. wu1-DMT
CCGTGGCAATCTGGCCCGAAGCCGAAGAGACGGACTCCACGCCCGAGCGCACCTGGCCGACGACGGAGCGCAGGCGCTCGGCCATGGCGTTCAGGGACTTGAGCAGACGGCCCAGTTCGTCATGACGGTCATTGCGTACCGTTGCCGTCAAGTCGCCGGCAGCGATGGAGTCAGCCAGAGTTACCGCCTCATTCAACGGAGCGATGATCGAGCGCAGGATCAGAGCCGCCATCGCCAGCCCCAGCAAAACGATCAGGCCGCAGACCAGACCGATAGCCACATAGGCCTGAGACTGGCTTGCTTCGCCATCGGCAACCGCACGTTGGCTGCGTTGCTCCTGCAACTGCACAAACTTGCGCTGCGCATCCACGTAGACCTTGGCGTTGGGACGCAGCTGTTTTTCAACCAGATCGAAGGCCGCCGCAAAATCATTGTCCTTGCGCGCGGCCTGCACGGCTGCATTGCTCTCCAGCGTCGCGCGCCTGCGCTCGGCGACCTCGTCCAGCACCTTGCGCGATTCATCGTCAGTGACCAGTTCGTTGAGCTTTTTCTGCAGCTCGGTGATATGCGCAATCCCGTCACTCATCAGCTTGCGCTGCTGCTCCACCAGGTTTTCCTCGGAGGAAATGGCCGCGACGATGGAGCGATCCACACTTTGCTCGGTCAGATGACGCCACTCACTGGCAATGTTGGCTGCCATTCGGGTACGCGTGGCCTCCTTGGAGATGCTCACGTACACGCGGTCCAGATAGATCAGGCTGCCTGCAGACACCAGCAGCAAGCCCGCCAGCAAGCCAATCACCAAAGCCCACAGCTTTTGTGACACAGAGAACTGATTCAATTTCATTTTTTATCCATCTCAATAGATCAAGCAACACCGTGGCAGCCTTAACGAATTCAGAAACTCACAAGCGCTGTAGCCAATCCTTAATCGGCATACTTGCAGGAGATTTGAGCTTTGTTACAAGCTTCGACCGCAATAGCGCTCGTGCTATGACACAAATCATGATTGCGTACAGCCGCCTACAATCAAGCCGTGCCCAAAACCTATCTGAACGCCGATCTGCACTGCCACTCCGTCGTCTCCGACGGCACTTTGACGCCCGAGCAACTGGCTCTGCGTGCCGCCGAGCGAGGGGTGGAGCTCTGGGCGCTGACCGATCACGACGAGGTCGGCGGCCAGCACCGGGCAGCAGCCGCAGCCAGGTCAGCAGGGCTGGACTACCTGACAGGCACTGAAATTTCCGTCAGCTTCTCGGGCAGCGGCGTACATATCGTGGGCCTGGGCTTTGACGCCGATAACGCAGCTCTGACCCAAGGCCTGTACGACACTCGCAACGGTCGCGGCCCACGCGCCCGCGAAATGGCCAGGCAGCTGGAACTGGCCGGCATTCCCGGCGCCTATGAAGGAGCACTGCGCCATGCAGGCAACCCCGAGCTGATCTCGCGCACCCACTTCGCGCGCTTTCTCGTGGAGAGCGGAGTCTGCAGCGACACCTATGAGGTCTTCAAACGCTATCTGACCGAAGGCAAGCCCGGTTATGTCGCCCATGTCTGGGCGAATCTGGAGGACGCCGTGCGCTGGATCGTGGATGCCGGCGGCGTGGCCGTGATTGCCCACCCGGCACGTTACGACTTGAGCCATAACGAGGAATATGCGCTGTTTTCCAAGTTCAAGGAACTCGGCGGCCAGGGCGTGGAGGTCGTGACCGGCAGCCACCGTCCGCACGAATATGCGATCTATGCCGATCTGGCCCTGGAATTCGGCCTGGCCGCATCGCGCGGCAGCGACTTTCACAGCCCCGATGAATCGCAGATAGACCTGGGGCAACTGCCCTATCTGCCCAGCCAGCTCACTCCCGTCTGGGAGCTGCTGCAGGACCGCATACAGCGTGCATAAATCACAGAGAGAGATTGCATGACCACCGTTTTTGAAGTCTATCCAGAGAACCCGCAGCCTCGCATCATCAAGCAGGCTGCGGACATGCTGCGCAAGGGCGCCATTCTTGCCGTACCCACTGACTCCAGCTATGCCCTGGTCTGCCACCTGGACGACAAGAACGCCGTGGACCGCATGCGCCGCATCCGGCAGATCAACGACAAGCACCACCTCACGCTGCTGTGCCGCGACCTGTCCGAGTTGGCCAACTATGCCCGCGTGGACAACCGCCAGTACCGCTTGCTCAAGCTGGCAACGCCAGGCCCCTACACCTTTATTCTTGAAGCCAGCAAGGAAGTGCCCAAGCGCCTGAGCCACCCTTCGCGCAAGACCATCGGCCTGCGCGTGCCGGATCGCAAAGGTCTGCAACTGCTGCTGGAAGAACTGGGCGAGCCCTTGCTGGCCACCACCTTGATCGCGCCCGGCGAGACCGAGCCGCTCAATGATGCCGAGTCGATTCTGGAGCGCTTCCCCCATGAGCTGGACGCCGTGGTCGACTCAGGCGCCTGTCCGCAGCAACCCACCACGGTGCTGGACCTCACGCCCATGGCCTTGAACAATCCCCCCGTCGTGGTGCGCCAGGGCATGGGCGGCCTGAAAGACATAGGCCTTCAGCCCGAATAGGCGCGGCCTCATGCAGGAAAAGCAGCTGCCGCAAGACTTTGTTCAGCGCCACTGGCCCTGGCTCATCGTCTCTTTGTGCGCGTACTCGGTGATGGTGGCGGTGCTGTTCTGGCAGGCGTCTCAGGCATGGCTGATCTATGCCCTGGCCACCCTCTGGACGGCATGGACGATTCGGGCTTATGCCGGAGGCAAGTCATTCCATGTCTCGCCAGGGCTGTCGGCACAGGCCGATGACTCCATACTGCGCCGCAGAGTCCTGCTGGGAATGGCTATCTGCCTCCATTTCGGCTTTACCGTCGTAGCCATTTACGGCTATCTGCACGAAATTCACTGAATCAAAGTTCTTCATAGGCCAGCTCGCGGGCACGAGCCGGACGCGCCTGCGCGGCCACAGCTCCGCGCGGAGCCGGCATGGCAGAAGGAGCCAGAGCAGGTGACTCATCGTCATCGAGTTTGAAGGCCCCCACCGCCTGCTGCAGATCCTGCGTGCGCGCATTGAGCGCAGCAGCGGCTTGCGTGGCCTGCATGACCAGGGCGGCGTTTTCCTGATTGGTGCTGTCCATGTGAGCCACGGCCGTATTCACATGGGCGATGCCCTCGCTTTGCTGCTGCAGCGCACCGGAGATTTCGCTCAGCAGACCTGTGACCTGACCTACGGACTGCATGATTTCCTTCATGGTGCTGCCGGCCTGGCCCACCAGGCCAGAGCCGCTTTCCACCTGAGTCACGCTGGCCGTGATCAGCTCCTTGATCTGTTTGGCCGCTTCGGCACTGCGCTGCGCCAGCGAGCGCACCTCGCTGGCCACCACGGCAAAGCCACGCCCCTGCTCTCCGGCGCGAGCCGCTTCCACGGCCGCATTGAGTGCCAGGATATTGGTCTGGAAGGCGATACCTTCAATGACCTGAATGATGTCCACAATCTTGCGAGAGCTGCCGCTGATGGCATCCATGGTGTGAACGACCTGGTCCACCACATCACCGCCACGTCCGGCCGTGGCCGATGCAGTGACTGCCAGAGAGCTGGCCGAATGAGCGCGCTCTGCGTTCTGACGCACGGTGACGGTGAGCTGCTCCATGCTGGCTGCGGTTTCTGTCAGCGCGCTGACCTGCTGCTCGGTACGGCTGGAGAGGTTGATATTGCCCGCATCGATTTCATAGGCCGAAACAGCCAGCGAATCAGTGGACTGCTTGATACGGCCCACCAGCTCGGTCAGCGTGTCTTCCATGGTGCTCAGCGCAGTCAGAAGACGACCGAACTCGCCTTCGGCATTCGAAGAGAACTCCTTGCTCAAATCACCTGCCGCCACGGTCTCGGCAATCAGAATGGCTTCCTGCAAGGGCGCCACGATGCGGCGGCGCAGGCTGATCCAGGACCAAGTGCAGGAAATGCAGACCCAGGCGCCCAGTGCCAGCAGCCACCAGCGCGAACGCTCGACTTCCGCCATCAAGTTCTGCGACTGCTGCGCCGTGAGCGATCCCGCCTTCAACACCTCCAGCACATCAGACATCGCTGACCAGGCAATTCCCATCAAAGCCAGGACAAAAACACTGATGCTGACAAATGCAATCACCAGTCGCTTGCTTACCGTCATATTGATCCCCTTGCCCTGTCCTGCCGAACGCCGTGTTATGTAGTGATTTCGTCAACCCGCACAAAACCTGTTCCGCTGTGCAGGCAGCAACCACGGATTTGCGCGAGTTGCATTTTGCAACATCTGGTTTACCACACAACTATGTGCAACCCGTATTTCTGCAACGGCAAACGGCTTGTCCCGGTACAAGACAGCAGCTTGGCGCGGCGTCTGAGACAATCAGTGCGTGGAACTCACCGAACTCATACAAACCGTACTAATTTACGCACTGCCCGTGCTGTTCGCCATCACCATTCATGAGGCGGCGCACGGCTATGCTGCGCGTCACTTTGGCGACAACACCGCAGCCATGATGGGTCGCATCACGCTCAACCCCATCAAGCATATCGACCCCATCGGCACCATCTTGATGCCGCTGCTGCTGTATTTCGCTACCTCGGGCGCGTTTCTTTTCGGCTATGCCAAGCCCGTGCCCGTGCGCTTTGACCATCTGCGCCACCCCAAGCGCGACATGATCTGGGTAGCGCTGGCCGGCCCTGCCTCCAATTTCGTGCAGGCCGTGTTCTGGGGCCTGCTGCTGATCGTCTTGGTAGGCACAGGTCTGCACGAGCGCTTTTTCCTAGAGATGTGCCGCGCCGGCATTCTGGTCAACCTGGTGATGTGGGCTTTCAATCTCTTTCCGCTGCCGCCTCTGGACGGCGGCCGCATTCTGGTCGGTCTGCTGCCCTGGAAACAGGCGCAACTGGTGGCGCGTGTCGAGCCCTATGGCTTTTTCATCGTCATGGCACTGGTGATTGCCGGCGTGGTCGGCAGTTACTGGCTGCGCCCGTTGATGAGCCTGGGCTACTCGGCCATCGATCTGATCCTCTACCCCTTCATGGCCTTGCTGCGCTGAGCCCAGCGCCTGGTCTGCTACTGATATCTGTTGTTGATCCCTATGAGCACCACCCGTTTTCTGACCGGCATCACCCCCAGCGGTACCCCACACCTGGGCAACTACGCAGGCATGATGCGCCCCGCCATCGAAGCCAGTCGCGACAAGAATGTGGAGAACTTCTACTTTCTGGCCGACTACCACGCGCTCATCAAGTGCCAGGACCCCGAGCGCGTTCAGCGCTCGACCATCGAAATCGCCGCCAGTTGGCTGGCCGCTGGTCTCGACCCCGAGCATGTGACCTTCTACCGCCAGTCGGACATCCCCGAGATTCCGGAGCTGACGTGGTTCCTGACCTGCGTGACCGGCAAGGGCCTGCTCAACCGCGCCCACGCCTACAAGGCAGCGGTGGACAAGAACAATGCATCCGGCAGCGAACCTGACGACGGCGTGACCGCCGGTCTCTTCATGTATCCCGTGCTCATGGGTGCCGACATTCTGATCTTCAACGCCAACAAGGTTCCCGTGGGCCGCGATCAGGTGCAACACCTGGAGATGGCACGCGACATGGCGTCGAGCTTCAACCACATCTACGGCGGCGAGTACTTCACGCTGCCTGAGGCCGTGGTGGAAGAGTCCGTCGCCACCCTGCCCGGCCTCGACGGCCGCAAGATGAGCAAGAGCTACAACAATACGATTCCGCTGTTTGCGCCACGTGAACAACTCAGGAAGCTCATCAACAGCATCACCACCGACTCGCGCGCCCCCGGCGAGGCCAAGGAAGTCGAAGGCTCGGCCCTGTTCCAGATCTATCAAGGCTTTGCCAGCGAAGAGGAAAGTGCCGCCCTGCGCCAGCAATATGCCGAAGGCATTGCCTGGGGCGATGCCAAGCAGATCCTGTTCGAGCGCATCGACCGTGAAATCGCCCCCATGCGCGAGCGTTATGAATACCTGATTGCCCACCCGGCAGAGCTGGAAGAGATTCTTCAGGCCGGTGCCATCAAGGCACGCAAGCTGGCGACTCCTTTGCTGCAGCAACTGCGCGGCGCCGTGGGCATCCGCAACCTGGCGCAAGCCAGCAAGGCCAAGACCAAGGCTGCCAAGACTGCACTGCCCCAGTTCAAGCAGTATCGCGAATCCGATGGCCAGTTCTACTTCAAGCTGGTGGCCGCCGACGGTCAGCTGCTGCTGCAAAGCCTGGGCTTTGCCGCCCCCAAGGAAGCGGGGCAGAACATCGCCCGGTTGCAGCGCGAAGGCGCGACGGCTCTGGCCGCCATCAAGCCGTGCCTGCAGACACTGGACGGTGTCAGCGATGACCTGGTGATCCAGGCTCTGGAACAACTGCGTGAGGCGGCCGAGCAATAGCTCCTCGCTGCCCGATGGACGCTGCCTCCGCATTCAAAGGACAGCGTGGATGTAATCCTTCGCACTAAAGGAACTACCGATGCGTATTGCTGCTCTGGATGACGATCCGCTACAACTGGAACTGTTGCAACAAGTCGCGACGGAAGCCGGGCATAGCTGTCACTCTTACCTCAAGGGGGCCGCCCTGCAGCAAGCCCTGCGCCGCGAAAGCTTCGATTTGCTGCTGATTGACTGGGAGCTGCCCGATAGCAGCGGGCCGGATATCGTGCGCTGGGTGCGCGAGCAGATCAGCAAGGAAGTGCCGGTCATCTTCGTGACCCACCGCAGCGAAGAGGCCGACATTGTCGAAGGCCTGGCCAGCGGCGCCGATGACTTCATGATCAAGCCCATCCGCGCGGGCGAGCTGCGTGCTCGCATCGCTGCCCTGCTGCGCCGTGCCTATCCGCTGACGGCACAAAGCGTGCTGGACTTCGGCCCCTACCGCTTTCTCACCACCACCAATGGCATAGAGATGGACGGCCAGCCCGTGGAGGTTACGCACCGTGAATACACTCTGGCATTGACGCTGTTCCAGAACCAAGGCCGTTTGCTCTCGCGCGATCATCTGCGCGAAGTCGTCTGGGGCCACAACGCCGAGGTGCAGTCGCGCTCGCTGGACACCCATGTCTCGCGCCTGCGCAATCTGCTGAACCTGCGCGCTGGTCAGCCCTATGCCATTTCAGCCGTTTATGGCTATGGTTACCGCCTGGATGCCCCCGAAGCTGCGCAGCCCGCAGCCCCAGCTGCCTGAGTTCGGCAGCCCCCATAACCTAGCTTTAAAAATGCCTGATTTACGTCAAAACCTCTTTTCCGTCCACTCCCCGATGCCCATTCTGGGCGCAGGCATGCTGTGGGTGGCGTTTGGAGGGATGACGGCAACAGGTCTGGCCCATGCCCAGATCACTCCTCGCGGCAACGATGCCATTGCCCACCGCGTGGTGACTGGAGATACGCTGGAGATGCTGGCAGAACGCTATCTGGGCGACCACAAGCGCTGGACAGCGCTGCAAAGTCACAACAAGGTGGAAAACCCCCTGCGCCTGCGCCCCGGTTCGGTGCTGGAAATTCCCACACGCCTGTTGCGCGCCGCGATGGCTTCGGTGGTGTTTGTGCAAGGCGATGTGCAAAGCACACGCTCTGCGAGCCATCTCGCAGACTCCGTCAACGCGCCGCCTCAGCCCGTGCAAAAAGGCCAGCTGCTGCAGGAAGGCGATTCGCTCCAGGTTCCGGCCAACGCCTTTGTCTCCGTGCGCCTCGCAGATGGCTCACTGGTGCGCGTGCAGTCCGAATCCGATGTCGAGCTGCGCCAGATGCGCCGCAAAGGCCGAGCCGGCAGTCTGCAGTCCGTCATCGATCTGCGCGAGGGCGCAATTGAAGCAAAAGTGTCCAGGCAAGCCAATGGCGAGCGCCGCTTCGAGGTGCGCACCCCGGCGGCCTCGACCAGCGTGCGCGGCACCCAGTTTCTGGTGATGAGTGATGACGAGGGCCGCACGGCTGCTGCCGTCGACGAAGGCTCGGTCGCCGTGCAGACGGGCCAGCCCTCAGCCTTGCTCAGGCCAGGTCAAGGTCTGTCCGTCTCCGCAAACGGCCAGATCGGCAAGCCCACAGCCATGCTGGGGGCTCCCGATATTGCGGCCTGGCCCGCTCTTGTCGAAGACGCCAACTGGGTCAGCCTGCCCCTGCCAGCCATGGCTGGTGCCGTGCGCTACCAAGTGCTGCTCGCTCAGGACAAGGAGCTGACCCAGATCGTGCGCGGCGGCATGTTCACAAGGTCGCCTGCACGCCTGACAGGTGTCGAAGACGGCAGCTACATTGCGGCCATTCGCGCCATTGACGCCAACGGCATTCCTGGCAAACGCAGCGTGCAAGTGTTGCGCGTCAAAGCTCATCCTGTGCCGCCGCTCTATGAGTCTCCAGCACCTGAAGCCACCATCGGACAGGGCCAGCACGGCCTGCAATGCACCCAGGTGGCGGAAGCCTCGGCCTACCGCATCCAGGTAGCCACAGCCGACGGCAGCTTTGCCCAGCCGCTCATCGACGCCAACGACCTCAAGGACTGTGCCCTGTCTGCCAGTACGCTGGCCAAGCTGCCTGTCGGCGAATATATGTGGCGCGTAGGCAGCATCCGTAAGCTCGGCAACGGCCAGCCGGATGCGGGTCCTTTCGCCGCCCCGCAAAAGATGAAACTGGCCCTGGCACCCAAATCGCCCGAACTGCAGATCGGCGGCGCGCCCGGCGAAGGCAGCAGCCATATTCACTGGGCAGGTGAAGAGGGTCAACGCTACCGTATCGTGGTGGCCAGCGACGCCGGTTTCACTGCGCCCCTGATCGACACCTGGATAACCCAGCCTCAGTGGAGCACGCAGGATCTGCCTCCTGGCACCTACTATCTGCAGATGCAGGTCGAGGATGCCAACGGCCTGCGCAGCAATCTCTCTGTCGCGCGCCAATTCCAGACCGGCAACTGGGTGACCTCATCCGAGGGGCAGGCGCTGACTTCCGGCGACGGTTCACGCTTGATGCGCCAGTAAAAACCATAGCTGCCAGCGCTTGAATTCCATGAAGCTTCATAGGATTCATATCTTGATCGCTTATATGACAAGCGCTGGAAGCTATTGTTTTATGAGCTTCTCACCGAGTCACCCACATGGTTGAAGCGCCCAACCTGCGTAAAAACCGCTTGCAGGACCTGCGCCTGAGCTGGCTGTTGCTTAGCGCTTTCCTGCTCGGCATGACCTGGTGGCTCAGCGGCCCGGGGCAGCTGGCACGTTTCAACGGCATTATTCAGGACACCTCGGCCTGGCTTCATCAGCGTCCAGCCTCGCCCGAGGTTGTCATCGTGGCCATCGACGATGACAGTATCGACAGCATAGGCCGCTGGCCCTGGCGCCGCGCGCTGCACGCCGCCGTGCTGGAGCGCATCACTCAAGGGCAGCCCCGCGCCATCGGCATGGATGTGGTCTTCAGCGAGGAAGACTGGGACTACCCCGGCGACGATCTGCTGCTGCAACGAGCACTGCAAAAAAGCGGCAACGTAGTGCTGCCCGTCACGCGCGCCGCGCAAAGCGCTGCCACCACCCCTTTACAGAGCCTTGCCAGCGAGGCTGCTGCTCTGGGGCACACCCAGATGCCTGTGGATGCCGACGGTGTGGTGCGACGCTTTTATGCGCAGGAAGGCAAGGCCGGCCAGCTCTGGTGGCATATGGCGCTGAGCCTGCACTGCGTGGGCCAGACCACCCAACCCTGCCAACCATCTGCCCCACCTCCAGCAGACTCGGTTGCAGCCAACTCCTGGCAAAAGCTGCAGCCCCAGTTCATCGCTTTTGCCCGGGCTTCGCGGGACCGCCAGAACAGCCTGGGCTCGCCGTTCACCACCTACTCCTATATCGACATCCTGCGCGGCAATATCCCAGCGGTCGCTTTTCGCGGCAAATACGTGCTGATTGGAGCCACTGCCGCAGGTCTTGGCGAAAAATTCACAGCCCCCATCGGCTTTGATGCGCGCCTGATCTCGAATGTGGAGATGCTGGGCCATGTGCTCAACGGCATCCTTGAGGGCACACATCTGGAGCCAGCCACTGCCACGCTCAACCGCAGCCTCAATGTGCTGCCCGTACTGCTGGGCCTGCTGGCTCTGGCCTGGCTCGGCCCTTCTGGCGGGCTGATTTCCAGCATCCTGCTGGCCTTGCTCAGTCTGTCGATAGCCGGTTTGGCGCCACGTTGGGGTCATGTGCAGACAGCCCCCGCTGCGGCACTGCTGAGCCTGTCGCTTGCCTACCCGCTCTGGAGCTGGCTGCGCCTGCGCGCCGCCACACGCTTTCTGGCGCTGGAGCTGCGCGATCTGCAGGGCCAGGGCCTGCCCGCGCCCTCGCTCAAGAGCGATGCCCTCGATCAGCGGATCGACGCTGTGGAGCAAGCCTCGCGCCAGCTGCGCGCATTGCATCACTTCGTCAGCGAAAGCCTGCGCCAACTGCCCTCGGCCACTTTTGTCTGCGACCGCGAAGGGCTGCTGCTGCTTGCCAACACGGCCGCGCACCGCTATATCGAAAGCCTGGAGCACAAACTCCAGCAAGGTGACGATCTGGTCGCCCTGCTCCACGGCCTGAACAGCGCCAGCAGCGACGGTGGCCGCACTGCCTGCAGCACGCCACTGCTCACGCACAGTGCATTGCAGCAAGCCACTCTGTCACGCCAGAGTGAAGGGCGCGACACCCAGGGCCGCCATCTGATGCTGCTGAGCCAGAGCTTCGAGGCACCGCCCACCTCAGGCTGGCTCATCACCCTGGTCGATATCAGCGACCTGCGCAGTGCACAGGCCCAGCGCGACCAGGCCATGCAGTTCATCTCCCACGATATCCGAGCCCCGATAGGCTCCATCATCACCTTGCTGGAGATGCAGCGCACAGGCAAGCGCATCGAGTCGCAAGATGCACTGTTTGACCGCATTGAGGGCTATGCCCAGTCGTCTCTTCAGCTGGCAGACGATTTTGTGCATCTGGCCAGAGCCCAGCAGCAGCAATACCGCAGCGAAGTCGTGGATCTTGGTCTGCTGGCGGATCAGGCCGTCTCGGATTGCTGGACCCTTGCCCAGCAGCAGAACATGCGACTGGTGTTCGAGCTGCCGGATGCCGAAGCCTGCGTGCATGGCGACCCCGGCCTGCTGCACCGCGCCGTCATCAACCTGCTGAGCAATGCCATCAAATACGGCAAGCCACCGACTGGGGATGGCGGCGCCCAAGTGGAAGTCGCCGTTGTCGAGCAAGACAGCCAATGGGGCATCGCCGTGCGCGATCATGGCTCCGGCATGGACGAGGCATCGCTGGCCAGACTCAGCCAGCCGTTCGAGCGCCTGCAGCAACACCAGCGCATGGATGGCGTGGGCCTGGGCCTGGCCTTCACGCGCACCGTGGCACAGCGTCATGGCGGCAGCCTGCAGATAAGCAGCCAGCTGGGCCAAGGCAGCAGCTTCACCCTGCTGATACCCAAAGCCTGACCCCAGAAACGAAAAAGCCTCAGAACTTTTCAGTTCTGAGGCTTGACGTTTTGTGGTGCGGCTGGCAGGAATCGAACCCACGACCCCTTGGTTCGTAGCCAAGTACTCTATCCAGCTGAGCTACAGCCGCAACAGGGTTGTATTCTAGCAGTGCAAAAACGGCTCTCGGACCAAATCGACAACTTTTTCGCGTTCATGCAAAGAAAAAGCCTGCCATCGATGAAGACGGCAGGCTTTCATGCAGCTTGGTAGGGCGTGGCGGACTTGAACCGACGACCAAAGGATTATGAGTCCTCTGCTCTAACCAACTGAGCTAACGCCCCAACACTGACAACAGCCGTGGCTGCCACCAGAAAAACTTCGCCATTGTAGGGCCTAACGCTTGTGACTCAGAGCATTGCTCACCAGTTTGGATGTGATATCGACAATCTGAATCATCTTGTCGTAGTGCATGCGCGTGGGGCCGATCACCCCCAAGGTGCCAACCACCTTGCCGTCGAGCTCATAGGGAGCACTCACTACAGACAAATCTTCAAACGGCACGGTCTGGCTCTCGCCGCCGATGTAAATGCGTACGCCATCAGCCTGATTGGAGAAATCCAGCAACCTAAGGATTTGCGTTTTCTGCTCGAACAGGTCGAAAGCGCGGCGCAGATTGCCCATATCGCTGGAAAAATCGCTCACGGACAGCAGATTGCGCTCGCCGGCGATCACCACATCCTCGCGATCATGGTTGCTCATGACCTCAGTGCCTACATTCACCGCTGCCTGCATGAGGCTGGCAACCTGGCCCCGCAATTGCTCCACCTCGGTCTGCAGCCGCGTGCGCACCTCCTCCATTGTCAAACCGGCGTAATGGTGATTGAGGAAATTCGAGGCTTCTATCAGTTGCGAGGACTCGTAATCCACATCCGTGAAGATCACGCGGTTTTGCACATCGCCTTCGGGCGAGACGATGATGACCAGAAAGCGCCGCTCCGACAGGCGCACGAACTCGATATGCTTGAAGACGGAGCTGCGACGCGGCACCATGACCACACCCACGAACTGGGAGAGGTTGGACAGCAGATTGGCCGCATTGGCAATCACCTTCTGCGGCTGTTCAGGCATCAGGCCGGGCGTTACAAGATCGCAGCGGTCCACAGTCAGCATGGTGTCGACAAACAGGCGGTATCCCCTGGCTGTCGGCACGCGGCCTGCCGATGTGTGAGGGCTGATGATCAGGCCCATCTCTTCCAGGTCGGCCATCACGTTGCGTATGGTGGCAGGCGACAATTCAAGCCCGGATGCACGTGAAAGAGTGCGCGAGCCGACTGGTTGACCGTCAGCGATGTAACGCTCGATCAGCGCTTTGAGCAATAACTTGGCACGTTCGTCGAGCATGATTTCATTTTACTTACGTAAGTTCACTTCCAGCCAGCGCCCTCGCTTTTCGGCACGATAGATGTGATCTCTTAAGCAAGCAACTGACACATCAAGCATCTCAGCAAGGTCTTTTTGCTTGTACCAGCCAGAGCGCCATGCAGACACAGCTGCTGCAACATCCTCATCGCTCAAAGCCCGCTTCCTCCCCCAAGTCTTTCCAGCAGCACGCGCAGCCCGCTGACCTGCAAGACAACGTTCCCGAATCAACTCGCGCTCAAACTCAGCGAACGCACTCAGCAGATGCAGAAACATCCGGCCATGGGGCGTCGTGGTCTCAATAGCCTCAGTGAGTGAACGAAAGTCAATCTTGCGCGCCTGGAGGTCTTCAAAAACCTTGATGAAGTGCGAAACACTGCGCGCTAATCGATCCAGCTTGTAGACGACCAGGACGTCGCCCTTCTTGAGTTTTCTCAGCAGCTGCTCAAGTGCTGGACGAGTTTTAACAGCCGATTTTTTCTCTTGAACGATGTTCTTTTTCTCAATGCCAGATTTCAGCAATGCAGCCATCTGAGTCGCTGTCGTCTGGTCTTGTGTTGAGACGCGCGCATAACCGTAAACAGTCACTAATCCCACCCCTCTTGTACATCCAAAGAATGAGCACTCTTCGGTGCTCTATGTGCTCGCCGCACGGCGTCAGCTGCCCGTGATACGTCGCGCCCAGCACCATTCCCCGGAGTTTTCGCCTCTTCGGCCACGCTAAATCAGGAGCGGCCTTCGGCCTTGTCCTTTCTCCGGGGGTATTCATAAAGCTCCGCTTTACAAAGCTTCCCCACTCCGAAACGCCATCCTGATACCGCTAAAGGCACGGCGAAGAACTCAGGGGAACGGTGCAAGCAAGGGACAGTTAAACGGGCAGCAGACAGTTGACGACCCGGCTCCGAATCTAGGGGCCCGGTACACCAGAAAGGCGGCAAATCATGGCAATCGCAGCAAATTTCAGGAAGTATGCAGAGGCAATGGCGCTGCAACTGGTGCTGCCTTTCGGCAGGCCGATCTGGAACACATCGCGCCCCACTACGCGCCTCGGCCGCGAGATCCGCAGCTTCATCACCAAGGCCATGAAGGCGCGCGGCCTGGTTGAATATCCGGCAGTCCCCGCAATCCCCCAGTGGTGGAAAGATGCTCAGACTCGCGCGCGAGCCTTCATGAAGTTTGCGAAAGATGGCCAACTCAAGCTTGCACTGAGCAAGCCCATCCCCACAGTAAGCCGCAACGAGTACGAGAGCGCAAATAGCTACCGCAAGATGGTGCTGCGATCGCAAGCAGAACGCGGCGCAATCGTGATCGCATAACGCTAGTTATCCATCAGGATAGAGCGCACCTGCGAATTGCGCTTCGCCAGGGCCTCAAGGTAGCTGCTTGTCTGTTGCTGCTGTTCATGGCGCACCTGGGCCACTTCCTGGGGCATTGGCGCGTTGCTATAGCGGGTGTTGCGGCCATCGCTGCGGGCACCAGTCGCGGAATCAATGACAAGTGGCCTGTCCTGGCCGCCGGTGTTGAGGTATGGCGCGTCGCAGGTGACGGGCCGAACTACGCCTTCAAACTTCACCGTGACCATGCATGTAGCCAAGCGCTTGACGCTGTAGCCCGCATCCTGCAAATCATCACTGGTGACCTCAAACATGCGGCGGGTGCCGTCGCTGACGATGAAGAGCATGACGCTCTTGCCCTTCTTCGACAGATCACCTGCGACGTGCAACTGCTTGCCGAACAGCGGGTCTTTCACCTGAGGTGCTGCCTCGGCCGCGGTGGCCGGTTGAGGCTCCAGGAGCTTAGGCTCGGCCGGCGTGGGAGTGGGTGAAGCAACAACTGGCGTCACAGCAGCTCCAGGTGCTGGCCCGAGGACGCGCGGCTTGACGGGTGGCGAAGGCACGACCCTGCGGCCCCATACATCGCGCTCACCATCAGGCCAGAAGGCCCACACCACACAGAGCAGCGAGAGAGCCATCCAAGCCCATTTGAAGCGGTTGAATTTGACGATCATGGGGTTGACGTCAGTCACCCCGGATTCAGCAGATCCGCTACTTTGCGTGTTGCTGCGGTACAGCCCGAAATACTGCTTCTTGTATTCGCGCTCATCTGTCTGGATAAGCGCTCCACGATAGCCCGCATGCACCTTGCGGATGTACTTATCGCTCTTGCCCAGAATATCGGCCTTGCGGCACTTAATCAGTGTGGCAAGCAGGCTAGCGATGGGCTGATTAATGTCTCGGAAACTTTGCGTCAGTAGCAAGACGTCGGCATTGAAATGTCGGTGAATTTTGAACCACTGAACCACGCTGTCAGGTGTGCCGAGCTTCGGGAATGCCACATGGCATTCATCCACGACATATAACGGCCCTTGGCCTTTTGGACTACGCCAAGTGCTGTAGTAATCCCAAACAGTTCCGAACGTAAAAACGTTTTCAGGCTGAGGCTCAGGCTCACGATCTGTCCAGAGCTGAAACGCATCCTCTTCTGCAATATTTGCCGCGTTCCAATTGCCAAGGCGTGGCGCTGGCTTGGTGCGGACTTCGATCAAGTCGCGATACGCCGGATCGATAGCGGCAAAGGCTTCGACATTGAGAGGCAGGTTCGTGATGACCATGCGGCCGGCTTTAAGCGCAAGCAGCACATGAAAGGCCACTGCCTCATAGCTCTTGCCGGAGCCGTTAATGCCCTCTAGTCCGTTGATCATGAGCCGAGCCTTGTGAACGGGATGAGCTGGAGCGTGAGCCGTATGCCAATAGCCACGACGACGATGGCCATGGCCGTACCAATGCCCGATAGCTGCATCACATTGACAATCTCGGGCGGCAGGTTGATGTTGTCAGCGATGCCTTTGAGGGGCGAAACATCGACCAGATCGAGCGCAGCTTTGATGATCTCGAAGAGCTTCTCAATCAGCCAGGACACGGCATCCGTGAACATGTCCCAGGCGGCCTTAAAGATGGCCTTGATGAGATCTGCAGCCCACTTGTACCAAGCATCAACAACATCCTTGGCCCACTTGAAATACTCAGTCAGAGACTCCGTGAGCCACGAGAAAAATGCATCAATACGACGCTTGAGCCAGTCGAGCATGCTCAGCCTCCGAAGATCAGGCGACGCGCGGTAACGAGCGCGGTCAGGATGGTGATGGACATAAGAGCCGCCCAGAGCCAGAGCGGCGGAGATATGTCATGCGTGCCCATATCGCCCAGGGGCCAGAAGTTGAAATCGACAATCCAGACTGGTGCAGATCCGCCGTCTCCGATCTTTGGCATCAAGGCCATTGCGAGAGAGCCAAGACCGGAGTTCTTGATGCCTGCACTGCTTTGCTTCCAGACCTCTACAGGCCCCTGCGGATACTTGGGTTCATAGAGATTGCCGAACTCACCAGCTCCAGTACCAGGAAGACCCGCCTTACCAGGGCCACCGCCTGTGTCGCTGCCGCAATCTTTGATGGTGCAGCCGTCGCCATCGCCGTTCCCGTTACCGCTTCCAGTACCTGAGCCTGTGCCGCTCTGGCTGTCCTTGCCCGGGACAGGATTTGCATTGACCGCAGCGCAAAGCATGCCGTCCTTGTTTTTGGCTTTTGCACAGTACTGGTCCTGACTAACCTTGTCTGTCGAGGTCGTAGTGCCTGTAACGTTGCCGCTAGCGTCCTTGGTGGTCTTAGTAGTGGTGGACTCACAGACGCCGTTAGAACATGTTGTGGTGGTCTTGCCTTCGGTGCTGGTGCCGTCGCTGTTCTTTGTGGTACCTGTCCAGTCCACGCCTGTGGCACTCGCAGCAGGTATGCAAACCGTGTCGCCGTTTACCGTTCCGGTTTGCCCGGCGCAACGCTTGTCTATTGGTTCGGCTTTTTCCGCAGGAGGCGGTGCATCAGGCGCAGAAGGCTCACTAGGCGTGCCATAACTGCACTTGCCGCCTGTAAGGGTGCCCATGCCCTTGTAGAGGGTTTTGCCGGTGCTATCGGTTACGCCTGTGCTTGGGCCGGCATTCGCCATGCAACCTTGGCTGCAGCCAGGAAACTTAGGTTCGTGCCAAAACAGGTCATCAGGAGGCTGATAGCAGGATGTAGCTGCATCACCATCGTAGGTGGCATATGAATGCTGAGAGCCTTTGGCGGCAGCGCAAAAGGCGGCAAGCGCAGAGCACTTATCTTGCGTGCACTGTCCCTTAGCCTTGTCAAAATACTGCCCCGCAGGGCAAACAGGACAAGGGGCAATGGAGAAATCCACATAGGCCATGACCGCCTCAACAGTGGATCCATCGCCCTGCTTTGAAGAGCCATAGCAGACAATTTTAGATCCAGAGATTTGCGCTCTAGTCGCACTCCATTTGGGGTTATAGCGCGCGCCGCTCGCGTTGCAAATGGCCATTTCGCCGTAGTAATACTGACCGCCGATTTGAGAGAATGGTGTCTCGCATTGCTCGGCAGAGAACGCAGTACTGCAGAAGGAGAGAACAAAGAGGAAAAGGACCTGGATGATGTTGCGCATGCCTAGATCCTTGCGAGCATGAAAAAGCAAATCGCCCCGATTGCACCGATCAGCGCAAACGCAGCGTGCACGGCGACAACCAGGGCGACGATCAGCATGGCGACGCCTTAGATCTTGGCGATGATGCGCTTGACGATGGCAGGGCCCTTCATCACGAGGGCGATGCCAACGATCACCACGGCCAGGGCGGTGACCTTGGTGGCAATGCCGGACAGATCCACCTCGGCAAACAGATCGTCCAGGCCAGCAGCGTGAGCGCCAGAAGCAGCAACCATGGCAGCAACTGCCAGAGCAGCTTGAACAGAACGAGCGCGCAGAGCGGGCAGAGCGTTGAACTTTTTCATAGGATTTCCTTTCATCAAACAAGGTGCGAACTTGCACCGGAGAACAGGCGAAATGCCAGCTCTCAGCTGCAATCTCACAGGTGACGACGAATCATCTGGAGCACCACACCCAGGCCGAAACCGAGCATGGCCAGGAAGAACACCATTCCGAAGCCCAGAGCGACGGAAGTGCCAATGCTTGCGGGCGTGATGCCCAGCGCGGCAAAGTCTTGAACGGTGATTTCCGTTATCGCGACCTGGTTGCCGGGCTGGCATGGCGCTTCGATCTGGGTGCAGACGAAGAGGGTCATTAGTCGCCCTGGTCGGTGTTGTCGACCTCATGGCAGACGTCCTCATAAGCAGCGATGTCATATGCACCGCACTCAGGGCAGGTTTCGCACTCTTCAAGCGTGAAACCGATGTTGATTGCGCCGCACTGATAGCAGCAGCAGGTGTCGTCCTGGATATCCATATCAGCCCCCGATCTCTCTCAAGTAGTCGTCAAAGTCATCGCTGTATTCCTGATAGGTCATCAGGTCATGCGACCCACATGAAGGGCATCCGCACTGGACGAGCTCGTCCAGGTAGAAGCCCACGTTGATCGCGCCGCATTCCTTGCAGCAAGCCGTGTCGGCGTCGATTTCGTCTTGTCCGTCAGTCATCGAATGACCTCAGTAGTCGTTTGCAGTGCCCAGGCGGTCGAGGTCGATCACCTGCGGAAAATCATCTGGCTCGCAGTAGTCGGCCATGAGCTGGGCAATGCGCTCATGGTCATCCGTCACACCACCGCCAGCCTGCTGGAGCAGAGAGACCCACAGAGGCTCACCGCCCTCAGGGTCTGCCGTTAGAAAGCGGCCTGTAGTGGCCGACTGGATGACGTAACGGGGCATGGTCAGGCTTGAGCTGGTGCGCCCTTGGCGCTGGCCGTGCTGGCGGTCTTGATGGCCAACAGGGTCAGCTTCACGCCGTCAGCACTGGCGACCACATCGAAATCGCATTCGACGGGCACACCACGGCCACGGCCCATGAGGTCGGCAAGGTGTTCCCACTTCTGAAATTCGGTGCTGTCACCGAACTTGAATGGGCGTGTAACGATGCCCAGGCTCTTGCCGTTGCTCTTCTGGGCCATGTCCACCGACAGGTGGAACTTGGTCGAGTCGTATTTGGTGTTTTCGAATTCGCCTTTGCTGCACTCGATACCGAACAGCACTGCTTGGCTTGTCATCTTCATGGGAGCCGCTCCTTTAGTGGGCTAGTCCGATAGAACGGACCTTGGGTTGAAAAACTTGGGCATGCAGCGACGCACAGGCGGCGCTGATTTCTAAGTTGGAGAACTTGGCAAGCCGTCCCGGCTTTTTGCGGCCAGTGACGATTTCTAGAAATTCGTCATGGCCGAGGAATTCAAAGGCCAGCGCTACGCTTGCACCAGCGGTATTCGTCAGCCAACGCACAGCACGCGTGACTTCGGCCTTGACGGTCTGAACAGCCTGTTTTGAGCGCACCTTGACGCCCTCGCCTTCGGCGTATTTGCCGTGCTCTGCAAGCATCTTTTGATGCCAGTCCGAGGCACCTGCGAAGAAGTCATCAGCGCGGCGGAGCATGTCCACCGGCAAGTCGCGGAGCTTGTTTCCGTAGCGCAGTTCCACACGCTCCCACTGCGTTGCATCCAGTTCGCCAAAGAGCTGCACGCCCTTTTCGTAGACATTGGTTTGCTTGCCCGCTTCCTTGCTACCGAAGTAGAAGGAGCGACCGCGACCGCCATCGACCCATGGGCCGACGGTGTTGGCTTTGGGCCTGCGCCCATTCACATCCATCAGGCCGGCATGCCAGTCATCACGGATACGCTCCAGGCCACCCCGAATGCCATCAAAGAAGTCCAGGGCGTAGTCAATACGGGTGATTTTTCCGTTCACCTCTTCAATGAGATTTGCCATGCGATGACGCCAGTCACCACGGGCAAAGGTGCATGCGGAGCCGTAGACGTTGGCGTGAATGGTCTTGGCTTGTGCTTGCTGGCGTGGGCTCTCGCCCGAGGCCAGGAAGCCCACCCATGCGCATTCAGCGTCATTGCGAACAATCGACCACCGGAAGCGGTAGAAGTCATGGCCTTTTTTCACTTCGGGTTCAATGCTGAAATCAGGGCCGAGAGCCTTGCAGACCTTTTGCGCCAGGGCATGCGCTTGGGCACTGGCTGCGAAGTCCTGATCTGGCATGTCACGCAGGACGCGCAACAACTTCATGCGTCGGTACTGCTCTATATCCAGCTCAGCGAGACTGCGCGGATTCAGGAGCGAGTCCTGCACAGGCGTGGGGAACAGCACTTCCAGCGTGGGGATAGGTGCGTGCTTGAGGTCAGTGGTGAAGCGCAGCCAGTCGATATGCACAGCGCCAGATGACTTTGTGCGCTCGGCCTGCAGGCGCAGCTTGACCTCATTGCCATCAAGAACCAGAGAGGGACGAGTCATTGAAAGCCCCCAAACACCGTTGTGCAGCTCACGACAACGCACACGATGAACAAGACGACGAATTCGCGGGTGCTCATGCGCTCACTCCCTTGGCAACGATCTCCCCGTGATTACCAACGGGGAGGGTTCGGGCTTCGCCCGCTACGGACGTGTCCCCGCAAGCGGGGCCCCTCGCCGCAGCGGCCTGCGCGCGGGCCTTCAGCACTTGGCGCAGGTTCTGACGAGTCAGGAAGTCAGCAATGGATTGCCACTGAGCGCTGTTGCGACAGGCGAGAGCAAATGGAGGATCTTTAAGATCGGCAGCTTCTAAAGAGGGAGAAGCCACCATGGGATTTATTGGGCTAGGACTGCTATTGCCATTCATCGCAGCAACCATAGGAATGCTGCTCACGTACTGGGTGCTGTACTCGGCGATCAAAGCAGGCGTCAGAGATGGAATCTCAGAAGCCCGGTTCAAACTGCCTGCTGCTCCATCACCCCAAGCGCCACCGGCACCGCCTGGGTTCCGCTGGACGCTCATGCCAGACAAGTCATCAACGAACAACGCACGGCTAGATGATTTGCGAATCGACTGATTGAGGGTGCCCCCAGCGCCGACACAACCGGGAGCGGCCAGGCTATCGGCAGTGCCATGCTTGGCGATGGGGACGTTATCCGGGGAAGAGTTTTGAGACATTGGCCGCTCCTGTTTCATTACTCACATTGAGTAACGAAACGGAGACTAGCGTTACTCACATTGAATAACAATAGGAGCGTATGATTTATTCATCATGTGTAACCGTTATACAACATGAGTAAGGAGCCTATATGCAATCGACAATGAACCTGCTAGCAGACGCCGAAAAGGTCAGAGACTTGAGCGCATGGGCTGACCTACTTGGCCTAGCGAAGCGAAGCCTTTACACGGCCAAATACCGGGGTTCACTGAGCCCAGCGATTGCTGGCGCACTGGCAGAAGAGCTAGGCCAGAATGTGAAAGACTGGATCGTCATCGCCGCCATAGAAGGCGAGCGTGACAGTGCCGTGAAGACAAAGATGCTTTCGAAAATCAAAAAACTTACATCTCTTTAATGATGTAATTTCCCAGATGACATCCACGTTCCACCATATTGCCCTGATCGGCAAGTACCACACACCCGCAGCAGGCGTTCCGTCCGATGCAGCCAGCGAAGCGCTGCAACGGATTGCCGGTTACGTGCGCAGCCTGGGTTGTGAGGTGATTCTGGATACCCAGTCCGCCATCTATGCGGGCCTGCCCGATTACCCGAGCATGGACGTTGACGGTCTGGGCAGGCATTGCGACCTCGGCCTGGTGGTGGGCGGCGACGGCACCATGCTGGGCGTGTGCCGCCATCTGGCGCGCTATGGCACGCCGCTGGTCGGCATCAACCAGGGCCGCCTGGGGTTTGTCACCGATATCGCCCTGGACGAATTCGAAGCCTCCATCACGCCCATACTGCAGGGCGAGTACGAGGAAGACGAACGCACCCTGATGAATGCTCGCGTCATGCGCGACGGCCAGTGCGTGTTTGAAGCCCAGGCCATGAATGATGTAGTGGTCAACCGTGGCTCGACCTCGGGCATGGTGGAGCTGCGCATCGAGGTCGGCGGCAGCTTTGTCTCCAACCAGCGCGCGGACGGCTTGATCGTGGCCACTCCCACAGGCTCCACCGCCTATGCGCTCTCGGCCGGCGGCCCCATGCTGCACCCTTCGATTCCGGCCTGGGTGATGGTGCCCATCGCGCCGCACAACCTCTCCAACCGCCCCATCGTGCTCTCCGACGCTCAGGAAGTGACTATCGAGGTGGTGGGCGGCCGAGGCGACGCCAGCGCGAACTTTGACATGCAGTCACTGAAATCGCTGCAGCATGGTGACCGCATCCTGGTGACGCGCGCCGATCACAGCGTGCACTTTCTGCACCCCAAGGGCTGGAATTACTTCGACACCCTGCGCAAAAAACTGGGCTGGAACGAGGGAGGCGTCTGACCATGGCCTTGAAGCGCATCGTCCTGCGGGACTTTGTGATTGTCCAGTCACTCGATCTGGACTGGCAGACCGGCTTCACGGTGCTTACCGGCGAAACCGGGGCCGGCAAATCCATCATGCTCGACGCTCTGCAACTGGTGCTGGGCGCACGAGCCGATGCACAGGTGGTGCGCGAAGGCTGCCCTCAGGCAGATATTTGCGCAGAGTTCGATTGCCCGCCCCATCTTCATGAATGGCTGGAAGAGTCGGGTTTTGCGCAGGAGCAGGATTTGCTGCTGCGCCGCGTCATCGACAGTCTGGGCCGCAGCCGCGCCTGGATCAACGGCTCTCCCGCCACAGCCACGCAGCTGCGCCATCTGGGCGATCAACTGATCGACATTCACGGCCAGCATGCCTGGCAAAGCCTGACCCGCCCGGATGCAGCACGCGCCATGCTGGATACCTACGGTGGCATTGAAACGGCCCAGCTCAAATCGCTTTGGCTGGACTGGCGCCAGAACCATCAGGCACTGGAGCAGGCGCTATCGGCCCAGGACAATCTGCAACGCGAACGGGAACGCCTGCAATGGCAGATTTCCGAGCTGGACAAGCTGTCGCCGCGCGCCGAAGAGTGGGATGAGCTCAATGCCCAGCACACACGTCTGTCACACGCGCAGACCTTGATGGACTCGGCCCAGTCCTGCCTGCAACTGCTGGAGGATGACGATTCGGGAGCAGCCACCCCATTGGGCAGGGCCCACCACCTGCTGCAGGACCAGGAGCATCTTGAGCCTGAGTTTCAGAGCATTGCCGACGTACTGGGCTCCTGTGTGGCCCAGTTGCACGATGCCCGTCACTCGCTGCAAGCCTATCTGCGCCGCGCCGATCTGGATCCCGAGCTGCTGGCCGATCTCGATGAACGCCTGTCGCTGTGGATGCAACTGGCGCGCCGCTACAAGCGCACACCCGAGGACTTGCCCGCCCTGCTCGAAGGCTGGAAACAGGAGCTGCACCAGCTGGATGCTGCCGTCGACGTGGAGGGGCTGCGCGCCAAAGAGCAAGCCGCCCATCTCAGGTATCAGGCCGAGGCGCGCAAAATCTCGCAGCAGCGCACCCTTGCTGCACCACGCCTGTCACGCGCCATCACCCAGTCCATGCAAAGCCTGGGCATGAAGGGCGGCCGTTTCGAAGTGCAGCTCGAGCATGCCGATGCCGCCAGTCCCGCGGGCACGGACAGCATCACTTTTCTGGTTGCAGGCCATACCGGCGCCACGCCCAAACCCGTTGCCAAGGTGGCATCGGGCGGCGAGTTGTCGCGCATCTCGCTGGCCATCGCCGTGACCACCAGCGAACTGGGCCAGGCCGGGACCCTGATCTTTGACGAGGTGGACTCCGGCGTGGGCGGAGCCGTGGCCGAAACCGTGGGCCGCCTCATGCACTCGCTCGGCGATTCACGCCAGGTGCTGGCCGTCACTCACCTGCCCCAGGTCGCTGCCTACGCAGACCAGCACTACCGGGTGACCAAGCGCCCCAAGTCCAACACCACCATCAGCAGCGTGGATCCGCTGACTGGCGAGGAGCGCGAGATGGAAATGGCCCGCATGCTGGGCGGCGAGCACCTGTCCGAAGCAACCATGGCCCATGCCAGAGAAATGCTGGCCATGGCAAGATTGCCTGCAAAGCAGGCCGCAAACAGCGCCCAGCGTCCATCGGCCACCCAGGCCCGAAGTGCCAAGGCCAGCACTACAGCACGCAAAAGCGGCAAAGTCAGAGGAGTTTGAAATCATGTCCATGGAGATTGTTCTGATCAGCGGCATGTCCGGATCGGGCAAATCCGTTGCGCTGCATGCGCTGGAGGATGCTGGCTACTACTGCGTCGACAACCTGCCCCCGGAACTGCTGCAGTCCTTTGTGGAGCTCAAGCTCAACCATCAGGACGAGAAAGTGGCCATTGCCATGGATGCACGCAGCGCCAAGGGCCTACCTCAGCTGCCTGAGCAGCTGCATCGCCTCAAAAAGCAGGGGCTGATGCCGCGCATGATTTTTCTCGATGCCGACAGCAGCACCCTGATCAGGCGCTTTTCGGAAACCCGCAGGCGCCACCCTCTGTCCCCCGGCTCCCTGACGAACGAGCGCCAGGCACTGGAGCTCGATATCGAAAAGGAACGCGAGCTGCTGGGCCTGCTGCGCGACCGCTCCATCGTCATCGACACCGGCGACCTCAAGTCGGCGCAGCTGCAAAGCTATATCAAGCAGATCATCGAAGCACCCACAGGGCAGATGACGCTGATGTTCCAGTCCTTTGGGTTCAAGCACAGCATGCCTACAGACTCTGACTATGTGTTTGATGTGCGCATGCTGCCCAATCCCTTCTACGACAAGGAACTGCGTGCCTTGACGGGCCTGGACAAGCCGGTTGCCGACTATCTGGGCGCCCTGCCCGAGGTGCAGCAGATGCAGCTGGATATACAGCAGTTCCTCGAACGCTGGCTGCCGCTGCTGGCCAGAGACCACCGCAGCTATGTCACCGTGGGCATAGGTTGCACGGGCGGGCAGCACCGCTCGGTCTTTCTCGTCGAAGCTCTCGCCAGGCACTTCGAGAAGCAGTGGCCCACCGTCCGCCGCCACCGCTCACTGGATTTTCGCGACAAATTCATCCAGGTCTCTCAGCAGTTTCTGGCCCCGGACGCCATCCACCCGATCAGCTGACCCGCATGCTCAGCCCTCAGACGTCAGCCATGCAGGTGCTGCTGCTCGAAGACGACCCGGCCATTGCAAGAACGATTTGCTACGCTCTGGAACGCGAGGGCATTGCCGTCACCCACAGTCTGCTGATCGCCGATGCGCGTCAGCAATGGAGCAGGACAGCGTTTGATGTGCTGCTCATGGACATAGGCCTGCCCGATGGCAACGGCCTGGACTGGTGCCGCGAGCTGCGCTCTGCCGGCTCGATTGTTCCGGTGCTGGTGCTCAGCGCCAGAGGCGAGGAGATGGACAAGGTTCTGGGCCTGGAGCTGGGCGCAGACGACTATCTGACCAAGCCCTTCAGCCCCCGCGAACTGCTGGCGCGCACCCGCGCCCTGCTGCGCCGATCCAGGCAATTTCAGCCTGCAGCACCCGCCCAGCTTGCGAGAGCACTTCAAATAGATGAGCAAGGGCAGCGTGCCCTGATCCACAGCAAGGCGCTGGATCTAACCAGGCGCGAATATCAGCTGCTGCAGAGTCTGGTCAATGCGGCAGGCCGCATCCTGAGCCGCGACGCCTTGCTGGAGCAAATCTGGGGGCTGGACAGCGAGAGCACGGACCGCACGGTGGATACCCATATCAAGACCCTGCGCGCCAAACTGCGCGAGCGTTTGCCCGATCAGGAGCTCATCGTCACCCACCGCGGTCTGGGCTATAGCCTGAACCAGCCCGGATAGCCGGTATGCGTCTGGGCCTGCGTCTCTTCTTCGCCTTCTTCCTGATCAACGGTCTGGCCGCCTTTTTCGTACTGCGCGTCTTCATGGTGGAGATCAAGCCCAGCGTGCGCAAGGTGACCGAGGACACGCTGGTGGAGACCGCCTATGCGCTTGCCACGCTGGCCAGTGCCGACATGGAGAAAGGCAGGCTGCAAGCCGGAGCGGACAGCACGTTTGCCGCTCAGCTGCAGGGCTACACGCAAAAGCCGATACAGGCCTGGATCTGGGACACGCGCAAGACCACGCTGGATCTGCGCATCACCGTCACCGACGCCCGGGGCATGGTGCTATTCGACTCCCAGGGCAGGGACCAGGGAGCCGACTACTCGCGCTGGCGCGATGTCTATCTGACGCTGCGCGGTGAATATGGCGCACGCACCACGCGAGCCGTCAAGGAGGACGAATCCAGCAGCGTCATGTATGTCTCCGCGCCCATCATGGTGGACGGCCAGATTGCCGGGGTGCTGACCACCTCCAAGCCTTCCAGCTCGGTACAGAAAATCGTCGACGGCGCGGAGCAGAAGATTCTGCGCGGCGGCCTGCTGTTTGTGCTGCTGTCCGCCGCCGTGGGCTGTGCGGTGACCTGGTGGTTTGTGCTTCACGTGCGCCGGCTGCGCAACTATGCACAACAGGTGCAGGCCCCCACGCTCAACGAGTCTGCCCACCCCGCACAGGCCTCGGCTCCTGCGGCCATACCCGACATGCCCGGCGAGCTGGGCGAGCTGGCCCAGGCCATGGACAATATGCGCAAGCGCCTGGAAGGGCGCGACTATATCGAGGGCTATGTACGCGCCCTGACCCATGAACTCAAAAGCCCGGTAGCCGCCATACGCGGCGCGGGCGAGTTGCTGCAGGAAGAGCTGCCACCCCAGGACCGGGCCATGTTTGCCGGACAGGTGGTGGACCAGAGCCTGCGCCTGCAAAACCTGATCGACCAGCTGCTCCAGCTCAGCCGCCTCGAGCAGCGCCAGCAACTGGACACCAGCCATGGCTGCAGCCTGATGGAATGTGCCCGGCAGGCCATAGACTCCCTGCAAAGCCATGCCGAGCAACGCGGCATGGCCATGCGCCTGAGCGGTGTGGACAGCAGCGGCCCCTGGGAGGCCGGCCTGGTCACTCTGGCGATCAGCAATCTGCTGCAGAACGCCCTGGATTTCTCTGCAGAGAACAGCGTGATCGAGCTTGAGCTGGCCCCGCACCGCATCACCGTCAGCGATCAGGGCCCGGGCGTGGCCGAGCCCTTGCTGGCCCGCCTGGGCGAGCGCTTCTTCACGACACCCAGACCCAACGGAGAGCGCAGCGGCACCGGGCTGGGCCTGTCCATCGTCACCCGCATCATGCATCTTCATGGCGGCAACATGCATGTCCGCAATCGTCACCCCGGCCTTGCCGTGACACTGGATTTCGCTCCCCAAAGCTGAGCAGCCAAGGCTTTCGAGCAGGACTTCACGCCCACTTCACAGACTTCATTGCATCCACACAGTCGCTGCTGACACTGCGTCCTGAAACCCCTCATTCAGGAGCACGCATGAAAAACCGACTGCTGTTCAAGACAGTCTCACTGCTGATCGTTCTGGCCTTGCTCATGGCCGGCCTGTCCATGATTCAGGATGTGGTGAAAGACCGCATACGCAACCGCGACTACGCCGTGCAAAGCGTGGTCTCCAGCCTGGCCGGCACGCAGACGCTGATCGGCCCGGCCCTGGTGCAGAACTGCACCGAAACCACCAGCACGACCAATGGCAAGAAAATCGAGTACAGCACCCGCGAATTCCAGCGCATGCTGCTGCCCGACACGCTCAACCACGATGCCAACGCCAAAATGGAAGAGCGCTCACGCGGCCTGCACCACATCAACACCTATGTGCTGCACGACCAGATATCGGCCGGTTTTGCCAATGCCGCGCAGTATGCGGAGCTGCCCAAACCCAGCGAGCCCAACGCCGTGGTGCGCTGCAAGAAAGTCTTTGCGGCATTCGCGCTCAGCGACCCCCGCGGCATCCGCAGCGCGACGCTGCAGGCCAACGGCCAGGACCTGGCGGTCGAATCCGGCACTCCGCTGGAGCGCTACGGCAAGGGCATCCAGGCGGAGATTGACGCCAGCCTGCTGAAAAAAGGCCAAGCCCTGAATCTGGACCTCAAGCTGCAGTTGCTGGGCACGGAGCAGCTCGCCTTCAGCCCCATCGCCACGGAAAGCAAGGTCACGCTGACGGCCGACTGGCCTCATCCCTCGTTTGGCGGCAGCTTTCTACCCAGCCGACGCGAAGTGACGGACAGCGGCTTTACCGCCAGCTGGGAGCTGTCCTCGCTGGCCACCTCTGCCAGCACGGCCTTCACCCGCCAGCAACGTCTTTGCAGCCCTGGCTACTGGGGCAGCTCGGAAACCTATGCCGCCTCCGCAGCCCGCGGCCATGACGACAGCGGCCCCTGCCTCGAAACCATGGACACGGAGTTCGTCAACCCCGTCAATGTCTATTCGCTGAGCGAGCGCGCCACCAAATACGGCATTCTTTTTGTGATCCTGACCTTTGTCGCGGTCGGCCTGTTCGAAGTCATGAAAAAGCTGCGCGTTCACCCCGTGCAGTACCTGCTGGTCGGCTCGGCCTTGTGCAGCTTCTTCCTGTTGCTGATCAGCCTGTCCGAGCATCTGGGCTTTGCCACGGCCTATGCGATTGCGGCCAGCTCCTGCGTGGCTCTGCTGGCCTTTTATGCCAGCCACATTCTGGGCAGCATCAGACGCGGCCTGCCGTTCGCGATTGCCATCTCGGCCCTGTACGGCCTGCTGTATGTGCTGCTGCAGCTGGAGCAGACCGCTCTGGTCGTCGGCTCCATCGCCCTGTTCGGCGTGCTGGCCCTGGTCATGATCTGTACCCGTCATGTGGACTGGTACGCCTTTGGACGCAGCGAGAGCGAAGCGCCAGGCAAGTCTTCGAAACAAGAGGAGGCCGCATGAACCAGTCACGACACACTCCGCAGGCTCAGGCCTTGTTGAACACCTCGTCGCGCCATCTGTTTGGCGAGCCTTGCCAGCTCAGCGTGCAGCAGTACCAGCAACTCTGGCTGAGCGCACAAAGCCAAGGCGACCGCAAGGCGCAGCAAGTCCTGCGCCAGCAGGTGGTGGCCGCCGGCCGGCAATTGCAGACACAGCGCGGCAACCCTCAGGCCAGGGCCCTGTGGCTGGCCTTGATGGGGCTGCGCTGCTCCATGCTGATGCCCAGATTGCGCTTCTGAAATCTTCAGCCATCAAGAAAGGTGACGCCGGCCGTCACCTTTTTTCATTCATGCGGCAGGCATTCAGGCCAGCTCGGCATCGAGCAGCTTGCGGATCGGGGCCGGCAGACCCAGCTCCGCCCAGGCCGCGGCATCCGCCCAGCAGGACTCATCGGCCTCCGAGACCAGGGCGGCGTGCGCCTGATCGACGGGCACCAGAACCGGATGCAGGTGCAGATCCTTGTGGGTCAGCACATGCAGAAAGCCGGGAAGATCCTGCCAGCTCCGGGTCCCGTCCTGAGGCCATGCGGCCTGCGCATGGCTTTGCAGTGCCGCATAGTCTTCAAAGACCGGCGGGCTGTAAAGCCCGGCCCAGATACCGGCTTGCGGACGCTTTTGCAGCCATACGCGGCGCTGCACGTCCACCGCCAGCAGCAGCCACCAGGACTCGGCGCTGCGCTTGATCTTGCGCGTGCGCACAGGATAGTTCTCCGGGTTGCCGGCGCGGGCCGCCCGGCATTCGGAGTGCAGAGGACACACCAGGCAGGTGGGCTTGCGCGATGTGCAGACGCTGGCGCCCAGGTCCATCATGCCCTGGGTGTAGCGCGGCATGGCTTCGTGCAGATTCTCGGTGGGGCACAGTTGCTGGGCGTGTTCCCACAGCTGCTTTTCATTTCTGGACTGAGCCAGATCCGCATCGAACGCCAGCACCCTTGTGAGAACACGTCGCACATTGGCATCCAGGATCGGCACCCGCTCGGAAAAGCAGAACGATGAAATGGCGCCGGCCGTGGAACGACCAATGCCTGGCAAGGTCGCCAATTCTTCGGCCGTTTGCGGAAAAGCCCCGCCCCATTGCTCCATCACGGTCTGCGCGCATTTATGCAGATTGCGCGCGCGGCTGTAGTAGCCCAGGCCGCTCCACAGCGCCAGCACGGCATCCTGCGGTGCAGCCGCCAGGCTGGCCACATCCGGAAAAGCGTCCAGGAAACGCTGGTAGTAGCCCAGCACGGTGCTGACCTGGGTCTGCTGCAGCATGATTTCAGACAGCCAGACGCGGTAAGGGTCACGGGTTTGCTGCCAGGGCAGATGATTGCGGCCATGGCTGGCCTGCCACTGCACTACGGCTGCGGCAATCGAAGGGAGAGTCAAGATTTCAAGCTACCAGGTTGATGTCCAACGGCATGGACGCGGCCTGCGGCCGCTCGGCCGCAATCGGATCCAGCAATTGTGCCGATGCGCTGATCAGCTGCGTCTGCAGCATGCCCAGGCGGGCTTGTGCATTTTCCATGTCTGCAATGCGCTCCTCCAGCTCAGTGGCTGCACCGCTGATCCGGTCCACGGCCTCCAGGCGGCGCGTGTAACTGCGTTTACGTTCGCGCAATTGTGCATCGACTGGTGCAGTCAGTGATTTGCTCCACATATCCACGTCGTTCGATGCCGCTTCAAACACCGTGCGCAGACGCAGCGCCAGAGCTTTGATCAGGCGCTGCGAAAAGTCGGCACTGCCGAGCCTGATGACACTGCCAAGCCCCAGATACTGGGTGTAACTGCCTTCGATGCTGCGCAAGTCATCCTTGAGCTCGGACAGCACCAGCTGCGGCGGTGTCTGCAGGGAGAAGCCAAACTCCGCATTGAGCTCCTTGAACGAGGAACTCATCATTGCCTGGATCTCATCGGCCTGGTCCTGCGCCTTTGCAGCCACGGCATGCAGACGCTCGAAAGTCTGCTCATAGACCTTGCGCAGGCCAAGTTTGAGCCCACGCTGATCCAGCGCTTCTTTCAGCTCGGCCAGTTCGGCCTTCAAAGTGCTCGAGCTCAAAAGCAGGAAAAGTTCCTTGAGCATGCGCATATGGATGTTGCGCATGGCCTGGATGCGGCTGGCACTCTGGTCGAATTCCTTGTGCTCGGCCTCGATACGGGCACGCATGCCGGCAATCACCGTCGCATTCTTGCCGCGCAGGCCGCAGAGCTCGGCCAGTTGGTCGTCGAGATCGCCGCGGCGCATATTGATGACGCGCTCCACCTGCGACTGCAGTTGTTGCACATTGGTACGCACAGCGGCCTGCAGCACTTTCTGGCGCTGCCCCATGATGCCATTGGCCAGAAGGTCTTCAAAAGCGGGCAGGCCGCTGGCCTGAAGCAGGCTGTCGTTACGCCCCACCTTGGCGACCAGCCCCTTCTGGGCGGAGATGGGCAGCACGCGCTCCAGCGCCACCCCCAGCAACTGGGCCGAGTCCTGCTGCTGACGGCGCAACTGGGCCTGCACCTGCGCGCCGGAACTCAGACTGTCCCACAGCGTATCCACCTTGTTGAGTACCACCAGACGCGATGCTGCCAGAGCGTCATCGCCCCCCGCCTTGCCGGCTCCTGCCGGCAGCACATGGTCACGCCAGATGGCAAGGTCGGACTTGGTCACGCCGGTATCGGCGCCCAGCACAAAGACCACGGCATGTGCCTGGGGTATCAGATTGACGGTCAGCTCCGGCTCGGCCCCCACGGCATTCAGACCAGGCGTATCGAGAATCACCAGTCCCTGCTTGAGCAGAGGATGGGGCATATTGATCAAGGCATGGCGCCACATCGGCACTTCGACCCAGCCGTCGGCATCGACCATGGGGTTGTCGGCAGCCTCGTCGTCATGCCAAAAGCCCCAGGCCCTGGCCTGATCGATGGAGACCTTGCGCACCTCCGCCACCTTGGCCAGCGTGTCGGATATCTGCTGCGCATCGGCGATATCCAGCGGCTGCTGCACCCAGGCGTCGGGACGCATGCGCCACTGGCCGAGGCTCTCCGGCGACTCTCTGGTATCGATGGGCAGCAGACGCAGACAAGGCGGCAGCTCCGGCTCCCAGCCCAGCTCCGCCGGACACATGGTGGTGCGGCCTGCACTGGCCGGCATCAACCGGCGGCCGTAATGGGCAAAGAAGACAGCGTTGATCAGCTCGGATTTGCCGCGCGAGAACTCGGCCACGAAGGCAACCATGACCTTGTCGGTGCGCATCTGCTCTTCCAGTCTCTGCAAGCGCTCCTGCACCGAGGCGTCCAGCAGATCCTGGGCCATCAACCATTCACGCAGCTCCTGCAGTTGGGTGGCAAAACCCCGTCGCCATGCGCCATACTGACCAAACTGCTCGTTGAATGAAGCTGACACATCTACCCCTCTTGTTTGTCTGAGTCGCCGGGTCAGCCAGGGCTGACCGCCTGATCAATATATAGCATTGCCCCTTGACAGCATCTACGGCTCTTCCAGAGGCTGGCCTGATATCTCCAGCCGCCAAGTATCTGCGCGCAACGGCGCAGAACAGCGCCAATGCCTGGGCACTGGCGACGCCTCTGAGGCATATCAAGCATCAAAATGAAATTGTGACGTCAAAACATGCCTGAACGCATACTCAAGCTGCGGTATTAGCTATCAAATTCAGAGAGTTTTCGCGGCCTTCTGGCAGCGGGCGCAGTAATAGGTGCTGCGCTGCCCCTGGCGCATGAGCTGGATGGCGGCACCGCAATGCGAGCAAGGCAGGCCATCGCGGCCATAAACCTGGGCCTCCAGCTGAAAGTGCCCTTCCATGCCGTTGGCCGCGGAAAAATCGCGCAAGGTCGTGCCGCCTTTCTCCACCGCCAAGGCCAGCACGGAGCGAATGGCCTCATACAAAACCTTGACCTTGCGCCTGCCCACATCGCGCGCCGGTGTTGCCGGGTGAATCCGCGAGAGAAACAACACCTCGGAAGCATAGATATTGCCGACACCGACCACCACGCTGCCGCTGAGCAACAACTGCTTGATGGGCGAGCGACTGGCAGCCAGCCCGGCTTGAAAGGCGTCCAGCGTGAATCCGTCGCTCAGCGGCTCCATACCCAGATGGTCAAGCAGCTTGCGCGCCAGGACATCGCCTTCATCCGGAACATAGATCACGGCTCCGAAGCGGCGCGGATCATGCAGACGCAGCAAGCCGCGCGATGTCTGCAGGTCGAAGTGATCATGCGCTCCGCCAGTACCCAGCGGCTCCTCGTCGCGGCCCGCAAAGCGCAGACTGCCAGACATGCCAAGGTGCATGAGCAGCAGACCCTCGCTCAGGTCCAGCAGCAGATACTTGCCGCGTCTGCGCACGCCCAGCACGACTCTGCCGACCAGTGCCTGCGGCAACAGCCCCAGAGGCCAGCGCAGGGGCTTTCCCAAGGTGGCTTTCTCAATCTGCGCACCCGCAATGCGGTCAGCAAAAGAGCGGCGCGTAACCTCGACTTCGGGCAACTCAGGCATGCAATCTCATCTTCGCCAAGTGTTCAACAAGCTTGGATTATTATGAGCCGATGGTTCATCCTCTACGTTTTCAGGGACTCGCCGTGGCCGCCGTTCTGGCCATGGGATCGGCAATCGCATCCGCCCAGACCGCTGACCCGCCATCCCAGCAGGACAAGATCGAGCAAAGCACTGATCTCGAACAGGCCGCGGAGCGTGAGAATGAGCAAGCAGCCCTCTCTGCCGAGCTGTTCTACGAAATCCTGGTGGGAGAGATGGCCGCTCAGGAAGGCGCCCTGACGGACGCCCAGGCCCTGATGATGGAGGCCGCGCGCAGCAGCAACAACGAAAAGCTCTATCGCCGCGCCACCGAACTTGCCATTCAGTCCCGCTCGGGCGACCGCGCACTGCGCAATGCCCGCGCCTGGCTGGAGGCCTACCCCGAATCACGCGATGCCAACCGCGCAGTGCTGCGCATTCTGGTGGTGATGAACCGCATTGCAGACTCGGCCAGCTATCTGCGTCGAGAGGTCGAGCTGACCCCTCAAGCCAATCGCAGCGCCACTTTTCTGGCCATCACCCAGCTCTACAACAATGCCTCGGACAAGCCCCTGGCCGCCGATGTGGTCGAGCAAGCGCTGGAAATCGATTTAAAGGACCCGAAGAACGGCCCCATGGCCTGGGCCGCCATAGGCCATATGCGCCTGATCGCCGGTCAAAAGCCTGCCGCCCTGCAGGCGCTGCAGAACGGCGCCAAGCTGGGTCCTGAATCGGGTGCCGTCGCCTTGCTGGCCATGGAACTGCTGGAATCGGGTTCCGCCGAAGTGGAGCCGCTGGTCAAGCGCTATCTTGAAAAGAATCATTCGCCACAACTGCGCCTGACCTATGCCCGCGTGCTGCTGGGACAAAAACGCAACGCCGATGCCAAGACCCAGTTGCAGCTCATAACGCGCGAGGCGCCCGAATTTCCGGAAGCCTGGGTCATGCTCGCCAATTTGCAATTGCAGGATGGCGAGCTGGATGCTGCCGACGTTTCCCTGACACAGTTCAGCGCTCTGCTGCCCAAGCTGCCTGAGGGTGTGGGTCGCGCTGCTGGCGAATCCCAGCTCTATCTGCTCAGGGCCGATCTGGCCGAGAAGCGTCAGCGCTACGACGAAGCCGACATCTATCTGCAGCGCATTCCCGATGCCGCCAACCTGCTCAGCGTGCAGGCTCGGCGCGCTGATCTGCTGGCTCGCCAGGGCAAGGTGAAGGAAGCTCGCGCCCTGATCCAGGCCATTCCTGCAAACGGTCCCAACCAGAAGCGCCTCAAGCAGATTGCCGAGGTGCAGCTACTGCGCGACGCAGGCCTGAACAAGGAAGCCTATGCGCTGCAAGCTCAGCTGCTGAGCCAGGCACCCGATGATGTGGAGCTGGCCTACGACACCGCCTTGCTCGCGGAAAGAGCCGGAAACTTCAGCGAGATGGAGCGCCTGCTGCGCGACATCATCAAGCGCAAACCCGATTTCAAGCATGCGTACAACGCACTGGGGTACTCCTACGCTGATCGCGGCATCAAGCTGGAAGAAGCGCAGACCTTGATCCAGACCGCTCTGGACATGCAGCCCGGCGATCCATTCATCACCGACAGTCTGGCCTGGGTGCATTTCCGCCGCGGCAATCTGGACGAAGCCGAAAAACTGCTGGAGCAGGCCTATGCCACGCGTCAGGACGCGGAAATTGCCGCCCACCTGGGGGAAGTTCTCTGGGCCCAAGGCAAGCAAGACCGCGCCCAACTCATCTGGCGCCAGGGCATGAAGGCAGACAGCAGCAATGACACTCTGCTGGAAACCCTCAAACGCTACAAAGTGACGCCATGAAGCGCAGGCCGACTTTCTTGAAAATTCTGCCAGCCCTCGGGCTGGCTCTGGGAGTGGCCATGCTCGGCGGCTGCGCCCAACCGGCACGGCAGCTGCAGCTCGATGTGACGGCCAGTCACCACTGGTCCGGCCGCATGGCGCTGCAGGTCCAGGATGCCCGGCAGCAATCCTTCAGCGCCGGTTTTGAGCTGCAAGGCCAGCCCGAGAGCGGAACACTGCTGGTCTTCAACCCGCTGGGATCCATCATGGCCCGCCTGCAATGGACGCGTGCCGGAGCCACCTTGCAGCAGGGCGATCAGATCACCCAGTCAGACTCCCTGCCTGAGCTCATCACCCGCATGACAGGCAGCGAGATTCCCGTCACCGCGCTGTTCGACTGGCTGCAAGGCAAGAACACGGCTGTGACCGGCTGGCAGACAGATCTTTCGCGCATCAACGATGGCCGCCTGCGTGCCGACCGTATAAGCCCCCCACCCGAGGCTTCCTTGCGCATCGTTCTCGATCAGGACGCTCGCTGACTGGCCGGCAACCCGGTGCTATCGTTGCACCGTTTTTCTCTTACTGACACATACACGCCATGCACTCGCTCTATGACGTGCCGGCCCCGGCCAAGCTCAACCTTTTTTTTGCATATTACCGGCCGCAGGCCTGACGGCTATCACCTGCTGGAATCCGTCTTCATGCTCATCGACTGGCATGATGTGCTGCATCTCGAGCGCACGGTCAGCAGCCAGATCAGCCGTGAAGACCTCAACGGCGTTGCCCTGCCTGCCGATGATCTGATCACACGCGCGGCCCGTGCCCTGCAGCAAGCCACAGGCTGCACGCAAGGCGTGCGCATAGGGATTGAAAAGCACCTGCCCGCCCAAGCCGGCATGGGGGGCGGCTCATCCGATGCAGCCAGCACGCTGATGGCATTGAACCGCCTCTGGAATCTGAAGCTCTCACGCCAGGAACTGCAAGACATAGGCTTGAAGCTCGGCGCCGATGTCCCCTTTTTCCTCTGCGGTCACTCGGCCTGGGTCAGCGGCATCGGCGAAATCATCACCCCGCTGACAGGCCGCAATGCCTTGCCGGAGCAGCAGTTCCTGGTGGTCAAGCCCGAACAGGGCCTGGAAACGGGCAAGATTTTTTCCAGCGAGCTCCTGAAACGCGACACAAAGCCTGCTATAGTTGCGGACTTCGCTGCGAATCACTTCGGCTTTGGCCGAAACGACCTGCAGCCGGTCGCTGAAGGCTTGCAGCCCGAGGTGATGAAAGCCAGAAGCTGGCTCGAATCACGCAAATTGCATGCTACAATGACGGGCTCTGGAAGTGCGGTATTTGCACCGATAACGCAAAGCATTGATTTGAGCTGTGCATCTAGCACATGGCAGATCAAGATTTGCAGAAATCTGGAAAAACACCCACTTAATAGCTGGATTCCAGAGAACAAGTTATAAGGCTTTTTGTTTTCGACAAAAGGCCTGTGTAGGGGAGTCGCCAAGTTGGTTAAGGCACCGGATTTTGATTCCGGCATGCGAAGGTTCGAATCCTTCTTCCCCTGCCAAACATCTTCTTGCGTCATAGCAACCCACAGCACTGGGACGCACAATGCATTCACATCACTCTGATTTCATGGTCTTCACAGGCAATGCCAATGCTGGCATGGCCGAAGAGATTGTTAAGCACCTCGGCACCTCTCTTGGTGCTGCTGACGTTGGCCGCTTCTCCGATGGAGAAGTCGCGGTCGAGATCAAGCAGAACGTTCGCGCCCGCGACGTTTTCGTGGTTCAGTCCACCTGCGCTCCGACCAACGACAACCTGATGGAGTTGCTGGTCATGGTCGATGCCCTCAAGCGCGCATCGGCCGAGCGCATCTGCGCCGTGATCCCCTACTTCGGCTATGCCCGCCAGGATCGCCGCCCCCGCTCCAGCCGCGTGCCCATCACTGCCAAGGTGGTGGCCAATATGCTGCAGGCAGTTGGCGTCGAGCGCGTCCTGACCATGGACCTGCACGCCGACCAGATCCAGGGCTTCTTCGACATTCCCGTGGACAACATCTACGCCACCCCTGTGCTGCTGGGTGATCTGCGTCAGAAGAACTACGAAGACCTGATCGTTGTCTCCCCTGACGTTGGCGGTGTGGTGCGTGCTCGCGCCCTGGCCAAGGAACTGGGTTGCGATCTGGCCATCATCGACAAGCGTCGCCCCAAGGCGAACGTGTCCGAAGTCATGCACGTGATCGGCGATATCGACGGCCGCAACTGCGTGATCATGGACGACATGATCGACACCGCCGGCACGCTGGTGAAGGCTGCCGAAGTGCTCAAGCAGCGCGGCGCCAAGAACGTGTACGCCTACTGCTCGCACCCCATCTTCTCGGGCCCGGCCCTGGAACGCATCGGCAACGGCAGCGCTCTGGACGAAGTGGTTGTGACCAACACCATTCCTCTGAGCCCCGCAGCCCAGCAGTGCGGCAAGATTCGCCAGCTGTCCGTAGCCGGCCTGTTTGCCGAGACAATTCACCGCATTTCCACAGGTGATTCGGTGAGCAGTCTGTTTACCGCTTAAAATCTCTGGTTTTTCGGCTTCGAGCCCAAGCAAACCTCCTTCGGGAGGTTTGACCGTTTCGAGGCCACCGCAAGAATCCACGGCCTTGCTGCAAGGTGCAGATTCTTTTATCAATCGGGCGAGACTGGTCGCGGTCCGCCCATCTAGGAGTTAGTTATGCAATTCGTCGCTACTGAGCGCGCCAAGCAAGGTACGGGTGCGAGCCGCCGTCTGCGTCTGTCGGGCAAGACCCCCGGTATCGTTTACGGTGCTGGTGAAGCCCAACTGATCGAAATCGATCACAACGCCCTGTGGCACGCTGTGCACAAGGAAGCTTTCCACTCCAGCATCCTGGACATGGAAATCAACGGTCAAGTGACCAAGGTCGTGCTGCGCGACGTGCAGTTCCACCCCTACAAGAAGCTGGTGCAACACATCGACTTCCAGCGCGTGGACGGCAACACCAAGCTGCACATGAACGTGCCCCTGCACTTCGAAGGCGCCGCTGAATCCCCCGCCGTGAAGGTCGAGAACTGCACCGTGACTCCTCTGATGCACGAACTGCAAGTGATCTGCGAACCCGCAAACCTGCCCGAGTTCATCAAGGTGGACCTGAGCGCCCTGACTTCCAAGTCCGTGCTGGGCCTGCAAGCTCTGAAGCTGCCCAACGGCGTGAAGGCTGTGGTGCGTGGCGCCAACAAGAACCCTTCGCTGATCTCCATCAAGCTGCCCGAAGTGGCTCCTGCCGAAGGCGCCGCACCTGCTCCCGCAGCTGCTCCCGCCAAGAAGGGCAAGAAGTAATTCTTGCGACTTCGGTACGGCGGCTGCCGCTGTACTCCAAGAAAAGGCCCACCTCGGTGGGCTTTTTCTTTGGTCCATGCACAACAGCCCTCGCCCGCCCAGCTTTGCTGGCAAGAAGATAATCGAGCAATGATCAAACTGTTTGTCGGCCTCGGCAATCCTGGCCCTGAATATGAAGACACCCGGCACAATGCCGGCTTCTGGTGGATCGATGCGCTGGCGCGCGAACTCAAGGTCAACCTGGTTCCAGAACGCAGCTACTGGGGATTGATGGCACGCACCAGCATCCACGGCCAGAGCATCTGGCTGCTGGAGCCGCAGACCTTCATGAATCTCTCGGGCAAGTCGGTCGGCACACTGGCCCGCTTCTTCAAGATTCAGCCCGAGGAAATCCTGGTCGTGCATGACGAGCTGGACTTCGAGCCCGGCGTGGTCAAGCTCAAGCTCGGCGGCAGCCATGGCGGCCACAACGGCTTGCGCGATATCCATGCCCAGCTGGGTTCGCCCAATTACTGGCGTCTGCGCGTGGGCATAGGCCACCCCGGCCACAAGGGCGAAGTCGCCAGCTGGGTGCTCAAAAAACCGGCCCCCGACCAACTCAAGCTGATCGAAGACGCCATCGCACATTCGCTCAAGGCCTGGCCCGATATGGTGGCCGGCCAGATGGACAAGGCGACTCTCGCGATCCACACCACCAAGGCACCACGCCCCAAGCCACCCCGCAAGCCTGCGCCCGAGGCCGCCCAGCCCGCAGCTGGCGAGGCCTGAACCCGAGGCAGAATGAAAAATAGCTCCTGAATCAGGAGCTATTTGCGCTTGATATACAAAGAATTCAGACTCAAAGAGCCTTAACTTTCTTTCTTGGCCTGCGTAAGCAGCTCATATTTCTTGAACAGCACCTCACGGCTTTCGATGTACTCGGGGTTCACCGGTATGCAGGCCACGGGGCAGATCTGCACGCACTGGGGCTCGTCAAAATGACCCACGCACTCGGTGCACTTGTGCGGATCGATTTCGTAGAACTCCTCACCCATATAGATGGCATCGTTGGGGCACTCGGGCTCGCACACATCGCAGTTGATGCATTCATCGGTAATCATCAATGCCATGTGCCAGCTCCTGTGAAGTTCTCGGTATCGACCCACATTATCCCAAGCTCCCCAAGACATGGCAGCGCCCGGGACAAAGCCACCCCCTCCCGGACGCGGCACAATTGCCGCTATGCTGCGCAGCACGCAAACACCGCGTCTGAGCCCACTTCACGATGAAACAACGCCCCACGCCATGAGCATCTTCTTGCTCAAACGCCTGCTTACGCTGGTCGCCACATTGATCGGTGCCTCCATCGTGGTTTTCGCCGTGCTGGAAGTCCTGCCCGGCGATGCCGCCCAGATGCTCATGGGCCCCGATGCCGAGCCCGAGGCCGTGACGGCCATGGTTCAGCAACTGGGCCTGGACCAGCCCGCGCTGACGCGCTACTGGCAGTGGATAACCGGCTTGCTGCACGGCGACATGGGCGACAGCTACGTCTATGGCTCGCCCGTGGCCGAACTGGTCTGGGAACGCCTTGCGGTCACCGTGCCGCTGGCCATCATGGCCATGTGCATCACCGCCGTGCTGGCCATTGCTGCGGGAGTGTTTGCAGCCGCCAACCATAAACGCTGGGGCGATGTAGGCCTCATGGGCCTGGCCCAGATCGGCATTGCCATCCCCAACTTCTGGTTTGCGATTCTTCTGATCCTGCTGTTCTCGGTGAAGCTGCAATGGTTCTCGGCCGGCGGCTTTCCGGGCTGGAGCGAGGAGGCCGGCGGCGGCTTCTGGCCTGCGCTGCAGGCACTGCTGCTGCCGGCCGTTGCGCTGGCCGTGGTGCAGGCAGCCATCCTGGCGCGCATCACCCGCTCTGCGGTGCTGGAGGTGCTGCGCGAGGACTTTGTGCGCACGGCCCGCGCCAAGGGGCTGTCACGCGGCGAGGCGCTCTGGCGTCATGTGCTGCGCAACGCCATGATTCCCGTCGTCACCGTCATGGGACTGCAGTTCGCCAACCTGCTGGCAGGCACCATCGTGGTGGAGAACGTGTTCTATCTGCCGGGCCTGGGCCGGCTGATCTTTCAATCCATTTCCAACCGAGATGTGATCGTGGTGCGCAACTGCGTGCTGCTGCTGGCCGCCATGGTGGTGGTGGTGAATTTTGTCGTCGACGTGCTTTATGCCGCCATCGACCCCCGCATCAAGGCCGGCGATATATGAGCAGGCAGACCGATACCCGCGCCAGTGTGAGCGACTACCCGACACGCGCCTTCACGCGCACACAGCCCCAAGGCTTTGGCCGGCGCGCCTTGCAGCACCGCAGCTTTGTGCTCGGCGCCCTGCTCACGACCTTGCTGATTGTCGCCGCTCTGCTGTCTTTTGCCTGGACCCCCGGCTCGGCCTATGAAGTGGATATGGACGCAGCCCTGCAGGCCAGCAGCAGCCGGCACTGGCTGGGCACCGATGCCTTCGGGCGCGATATTGCCTCGCAGATTCTGGTCGGCGCACGTGCGTCGATTGCCGTGGGCCTGATCGCCGTGGGCATAGGTCTGACGCTGGGTGTGGTGCTGGGCCTGGTCGCCGCTGCACGCCGTGGCTGGGTGGAGGAAATCATCATGCGGCTGGCGGACTTCACCTTTGCCTTTCCAGCCCTGCTCTCGGCCATCATGCTCACAGCCGTGTTTGGAGCCGGCATGGTCAATGCCATCATTGCCATCGGCATCTTCAACATCCCCACCTTTGTGCGCATCACCCGCGCCTCGGCCAATGCCATCTGGGCGCGCGACTACGTGCTGGCCGCGCGCGCCTGCGGCAAAAGCCGCAGTGCCATCACTTTGCAGCATGTGCTGCCCAATATTGCGGCCGTACTCGTCGTGCAGGCTACCATTCAGTTTGCACTGGCCATTCTGGCCGAGGCCGCCCTATCCTATCTGGGCCTGGGCACGCAGCCGCCCCAGCCATCCTGGGGGCGCATGCTCAGCGAAGCCCAGACCCTGATGTTCCAGGCGCCGCTGCTGGCCGTCTGGCCCGGCCTGGCAATCGCCTTGTCGGTGCTGGGCCTGAACCTGCTGGGCGACGGTCTGCGCGACCTGCTGGACCCCCGACTGACACGCGAGCGTTGAATCACCATGGCTTTGCTTGAAGTCTCCAACCTCACCATCAATCTGCAGACCCATCGCGGCCGGGCTCAGGCCGTGCGCGATGTGAGCTTTACGTTGGAGCGCGGTGCCACGCTGGGCCTGATCGGCGAATCGGGCTGCGGTAAATCGCTGACGGCATTGGCGCTGATGGGCCTGCTACCCGAACACGCACAGGTGGACGGCAGCATCCAGCTGGACGGCCAGGAACTACTGGGCCTGAGCGAGCGCCAGCTCTGCGCCCTGCGCGGCAACCGCATGGCCATGGTGTTTCAGGAACCCATGAGCTCCCTCAACCCCGTGCACAGCATCGGCCGCCAGGTGGCAGAGCCGCTGCGGCTTCATCTGGGAATGAGCCGCGCCCAGGCCCGCGCCCGCGCCACCGAGCTGCTGGAGAGAGTGGGCATTGCACAGGCTGCGCAGCGGCTCGATGAATATCCGCACCAGTTCTCCGGCGGCCAGCGCCAGCGCATCATGATTGCCATGGCTCTGGCCTGCGGTCCCGATCTGCTGGTGGCCGACGAGCCCACCACAGCCCTAGATGTGACGGTTCAGCAGCGCATTCTGGATCTGCTGCAGGAGCTGGTGGCCGAGCATTCCATGGCGCTGGTGCTCATCAGCCATGATCTGGGCGTGATTGCCCAGAATGCGGAGCAGTTGCTGGTCATGTATGGCGGCACCGTGGTCGAATCCGGCATGACGGAAGCGGTGTTCGCCAGGCGCGCCCACCCTTATACGCGCGGCCTGTTTGCTGCACGCCCGCAACTCCACGCCACAGAAGGTACAGCCCATCTGCCCACCATTGCCGGAGCCGTGCCTGAGCTCGTGGACCTGCCCGCAGGCTGCCCGTTTGCGGGCCGCTGCGCCCATACTCAGGACGAGTGCTATGTGCAGCGTCCCCAGCCTCGCACGCTGCACCAGCCCAGCATGGCGGCACCTGCCTCTCTCGCTTCCTGGCGCCAGCCCCATGTGGCACGCTGCCTGTATGAACAGGTGCTGACGGCAGGAGCAAGGACATGAACGAGCCAGCCGAAACCTCTGAAGCTGGAACCAGCAGCGCAATCTTGCTGAGGGTTAGCGGCCTGAAACGCGCATATTCACGCCCCCGTACATCGCTGTGGCACAAGCCCGAGCCGCTGCAGGCGCTGCGCGGCGTGAGCTTCGAGCTTCAGGGCGGACAAAGCCTGGGCGTGGTCGGCGAATCGGGCTCCGGCAAGTCCACGCTGGCACGTCTGGTCATGGCTCTGGACCGCCCCAGCGAAGGCAGGGTGGAACTGCTGGGCCGCAATCTGCACCGGCTGTCCGAACAGGAACTGCGCGCCGCGCGGCGCGACTTCCAGATGGTGTTTCAGGACCCCTATGGGTCGCTGGACCCGCGCATGACAGTGGAAGCCATCGTCAGCGAGCCTTTGGGAACGACTCATGAGAAGCTCAGTCGCCCTGCCAGGCGCCAGCAGGTGCTGAGCGTGCTTGACCAGGTCGGTCTGCGCGCGCAGGACGCCGACAAATATCCGCACGAGTTCTCCGGCGGCCAACGCCAGCGCATCGCCATTGCCCGCGCTCTGATAACCCGCCCCCGCCTGATCGTGGCCGACGAGCCGGTCAGCGCGCTCGATGTCTCGGTACAGGCCCAGGTGCTCAATCTCATGCAGGACCTGCAGCGCGAGCTGGGCCTGTCCTATCTGTTCATCAGCCATGACCTGGCCGTGGTCCAGCATGTCTGCGATCAGGTCATAGTGCTCCATCAGGGTGAAGTGGTGGAGCGCGGCACACCGCGCAAGCTGTTCTCCGCCCCCGAGCACCCCTATACCCAGGCCTTGGTCAAGGCCGCACCGCAAGTCATCTGAACCGGGCCGGCAAACAGTTGTTCACACTCGCAGCAGCGATATGCCTGCGACCACTGCGAAGACTGCTCCGACTGGTGTAAAAACGCATATGAAACAAGTCCGCTCCCCGCGATGACTTGCAGCGCTTTTGATGGCCCCATGCGGCCAGCCCCCCCCCATCGGAGACTTTGTTGATGCTCAATCGCCGCTCCTTGCTGGCCAGCTCGGCTGCCAGCTTGCCCTTGTTCGCCGCCTGGCCTGCCATGGCCCAGGCCAAGAAAGACAGTGTCACGCTGGCCATGACGCTGGAGCCGCCAGGACTGGACCCCACGGCCGGGGCGGCCTCCTCGATTGCCGAAGTCGTGCTCTACAACGTGTTTGAGACGCTGACCAAGATCAACTCCGACGGCAGCGTCTCGCCTCTGCTGGCCGAGAGCTGGGAAGTCTCGTCCGATCTCAAGACCTATACCTTTCGCCTGCGCAAGGATGTGAAGTTCCAGAACGGAGAGCCCTTCAACGCTGCCGCCGTCAAGTTCTCGTTCGACCGCGCGGCCGCCGACAAAAGCACCAACAAGGACAAGCGCACCTTTGCCAATCTGAGCACCAAGGTCGCCGACGAGCATACGGTGGTGCTGACCAACCAGGAGATCGATCCCGACTTTCTGTTCATGATGGGTCAGGCAACCTCCATCGTTGTCGAACCCAAGAGCGCCACCACCAACGCCAGCAAGCCCGTGGGCACCGGCCCCTACAAGCTGGCGGCCTGGGCCAAGGGTGCATCGGTCACGCTGACCGCCTGGCCCGGCTATCGCTCGGCACAGAGCATTCGCATCAAGCGCGCCGTGTTCCGCTTCATCCCCGATCCCGCAGCACAGGTTGCAGCCCTGCTGGCCGGCGATGTCGATGCCTTCCCGCGCGTCTCGCCGCGCAGCGTGCCCCAGTTCAAAGCCAACGCCCGCTTTCAGGTGGTGGTGAGCAACTCGCGCGCCAAGACCATTCTGGCCATCAACAATGCGCGAAAGCCGCTCAGCGATATCCGCGTGCGCCGTGCCATTGCCGCCGCCATCGATCGCAAGGCCGTGATTGCCGGTGCCGCCGATGGCTATGGCGTGCCCATCGGCAGCTACTATGTGCCCACGGCCTTTGGCTATGTGGACACCACAGGTGTCAACCCCTTTGACCTGGAAAAAGCCAAGGCTTTGATGGCTGAAGCTGGCGTCAAGACCCCGCTGACCCTGACCATGACGCTGCCGCCCGCGCCCTATGCGCGCCAAGGCGGCGAGCTGATTGCAGCCCAGCTGGCCAAGATCGGCATCCAGCTCAAGCTGCAGAATGTGGAATGGGCACAGTGGCTGTCGGGCACCTACACCAACAAGAACTACGACCTGACCATCATTTCGCATGTGGAGCCGTTTGATCTGGGCAACTTTGCCAAGCCCGATTACTACTGGGGCTACCAGTCCCAGGAATTCAACGAGCTTTTCGACAAGATCAAGCACACACCGCGCCCCGCCGACCGCGCACGCCTGCTTGGCGACGCCCAGCGCCTGCTGGCGCATGATTCGGTGCACGGCTTTCTCTACACCCCGCAGTGGGTGACCGTGGCGAACAAGAAGCTGCGCGGGCTGTGGAAGGACATGCCGGTGTTTGTCAATGACTTGTCTGCGCTATCCTGGGGATAAGAACGACAAGCTCCCCCTGAGGCGCTACGCGCCTTCCCCCTGCCGGGCGCCTCTCTCTACGTGCTTCGCACACTATGGGAGGGGACAGAGAGGGACTGAGGGGGACGAAAGCCTCGCTGCGGCGCGGCCGGCACAGGCCCTTGCTCGCTGCCCCTTTGCTGGGGCGCGCCAGTTTAAAGAGTGTTTGCCTCTAGCGTTGCACCATCACAAGGCGAAGTGCGAGCGCACCGAAAACGGTCGCAGCAATGCGGTTCAGCCAGCGCTGGGCGCGCACGGAGCGCTGCAGGATCTGGCCAAAGAGCCCCGAGAAACAGGCGATAGAGCCAAAGACCAGCCAAGCTGCTGCCATGAAGACGCTGCCCAGCACCATGATCTGCACTGGCACGCTGCCGCGAGCGGGGTCGGCGAACTGGGGCAAAAAGGCCAGAAAGAAGATCAGCACCTTGGGGTTGGTCAGGTTCATGACCACGCCTCTGCCCACCCAGCCCATGGCGGAGCGCAGAGTCAGCACATCGCGCTGCTCCTGCGCCCTGGCACTTTCTTCGACGCTGACCGGCGCATGCCATGCACCCCAGGCCAGATAGGCCAGATAGGCAGCGCCGCAGAGCTTGAGCACCGTGAACAGCATGGGCGATGTGGCCACCACGGCCGCCAGTCCCAGTGCCACGGCGGCCGTATGTCCGACAATGCCCAGACACAGGCCCAGCACCACGCACAGCCCTACGCGCCAGCCGCGCTGTGCCGATTGCGCCAGCACAAACAGGTTGTCGGGGCCGGGGCTCAGGCCCAGCAGCAAGGCCACGCCAAAGAATGTGATCAGGACTTCCCAGGTCGGCATTTTCAGATCTCTTCAAAAACAATAGCTATTTGCGATTCATCGGCAAGGGCTACAGGCCTTTTCGACAAACGACTCACTTCAACCCAGCCCCAGTGCCGTCACGCCCAGGGCAATCATCACGGCCCCGGCAATGCGCAGGGCCCGGTCGCCCTCGCCCAGCAACCTGCCGCCGATCAGCGCTGCGAACAACATGGACACCTCGCGCGCAGGCGCGACATGGGAGATGGGCGCGCTTTGCACGGCATAGAGCACCAGCACATAGGCAATGGGGCTGAAGAAAGCCACCACTGCCGCGTAACGCCACTGCAGACGCCACAGGCGCTTGGTCTCGGGCCAGTCCCTGGCGGCCAGCGGCGCCAGAATCACCAGGCGGATCAGGTTGCCCATATAGTCCACCAGAATCGGCGACATCAGCAGCATCTTGACGGCATAGCTGTCCACCACGGTGTAGCTGGCAATGAACAAGCCCGTCAGCAGGCCATAGTAGAGGCCCGCGAGCACACGCTGACGCGCCTCCAGGTCCTGTCCGTCGCGAATGGCCACGATCATGCGCGGACCGCCCGCGATCAGGAACACACCCAGCACAACGCCCGCAATGCCGGCAGCCCCCAGCGTTGAAATCTGTTCCCCCAAAAACATCACCGCCACCAGCGATGAGATCAGTGGCCCGCTGCCGCGCGCCAGCGGATAGACCACGGTGAGATCGGCCACGCGGTAGCCGCGCAGCAGCACCACGAAATAAGCCACATGCAGCACGGCGCTGGCGGTGACGAAGGCCCACTCCATCCAGCCCCAGCCCGGCACCACATCCTTGCCCAGCCACCAGCCCAGCGGCAACCAGATGACGGCATTGCAGATGGCGGTGTAGAGCGAAAAACGGGCATCTCCACCCGCCTTCTTGGCCACGATATTCCAGCCCGAATGGATCAGGCCGGCCAGAATGATGAGAGTGAACGCTTGCAGGGACATGAGAGCCGGAAATGCAAAAGGCCGCGCGATGCGCAGCCTTTTGAAAGGAAAAATTCAGTGCTTCATCTGGCCGAACATGGCCAGTGCGTGATGAAACTGGCGCAGCACATGTGAGAGACGCCAAGCAAGGGCCGCCCCGCAGCGAAGGCGTCGTCCCCCCTCGGGGGAAGGCGCGAAGCGCCACAGGGGGATCATTTATTTTCTAGCTGCTATGAGCGACAGGAATTCGCGGCGCAGTTCGGAGTTGGTGAGGAAAGCGCCGCGCATGACGGAGTTCAGCATCTTGGAATCCATCTCGCGCACGCCGCGCCAGGACATGCAGAAATGCGAGGCCTCCATGACCACGGCCAGCCCGTCGGGTCGGGTCTTGTCCATGATCAGGTCGGCCAGCTGAATGATGGCCTCTTCCTGGATCTGCGGGCGACCCATGATCCAGTCCACCAGACGCGCGTACTTGGACAGACCGATCACATTGGTGTTCTTGTTGGGCAGCACGCCGATCCAGATCTTGCCGATCACGGGACACAGGTGGTGACTGCAGGCGCTGCGCACGGTGATCGGGCCGACGATCATCAGCTCGTTCAGATGCTCGGCATTGGGGAATTCAGTGATGGCCGGCTGATGCACATAACGGCCGCGGAACACCTCATTCACATACATCTTGGCCACACGGCGGGCCGTGGCGCGCGTGTTGTGGTCATGCACGGTGTCGATGACCATGGAGTCGAGCACGCCCTGCATCTTCTCCTGCACCTCGTCCAGCAGCTTCTCCAGCTCGCCGGGCTCAATGAATTCGGCAATGTTGTCGTTGGCGTGGAAACGTTTCTTAGCTGCCTGCAGCCGCTCGCGGATCTTGACCGAAACGGGTGTTCCTTCGGCTGAGTTGTCTTTTTTCATGTCGGCGAGATCTCTGAACATTCAAGAATGGTACCAGTGAATCAACTTCCCGAAGCTACAAAGGATTTGCCGTCCAGATGCATGTTTACAAGGCGTTGGAAGCTATGGTTTCAGGAGCAATCTCAAAATAAGCATGCACCCGACCGGAGACAGCGAGCAAGCGCCGCCGCGCGGCGAGGCTGTCGCGCCCGCCCGAGCAGCAGGCGCGGGGCCGGGATCAGGGCCGCTACAGCTTGAACTCTGCGATCAGCGGCAGATGATCCGACATGCGCCACCAGATGCGCCCCTTGGGCACCTGCAGCCCCAGCGGGGTCAGGCCGCGCACATAGATATGGTCGAGCTGCGCAATCGGCAGCCGCGAAGGGTAGGTCAGAATGCCCTGCGTTTCCTCGTACTCGAACAGGCCGAAACCCGCCAGCATGCGCTTGATCTGGTTGCCCCAGTCATTGAAGTCGCCCGCCACCACCAGCGGCGCATTGGGCGGCACCTCGCGTTCGATGAAACGCTGCAGCAACGCAATCTGGCGAATGCGGCTGCCCGGAATCAGACCCAGGTGCACGACGATGGAGTGCACGCGCTTACCGTGGATGTCCAGCTCCACATGCAGCAGGCCGCGCTGCTCGAAGCGGTGGTCAGAGATGTCCTCATGCTGGTAGCCGATCACGGGCCAGCGACTGAGCAGCGCATTGCCGTGCTCGCCGTCCCGGGTGTAGGCATTGGTCAGATAGACGGACTCGTAGCCTTCGGGAGCCAGATACTCGGCCTGCGGCACATTGGGCCAGCGGTCGAAATACTGCTCCTCCTTGCGGTTCATCTTGCGAACCTCCTGAAGGCAGACGATGTCCGCATCGAGCTGTTCCACCGCGAGTCCCAGATTGTGAATCTCCAGCCTCCTGGCAGGGCCCAGGCCCTGCACACCCTTGTGAATGTTGTAGGTGGCCACGCGCAGGATCTGCGGCTCTGGCGGCGTAAACAACTGAACTTCAGACATAGGCACTGTTGGTTTCAAGGCTGCGGCCTGCAGCGGCGCTCGACCAGCGCCGGCTCGAAGCGCGGCAACAGCAAAATAGCTTCTGCGTTGGAAGAAGAAAAGCAGCGCTGGGCTGCCTCACGCCAATCATGCCAATCATGTCCGGTGTGCTCCCTGGGATTCAAGTGCACGGTCATGTGATGCGGCACACGGAGGCCGAAGACACGCTCCTGGTTATGGCTGACGCCCGGCGCGTAACGATGCAGCCATTGCGGATAGATGGCGTAGACGTTCTCGAGTTCCCAGTCGGTCAGGCAACAGTCCGGCGCCAGCGCATCGATGCCGGTTTCCTCGAGCACCTCGCGCACGGCGGTTTCATGCCAGTCCTCGTCCAGGCTGTCCTTGCTGCCCGTGACGGATTGCCAGAAAGGCTCTCCCTCGGGCGCGGCAATGCTTCGACGCAGCAGCAACACCTGCCCGTCTTCGCGGTAGATCACGACCAGCACGGACTGCGGAATCTTGTAGGGCCTGACTTCCATCGCAGCATATTAGCGCGGCCAGCATGACAGCAGGCTGAGTCGCCCTGCTGCTTGATAGCCATCAATATTCATAGCTTCAATCGCTCTCCATTCAGTGAATTCAGACTGAAAACCATCTGAATTTCAAGATTGACAGGCGCAAGCAGCTCCCGATTTCAAAGCAATAAAAAAAGCGCCAGCCGCTTTCGCGAACTGGCGCCCGGGTGTGAACAGCGACCGGCGCTGTTCACGGGGAGCTTGGGAATCAAGCCTCGGTGGTGACCACCATGGGGTTGCGCAGCTTGATGTGCAGCTCGCGCAACTGCTTCTCGTCCACGGGCGAGGGAGCCTGGGTCAGCAGATCCTGGGCGCGCTGTGTCTTGGGGAAGGCAATCACGTCGCGGATGGAGTCGGAGCCGGTCATCAGCGTGATCAGACGATCCAGGCCGAAGGCCAGACCGCCGTGGGGGGGGCGCACCGTACTGCAGCGCGTCCAGCAGATAGCCGAACTTGGCACGTTGCTGCTCGGGCGTGATGTTCAGGGCTTCAAACACCTTGGCCTGCACGTCGGCACGGTGGATACGCACCGAGCCACCGCCCAGTTCCCAGCCGTTCAGAACCATGTCGTAGGCCTTGGCAATGCACTTGCCGGGATCGGTGTCCATCAGGTCTTCGTGACCATCCTTGGGCGAGGTGAAGGGGTGGTGCACGGCCACCCAGCGGCCGGATTCCTCGTCATGCTCGAACATGGGGAAGTCCACCACCCACAGAGGCGCCCACTTGTCTTCGAACAGGCCGCTCTTCTTGCCGAATTCGCTGTGGCCGACCTTCAGACGCAGGGCGCCGATGGAGTCGTTGACGATCTTTTCCTTGTCGGCGCCGAAGAAGATGAGGTCGCCATCCTGCGCGCCGGTGCGCTTGAGGATTTCGGCAATCGCTGCATCGTGCAGGTTCTTGACGATGGGCGACTGCAGGCCTTCACGGCCCTTGGCCACTTCGTTGACCTTGATCCAGGCCAGGCCCTTGGCACCGTAGATCTTGACGAACTCGGTGTAGCCGTCGATCTCGCCACGCGAGATGGCTGCACCGCCGGGCACGCGCAAGGCCACGACACGACCGCCCTTGGTGGTGGCGGGGGTGGAGAAGACCTTGAAGTCCACATCGCCCATGATGTCGGTCAGCTCGGTGAACTCCAGCTTGACGCGCAGGTCGGGCTTGTCCGAACCGAAGCGGAAGGCCGCGTCCTGGTAAGTCATGATGGGGAACTCGCCCAGATCCACGTTCAGCTGGGTCTGGAACACTTCCTTGATCATGCGCTGGAAGATGGCGCGGATTTCCTCTTCGTTCAGGAAGGAGGTTTCGCAGTCGATCTGCGTGAATTCGGGCTGGCGGTCAGCGCGCAGGTCTTCGTCGCGGAAGCACTTGGTGATCTGGTAGTAGCGGTCGAAGCCCGAGACCATCAGCATCTGCTTGTACAGCTGGGGCGACTGGGGCAGAGCGAAGAATTCACCGTCATGCACACGCGAGGGCACCAGGTAGTCGCGGGCGCCTTCGGGCGTGGACTTGCCCAGCATGGGAGTCTCGATGTCGATGAAGCCTTCCTTGTCGAGGAAGTTGCGCACCTGGATGGCGGTCTTGTAACGCAGCATCATATTGCGCTGCATCACGGGACGGCGCAGATCCATCACGCGATTCGTGAGGCGCACGGTTTCCGACAGATTGTCATCGTCCAGCTGGAAAGGAGGCGTGACGGAAGCGTTGAGCACGTTCAGCTCATGGCACAGCACTTCGATCTGACCGCTCTTGAGCTTGTCGTTGGTAGTGCCGGCGGGACGCGCACGCACCACACCCTTGACCTGCACGCAGAACTCGTTGCGCACGTCTTCGGCCACCTTGAACATCTCGGCGCGGTCGGGGTCGCAAACCACCTGCACATAGCCTTCGCGGTCGCGCAGGTCGATGAAGATCACGCCACCATGGTCACGGCGGCGGTTCACCCAGCCGCACAGGGTCACGGTTTCGCCCATTTGGGCTTCGGTCACCAGACCGCAGTATTGAGAACGCATTGCCATGAAAATTCTTCCTGCACCTTAGGGGTGCGACAAGGTTGTTTGTTTGGATTCTTCGATCAGGGCGAGGTCTGGCGGAGCCACCACGCCCATCGAAACAATGTATTTGAGCGCCGCATCCACACTCATCTCCAGCTCGATGCACTCGCTCTTGCGCACCAGCACGAAGTAACCCCCGGTGGGGTTGGGCGTGGTGGGCACGAAGACGCTCACATATTCATCGCGCAGCAAAGCCGCCACTTCACCGCTGGGCTGGCCTGTGACGAAAGCCACGGTCCATACGCCCTCGCGCGGCCACTGCACCAGCACTGCCGTGCGAAAAGCGTTGCCGCTGTCGGAGAACACGGTGTCCGAGACCTGCTTGACACTGGAATAGATGGAGCGCACCACAGGAATGCGGCGCACCAGCGCATCACCCCAGCCCACCAGCTTGCGGCCGATGAAATTGCTGGCAATGCCGCCCACGAGCAGCAGAATCAGCAAGGTCAGAATAACGCCAAAGCCCGGAATATGCATGCCCAGCAATCTGTCGGGCTGCCAGGCTTCGGGAAGAATGGCCAGCGTCTGATCCAGCGTTCCGATGATCCAGTTGAGCACGCCCAGCGTGATCACCAGGGGAACGATGACCAGCAAACCGGCAATCAGCCACTTGCGCAATGCAGACATAGTGTGGGTAAGCCTCAGGAATTGGCGGGCGCAGGGGCAGGGGCTGCAGCAGCTGCGGGAGCAGGGGCTGCGGCACTGTCACTGGATGAAGAGGTGCTTGCAGCCGGCTTGCTGCCGCTGTTCTTGAAGTCCGTGGCATACCAGCCAGAACCCTTGAGCTGAAAGCCCGGAGCGGTGAGCTGCTTGGAAAAGGCCTCGGCCCCGCAAGCTGGGCACACGGTCAGCGGCGCGTCCGAGATTTTCTGCAGCACATCCTTGGCGTGACCGCAGGAGCCACACTTGTATGCATAGATAGGCATAGCGCTAAAAACGGGGGAAGTGCAAAAACCCTCAATTATAGGCGCCGCCCCTGGTTTTGCTGCGCTGCGCAAGCAAGCCCCGGTGCAGCCGGTTTGCACTCTCAAGCCTTGATCTCGACAAAGGACTCTATTTCACGGTGATGGTTGCTGATCCACTGCGGCAGCAGCGAGCCTGCCAGCATGCCGGCAACCGCAGCCAAAAGACCAGCCAGCTGCTGTGGAAAAGCCTGGTTGAGCGCAGGCGTGACCATGAATACCAGCCACACACCGATGCCCAGCGCCACGGCGCTGATGGCGCCCTGGGTGGTGGCCCTCTTCCAGTACAGGCCGAACACCAGCGGCACGAAGGCCCCCACCAGCGGCACCTGATAGGCGCTGGCGACCAGCTCATAGATGGGCGTGCCTTCCATGGCTATCGAATAGGCCAGCACGCAGGCCGCGAACACCAGCACGCTGATGCGCATGGTCCTGAGATTGTCCTTGTCCGTGGTGTAGGGACGGAACTGGCGCCAGATGTTCTCGGTAAAAGTCACGCTGGGAGCCAGCAAGGTGGCCGACGCGCAGGATTTGATGGCCGAGAGCAGCGCGCCGAAGAACAGCACCTGCATGGCAAACGGCATCTTGTCCATCACCAGGGTGGGCAGCACCTTCTGCGGATCATCGGCCAGCAGGGCCGTGGCTTCGGCGGGCATGATGATGAGCGCACTGGCCACCAGGAACATGGGCACGAAGGCAAAGATCACATAGCAGGCGCCACCGATGATGGTGCCGCGCACGGCCGATTTCTCGGTGTCTGCCGACATCACGCGCTGGAAGATGTCCTGCTGCGGAATCGAGCCCAGCATCATGGTCACGGCAGCACCGATGAAGAAGACGATTTCATGCAGCGAGGGCTCGGGCAGAAACTTGAAGAGATCGCGGCTGGTGGCCAGATCGACCACCTTGCCCGCGCCGCCCGCCATGTCACCGGCAAAGAAGGCCAGTATCAGCAGGCCGGCGACCAGAATGATCATCTGCACGAAATCCGTCACTGCCACGGACCACATGCCGCCGAACAGCGTGTAGACCAGCACGGAGAGCACGCCTATCGTCATGCCCATGGGAATGCTGACGACACCGCCCGAGAGCAGGTTGAACACCAGGCCCAGCGCCGTGACCTGGGCCGAAACCCAGCCCAGATAGCTGAGCATGATGATCAGCGAGCAGACCACCTCGATAGCTCGGCCATAGCGCGAGCGGTAGTAGTCGCTGATGGTCAGCAGATTCATGCGGTAGAGCTTGGCCGCAAAAAACACACCCACCAGAATCAGGCACATGCCCGCGCCAAACGGATCTTCCACCAGCGCATGCAGACCGCCTTCGATGAACTTGGCTGGCACGCCCAGCACCAGCTCGGACCCGAACCAGGTCGCAAAGGTGGTGGTGATGATCATGTAGAGCGGCAGATGACGGCCGGCAATGGCGAAGTCCGCCGTGTTCTTCACGCGTCTGGCGGCCCACAGACCAATGCCGATGGTCACTAACAGGTAGACGATCACCAATGAGAGCAGCACGCTGGCACTCCTCGAACTCTAAAGAAAGGGAAAGCTCAGAAGCGGATGCGCAGCAGAACCTGCAGCACCACCAGACCGATGACGAAACCGATGCCGCCGCAGAGGATGGCCTGCAGCAGACGGTTGGTCGTTTTCTGCTGCTGCAGCAGCTCCTTGAGCAGGGTCTCGCTGTCATTGCCGGCTCCGTGCCTGGACAGATACTGGTGCAGCACGCGCGGAATGTCGGGCAGAATTTTGGCGTAGCGCGGCGCCTGTGCCTGCAGCTCATGCCATAGGCGCTGCGGCCCCATCTGGTCCAGCATCCATTTCTCGAGAAACGGCTTGGCCGTGCTCCACAGATCGAGGTTGGGGTCGAGCTGACGCCCCAGGCCTTCAATATTGAGCAGCGTCTTTTGCAGCAGCACCAGTTGGGGCTGGATCTCGACCTGGAAACGGCGCGAGGTCTGGAACAGGCGCATCAGCACCATGCCCAGCGAGATTTCGGCCAGCGGCCGGTCGAAATAAGGTTCGCAGACGGCGCGGATGGCTGCTTCCAGCTCCTCGACGCGTGTCGTGGCAGGCACCCAGCCGCTTTCCACATGCAAGGCGGCAACGCGCTTGTAGTCGCGGCGGAAGAAGGCCAGGAAGTTCTGCGCCAGATATTCCTTGTCGAACTCGGTCAGCGTGCCGACGATGCCGAAGTCCAGCGAGATATAGCGTCCGAAGGTATCGGGCTCCAGGCTGACCATGATGTTGCCCGGGTGCATATCGGCATGAAAGAAGCCGTCGCGGAACACCTGGGTAAAGAAGATGGTCACGCCATCGCGCGCCAGCTTGGGGATGTCCACGCCGGCTTCGCGCAGGCGCTCGACCTGGCTGATGGGCACGCCCTTCATGCGCTCCATCACCATCACATCGGTGTGGCAGTAATCCCAGTGGATCTCAGGGATCAGCACCAGATCCAGCCCTTCCATATTGCGGCGCAGTTGCGCGGCATTGGAGGCTTCGCGGATCAGGTCCAGCTCGTCATGCAGATAGTTGTCGAACTCGGCAACCACTTCCTTGGGCTTGAGGCGCTTGCCATCATGGGAGAGCTTTTCCAGCCAGCTCGCCATCATGTGCATCAGTGCCAGATCCTTGTCGATCACGGACTTCATGCCCGGGCGCAGCACCTTGACGGCGACATCGTGCTCGACGCCAGCCTTGTCGCGAACCCTGGCAAAGTGCACCTGGGCGATGGACGCGCTGGCCACGGGCTCACGCTCGAAGCTGATGAAGATCTGCTCCAGCGGCTTGCGAAAGGAACGCTCGATGGTGTCCACCGCGATCTGGGAATCGAACGGCGGCACGCGATCCTGCAGCTTGGCCAGCTCCTCGGCCACATCGGGCGGCATCAGGTCGCTGCGGGTGGACAGAACCTGACCGAACTTCACGAAGATGGGGCCCAGCTCCTCCAGCGCTTCGCGCAGGCGCACGCCACGCGGCTTGTCCAGCTTGCGACCAAAGGTCAGCACACCGCGCAGGCTGCGCAGGCGCGGATGCGGAATCCCGGAGAGCACCAGCTCGTCGAGTCCATAACGAAACACCACCCAGAGGATGGCCCAGCCTCGCAGAAAGCGGCTCATGGCTGTGTGTAATCGGCCCCGGGCATGGCTGCCACGGGTGCCGTGCCGGCAGGATTGGCGACATCGGCAGCAGAGGCAGACTTGCTGCCCATGCGTGCGCCGACGAACTGACGCAGCCCCTGTGCGGCCGTGCGTGCCACCTTGCCAATGGTGTGGGCCGGCACATCGCCAATCAGGCGAGCCAGATCTTCCTCCACATCCCACTTGACGTTATCCACCAGCCAATTGATCTCGGCGGCAAACTGCACATCGCCTTCGATGCGAATGCTGGGCTTGTCGCCACGCAAGGCCGTCTGAGCCAGCGACAGAGGAGAGGTCTCGGTGACTTCCAGCATCAGATCGGGTGCGGCCTCCGCAGGAGCCACGTCGAACAGGCCAGCAGGAGTGACCAGCAAGGCGACCGAATACTGGCGCCATTGCACGCGCGCAATACGCCCCTTCTGGCGCACGAGGCGGTCCATGGCCTCTTTTTCCTGCATCAGCACGTGATTGAGGAAAAGCACCAGACGCTGGTGCATTTCACTCACCAGCCATTCGGGAGCTTGGGGACCGGCCATCACGCGTTCGACGAGACCGCCCAGAAAAGAAAAAGGGGACTGTGTTGCCATAGTCCCCGATTATTCATGAAATTGATTCCCCCCTGTGGCGCTTTGCGCCTTCCCCCCAAGGGGGACGGCACCATCGCTGCGGGGCGGCCCTTGCTCGGTGCCCCTTGCATGGGCCGCGAGCAATCTCCTCCTGCGGCGCTTATTGCAGCGCCTGCACGCCTGCCACCAGCCAGCCGCTGGTGCCACTCTTGGGCTTGGTCATGTTCCAGACTTCACGGAAGGGGCTGGGGCCTGCCGATGCCTCTTCGCGGATCATGCCGGAGAACTCGACGCTGGCCATATAGCCATTGCCCAGATCTTCGATGCCCAGCAGTTGCGCATCGATCATCAACACGTCGGTGTGGTTGGGTTCACCGGCACGCTGGCTCTCGCGCTCGGACAGCTGGCTGCGGATTTCCGCGAGCATCTCGTCGGTCATCATCGAGCGCAGAGTGGTGATGTCGGACCTGTCCCAGGCCGACTGCAGCGTCACGAAGTTGCGCTTGGCTGCCGTGAGAAAGCCTTCGGCATCGAAGTCTGCAGGCACGCCCCAGTTCTGCGAACCCGACAGGGCAGAGCCGATCATGGAGCCGCCAGCTGCAGCTGCGGCTTCGGGAATATGGTTCTGTTCCCAAGGACGAGCCGACGCGTCATTGCCCACTTTTTCGGGGTTGTACTGGCGTGCCTGAGGTGCATTCACATCACCGCCCAGATTGCCTGCGCCCTGAAAGGCGAATGGACTGCTGGTGCTCTGCACGGCAGGCGCTGCCTTGCGACGGCGCATGATCATGCCAACCACCACCATGATCACCATGGCCAGCAGACCGAACATCAGCATATTGGCAAAGGCTTCGCCCATGCCCAGCGAGTTGGCCAGCCAGGCCAGGCCCAGGCCTGCGGCCAGGCCGCCCAGCATGGCGCCCCATGGCTTCTTGGGTGCAGCAGCCGGAGCCGCTGCAGGCGGAGCAGCACGGTTTTGCTGCGCCGCACTCTGCTGCGGAGCCTGCTGGGTATTCTGAGCGGGAGCACGAGACGCTTCGCGTTGAGTGACGTTGCCCGACTGCTTGCCGAACGATGAGCCACCGCCCATGCGTTTTGCATCGGCCTGACCATGTGCCACCACCAGCATTGCCACCAAGGCGATTGACCAAAGTTTCTTCATCTCATCTCCCTTCTTATAGAAAGTCGCTACAAATCTGCGCACAGGGCGCATTTAACATTTGATTCCCACATGCAAGGCACAGACGCCTCCTGTCATGTTGTGATAGTCCACATGGCCAAAGCCGCATTGCTGCATCAGGGCCTTGAGCTCCTTCTGGCCTGGGTGCATGCGGATGGACTCCGCCAGATAGCGATAGCTTTCGGCATCGCCGGCAATCATCTTGCCCATGGTCGGCAAAATCTTGAACGAGTACCAGTCATAGACTTTCTCCAGCGGTTTGGCCACCTTGGAAAACTCCAGCACCAGCAGCTTGCCGCCGGGGCGCAGCACGCGGTTCATTTCCTTGAGCGCTGCATCCTTGTGCGTCATATTGCGCAGACCGAAGGCCACGCTGACCAGATCGAAATAGTTGTCGGGGAAGGGCAGCTTTTCAGCATCGCAGACCAGCGTGGGCAGGATCACGCCCTTGTCGGTCAGGCGGTCACGCCCCACGCGCAGCATGGCTTCGTTGATGTCGGTGTGCACCACCTGACCGCTAGCTCCCACCTTCTTGGAAAAAGCCAGGGACAGATCTCCTGTGCCGCCTGCGATGTCCAGCGCCTTGTCGCCTTCCTTGAGGTTGGCCACCATCAGCGTGTAAGCCTTCCAGGCACGGTGCAGACCGCCCGACATCACGTCGTTCATGACGTCGTACTTGGAAGCCACGGAGTCGAACACACCGCGTACGCGCGATGCCTTCTCGCTTTCATCAACAGTCTGGAATCCGAAGTGTGTGGAGCTCATAACAAAGAATGCTAAGCAGGCAGTGCTTGCGCGTACAGCGACAACCCCGTATGGCTACAGGCTTTGAAGCACTATGGTTTTTTGAAAGAATTCGCCTTGAGCGCTTATTTCACATGCGCTGCCAGCTATTGGAAATATAGCACCAGCCTCAATAACCCTGTACCGTACGCATGGGCTATGTGGCGTGTACGGGACGTTGCTGCCGGCTTTTGAGCCGACATGCAAGCCCCTGGGAGTCAAAGCTCAATGCACGCTGCAGCCATGACCGCCGGCGCCCTTCTCGGGCATGGGCGTGTCGCGCTCCATCCCGGCCTCTTCAAGGCGCTGCAGATATTGCTGCCACAGAGCATCCTGCTGGCTGCCCAGCTGGTAGAGGTATTCCCAGGTGTACAGACCGCTTTCGTGCCCATCGCTGAAGAAGGGCTTGATGGCGTAGTTGCCGACCGGCTCTATGGTGTTGATGCCCACATCGCGCTTGCCGGTCTGCAGCACTTCCTGGCCCGGGCCATGGCCTTGCACCTCGGCCGAGGGCGAGTACACGCGCAGCAGCTCGAACGGGATGCGGAAAGTCTTGCCGTCCGAATAAGAAACCTCCAGCACGCGCGATGCGCCATGCACGGTCAATGACTGGGGGGTGGGAGTATTGGCTTGCAGTCCTGCCATGGTTCTCTCCTAATCAATGCATAAAAGGGCAGCCTCAAGCTGCCCTTTGAATCTCCCGACGGAGATGAAAAACATCACGCGGCCCAGAGGGCCAACGCCTTTTGCAGCACTTCATCCACCTGCGGCAGCTGGCGGGCGATCTCAGCTTCGCGCTCTTCATTGCGCTCGCGCTGGGCCGCTGCCCAGACCGAAGCGGGAAAGTGGCTGTCCCAGTCATAGCGCGCAATCACATGCCAGTGCAGATGCGCCACCATATTACCGAGAGCCGCCAGGTTGATCTTGGTTGGAGCCAGTTGCTCGCGCAGCACGCGCTCCACCAGGGCCACGGCATCCATGCAGACAATGCGATCCGCCGCGCTCAGATCCGAGAACTCGGCAGCATGCTCATTCCAGACCACGCGATAGAAGGCCGGAAAGCCAGCTTCCGCTGCGCGGATCACGCGCAGCTTCTCACCGCTCCAGATCAATGCGCCGCCATCGGTTGCACACAGAGGACAATTTTCAACCAGCATCTGAAATCTCCATTGCAATGCTTCTCGATGTGACCCCAGCATAGGCCGGAGACACCGAGGCAGGACCGCCCCGGCCTCCCTTGGGAAAGGCGCGGAGCGACTCAGGGGGCATCACACCAGCACACGCTCGATACCGCCCTGGTTGGCGCGATTGACATACTCGGCCATCCAGTTCTCGCCCAGAATGTCACGCGCCATCTCGACCACGATGTAGTCGGCTTCGAGCAGACCGTTGTTCAGATCGTTGCCATAGCGGCTCAGGCCTTGCAGGCAGCTGGGGCAGCTGGTCAGGATCTTGACGTTGTCCTGGGCGCCGAGCTGACCGTTGTCGCGCAGCGCGGCCTCGCCCTTGCGGATCTCCTCGGTCTTGCGGAAACGGATCTGCGTGGATATATCGGGACGCGTCACCCCCAGCGTGCCGGATTCGCCGCAGCAGCGCTCGCTCTTGAGCACGTTGTCGCCCATCAAGGCCTTGACGGTCTTCATCGGGTCCTGCTGCTTCATGGGCGTATGGCAGGGGTCGTGGTACAGGTAAGCACCCTTGTTCTGCAGCGTGATGCCCTTTTCGAGCAGATATTCGTGGATGTCGATGATGCGGCAGCCGGGGAAGATCTTGTCGAACTGGTAGCCCTGCAACTGGTCATAGCAGGTACCGCAGCTCACCACCACGGTCTTGATGTCCAGATAGTTGAGCGTGGTCGCCACACGGTGGAAGAGCACACGGTTGTCCGTGATCATCTTCTCGGCCTTGTCGAACTGGCCCGAACCGCGCTGGGGATAGCCGCAGCACAGATAACCGGGCGGCAGCACGGTCTGCACGCCGGCATGCCAGAGCATGGCCTGCGTGGCCAGACCCACCTGACTGAACAGGCGCTCCGAGCCGCAGCCGGGGAAGTAGAACACTGCCTCGGTGTCCGACTTGGTGGCCTGCGGGTCGCGGATGATAGGCACGTAATCCTTGTCTTCGATATCCAGCAAGGCGCGCGCCGTCTTGGTCGGCAGACCACCGGGCAGCTTCTTGTTGATGAAGTGAATCACCTGCTCCTTGATGGGAGCCGTGCCCACAGATGCGGGCGGATGTGCGGTCTGCTTCTTGGCGACAGCCCCCAGCACGTCGGCCGCCAGGCGCTGGGCCTTGAAGCCCACACCCACCATGGCCGTGCGCATGAACTTGATGGTGTCGGGGTTGGTGGCATTGAGCATGGCCATGGCCAGCTTGTTGCCGGGACGGAAGCTCTTCTTGTCCATCTTGCGCAGCAGATTGCGCATATTCATGGTCACGTCGCCGAAGTCGATCTTGACCGGGCAGGGGTTGAAGCACTTGTGGCAGACCGTGCAGTGGTCGGCCACGTCTTCGAATTCCTGCCAGTGCTTGATGGAGACGCCACGGCGTGTCTGCTCTTCGTAGAGGAAGGCCTCCACCAGCAGCGAGGTAGCCAGGATCTTGTTGCGCGGCGAGTACAGCAGATTGGCGCGCGGCACATGGGTGGCGCACACGGGCTTGCACTTGCCGCAGCGCAGACAGTCCTTGACGGAGTTGGCGATGGCGCCGATGTCCGACTGCTGCATGATGATGGATTCATAACCCATCAGGCCGAAACTGGGCGTGTAGGCATTGGTCAGATCGGCAAACATCAGCGACTCGCGCGGCGAGCGACCGTCGTGACTCTGGTGCGCCAGGGCATCCCACTCTTCGTTGCGGATCAGCTTGCCCTTGTTGAAGCGGCCTTCGGGGTCCACACGCTTCTTGTAATCGGCAAACGGAGCCAGCTCGGCATCCGAGAGGAATTCCAGCTTGGTGATGCCGATGCCGTGCTCGCCCGAGATCACGCCGTCCAGACTGCGCGCCAGCTCCATGATGCGGGCCACGGCTTCGTGCGCGGTCTGCAGCATTTCATAGTCATCGGAGTTGACGGGGATGTTGGTGTGCACATTGCCGTCGCCGGCGTGCATGTGCAAGGCCACCCAGACACGGCCCTTGAGCACAGTCTGGTGAATCTCGTTGACGGACTCGCGCAGCGGCTGGAAGGCAGCGCCCGCGAAAATCTTGGACAGCGGCTCCTTGAGCTGGGTCTTCCAGCTCGCACGCAGGCGGTGATCCTGCAGCTCGGGGAACAGGGTGGCCACGCCGTCCAGCCAGCCCTGCCAGAGCTCGCGCACCTCGGCCACCAGCGCCAAAGCCTGCTGCACGCGGTCTTCCAGCAGTTCGGCACTGGGGATGTCGCCGGCATCGTCGCTCTTGCCCAGGGGCAGATCGGAGTGCTTGAAAAAGCCGCTCAGCTCGTCGCAGAGCTTGAGCTTGTTGCGCAGCGACAGCTCGATATTGATGCGCTCGATGCCATCGGTGTACTCGGCCATGCGCGGCAGCGGAATCACCACGTCTTCGTTGATCTTGAAGGCGTTGGTGTGGCGCGAGATCGCTGCCGTGCGCTTGCGGTCCAGCCAGAATTTCTTGCGCGCCTCGGCGCTGACGGCGGTAAAGCCCTCGCCGTTGCGCGAATTGGCGATGCGCACCACCTCGGCAGCCACGCGGGCCACTTCGTCGGCATCGTCACCGGCGATATCGCCCAGCAGCACCATCTTGGGCAGACGGCCGTTGCCCTTCTTGCTCTTGGTCGCGTAGCCCACGGCCTTGAGGTAGCGGTCGTCCAGGTGTTCAAGGCCGGCCAGCAGCACGCCCGAGCGCTTTTGCTCGGCGAACATATAGTCCTTGATCTCGACGATGGAGGGCACGGCATCCTTGGCATTGCCGAAGAATTCCATGCAAACGGTGCGCGTATGCGCCGGCATGCGGTGCACCACCCAGCGCGCGCTGGTGATCAGGCCGTCCGTGCCTTCCTTCTGGATGCCGGGCAGGCCCGAGAGGAATTTGTCGGTCACGTCCTTGCCCAGGCCTTCCTTGCGGAAGGTGTGGCCGGGGATGTCCAGGCGCTCGGTGCGCACATGGGTCTTGCCGTCCGCCTCGAAGTACTTCAGCTCGAAACAGGCCATCTCGGCATCATGGATCTTGCCGAGGTTGTGATCCAGGCGTGTGACCTCCAGCCACTGCGCATCGGGTGTGACCATGCGCCAGGACACCAGATTGTCCAGGGCAGTACCCCAGAGCACGGCCTTTTTGCCACCCGCGTTCATGGCGATATTGCCGCCTATGCAGGAGGCCTCGATGGAGGTCGGGTCCACGGCGAACACAAAGCCGCCGCGCTCGGCCGCATCGGCCACACGCTGGGTCACCACACCGGCTTCGGAGTAGATGGTGGGCACTTCGTGATCCACGCCGGGAATCATGCGCATCTCGACTTCGGTCAGCGCTTCCAGCTTCTCGGTGTTGATGACCACCGAGCGCCAGGTCAAAGGAATGGCGCCGCCCGTGTATCCGGTACCGCCTCCTCGCGGAATGATGGTCAGACCGAGTTCGATGCAGCCCTTGACCAGACCGGCCATCTCGGCTTCGGTATCGGGCGTCAGCACGACAAACGGGTATTCGACGCGCCAGTCGGTCGCATCGGTCACATGGGCCACGCGCGACAGACCGTCGAACTTGATGTTGTCCTTGGCGGTATAGCGACGCAGCGTCTTCTGCGCGCGGCGGCGCAGCTGCTCGGCCTCGACAAAAGTGGCGTTGAATTCATGCACGGCGCGGTGGGCCGCTTCCACCAGCTGACCCACCAGCTGATCGCGCAGCGCATCCTCGTTGGGCTCGCGGCGCTTGTCGATCTCGGCCAGGCGATGCTCCAGCGCCTCGACCAGCGACTTGCGGCGGTCGGGGTTGTGGATCAGGTCGTCCTGAAGATAGGGATTGCGCTGCACAACCCAGATATCCCCCAGCACTTCGTAGAGCATGCGGGCGGATCGGCCGGTACGGCGTTCCTGACGCAGCTGATTGAGCACATCCCACATGGATGAGCCCAACAGACGAATCACAATCTCACGGTCAGAGAACGATGTGTAGTTATAGGGAATCTCGCGCAGTCGTGCGGGTTCGGCAGCCTGGGCCTGGAGGGCGGCAGCCAACGCAATCGGTACATTCATGGGGGTAGACCGTGTCGGGCGCCCTCTGTGTGGCGCCCCTAAGCCAGTGGGATGACGATTTTAAGCGACGGAGGCTCAGCCATGCTTTGCTATGGGTTCTGAGTGGCCAGCCCTGCTATCGCCAAAGCAGCAAGCCCCACCGACATTTCCCCGGCGATTCGCTGAATGACAGTGCACAAAGGCGCTGCGAACCCGTTCACCGCTGCACGCAGCCAAAGGGTAGATGAATCTTTCATAGGCTATTTAGACAAAAATCATACATTTCCGAATCAAAAACAACTCAATACGAAAGACTACCAACAACAAACGAAATGCCGTTGACCTAGAATGGCGCAGCTTCGCGCACCATCAAATGTCACCGGATCGTCATACAAAGGCTTGTGACTGCGGGTTCTGCCCATGGTGCGGCGCGTTGCCCATGCAAACAATGACATCCATATGTCATACGGATGACTTAGTGTGCATCACCGCATATTTCGTCAACGATCGTTAGAGGAGCCTTCATGCAATTCAAGCAACTGGCCATGGCCGCCGCCGTCGCCGCTACTACTTTCTCGGCACAAGCCGTCACCGAAATCCAATGGTGGCACTCGATGACTGCCGTGAATAACGAGTGGGTCAATGACCTGGCCAAGCAGTTCAACGAAAGCCAGAAGGATTACAAGGTCGTGCCCACGTTCAAGGGCGTGTACGACGAATCCATGACGGCCGCGATTGCAGCCTTCCGCTCGGGCAACGCCCCTCACATCCTGCAGGTGTTTGAAGTGGGTACCGCCACCATGATGGCTTCCAAGGGCGCGACCGTGCCCGTGGGCAAGGTGATGCATGACGCCGGCGTCGCTTTCGATCCCAAGGCCTATATCCCCGCCGTGGCCGGTTACTACACGGCCCCCAACGGCCAGATGCTGAGCTTCCCCTTCAACAGCTCGACAACCATCTTCTACTACAACAAGGACGCCTTCAAGAAGGCCGGCCTGAACCCCGACGTCGCCCCCAAGACCTGGCCCGAAGTCTTTGCTGCCGCCAAGAAGCTCAAGGAAAGCGGCCACAGCTGCCCCATGACCCTGGCATGGCAAGGCTGGACCCAGCTGGAGTCCTTCTCCACCTGGCACAACGTGGAATTCGCCACCGAGCACAACGGTCTGAGCGCCAACGGCTACAAGGCGCGCATGAAGATCAACTCGCCTCTGCACGTCAAGCACATCGACAACCTGGCCGCAGCAGCCAAGGCCGGCGAGTTTGTCTACAAGGGTCGTGCCTCCACTTCCCAGGCTTCGTTCACCGCCGGTGAGTGCGCCATGATCCAGACTTCGTCCGGCTTCTACGGCGACGTGGCCAAGAACGCCAAGTTCAACTACGCCCTGGCTCCCCTGCCCTACTACCCCGATGTCAAGGGCGCTCCCCAGAACACCGTGATCGGCGGCGCTTCGCTGTGGGTCATGGCAGGCAAGAAGGCCGAAGAGTACAAGGGCGTGGCCAAGTTCTTCGAGTTCCTGTCGCAGACCAAGGTGCAGGCCGCTTCGCACCAGCGCACCGGCTACCTGCCCGTGACCATGGCGGCCTATGACCTGACCGAAAAGTCCGGTTTCTACGCCAAGCACCCCGGCACCGACACCGCCGTGACGCAGATGATCCGCAAGGTGACCGACAACTCGCGCGGCATCCGTCTGGGCAACTACGTGCAGATCCGTACCATCGAGGACGAAGAACTCGAACAGGTGTGGGCTGGCAAGAAGACCGGCAAGCAGGCGCTGGACTCCATCGTGAGCCGCGGCAACGAACTGCTGGCTCGCTTCGAGCGCTCCTACAAACAGTAAACCCTCCAGGCACCCGCAAGGGTGCCGCCAAGGCCTGCGGGGCCTTCAAACAAGGCTCTGCACCCCCAAATACCCCGTTGACTGCACCCAGGCTCCGGCGGTTTTTTTTATTTGTAACTCCTCATGGAAAAACGCGTTCTTTTCCGATCCAAGTGGCTTCCCTGGGTGCTGATCGCCCCCCAGCTACTGATCATCGGCATCTTCTTCTTCTGGCCCGCCGGTCAGGCTGTGCTCCAGTCATTCCAGATGGAAGACGCGTTCGGCATGAGTACCGAATGGGTTGGCCTGGACAACTTCCGCCAGTTGTTCGCCGACCCCACCTATCTGAATTCCTTCAAGCGCACAGCACTGTTCTCCGTGCTGGTGGCCGGCGTCGGCATTGCCGTTTCGCTGGCTCTGGCCATCTTTGCGGATCGCATCATCCGCTTTGCCATGGTCTACAAGACCTTGCTGATCATCCCCTACGCAGTGGCTCCCGTGATCGCAGGCGTGCTGTGGGTCTTCATGTTCTCGCCCTCCATCGGTGTGGTGACCCATTACATGGGCAAGCTGGGCTATGAATGGAACCATCTGATGAACGAAAACCAGGCCATGGCCCTGATCGTCATCACCTCGGTGTGGAAACAGATTTCCTACAACTTCCTGTTCTTCCTCGCCGGGCTGCAGTCCATTCCCAAGGCACTGATCGAAGCCGCGTCCATCGACGGTGCCGGCCCATGGCGCCGCTTCTGGAACATCCAGCTGCCGCTGCTCTCGCCCACCACCTTCTTCCTGCTGGTGATCAACGTCGTCTACGCCTTCTTCGACACCTTCGGCATCATTGATGCAGCCACGCAGGGCGGCCCCGGCCAGTCGACATCGATTCTGGTCTACAAGGTCTACCAGGACGGCTTCAAGGCGCTGGACCTGGGCGGCTCCGCAGCCCAGTCCGTGATCCTGATGCTGATTGTTGTCGTGCTGACTGTGATCCAGTTCCGCTATGTTGAAAAGAAAGTGCAGTACTGATCATGGTCGATCGTAATCCCTGGCTTGCCTTCATCTCCCACGCCGTGCTGCTGCTGGGCGTGGCCATCGTGGCCTTTCCGCTGTATCTGGCGCTGGTCGCATCCACCCATACTGCGGACGCCATCGTGCAGTCCCCCATGCCGCTGCTGCCCGGCTCGCATATGTGGGAAAACTACCGCGAAGCCCTGCTCGGTTCGGGCAAGCTCGGCTCCAACACCAATGTCGTGCAGATGATGTGGGTGAGCTTTGTCGTGGCCATGGTCATCACCGTGGGCAAGATCGCCATCTCGCTGCTGTCGGCCTTTGCCATCGTCTACTTCCGCTTCCCGTTCAAGATGGTCTGCTTCTGGGCGATTTTCCTGACGCTGATGCTGCCCGTGGAAGTGCGTATCCTGCCCACCTACAAGGTCGTGGCCGAGCTGGGCATGCTCAACAGCTACGCTGGCCTGACCCTTCCCCTGATTGCCTCGGCAACCGCCACCTTCCTGTTCCGTCAGTTCTTCCTGACCGTGCCGGACGAGCTGGTGGAGGCCGCGCGCATCGACGGCGCCGGCGCCATGCGCTTTTTCAAGGACATCCTGGTGCCCTTGTCCAAGACCTCGATTGCCGCGCTGTTCGTGATCCAGTTCATCTACGGCTGGAACCAGTACCTGTGGCCGCTGCTGATGACCACCTCGGAAGACATGTACCCCGTGGTGATCGGCATCAAGCGCATGCTGGCCGGCGGTGAAGCCGCCGTGGACTGGAACATTGTGATGGCGACCGCCATTCTGGCCATGCTGCCCCCGACAGCCGTGGTGATGCTGATGCAAAAGTGGTTTGTCAAAGGCCTGGTGGATACCGAGAAATAAAGCTCGCCCCCACTGCCTCCACCACCTTCTTTTGACCCATTGAACGAATACCTGGAATACCTCTCATGGCATCCATCTCCCTGAAGAACATCGTCAAGCGCTACGGCTCCGGCAAGTCCGCCGTACCCGTCATTCACGGCATCAACGTCGAAATCAACGACGGCGAATTCATCGTGCTGGTCGGCCCCTCGGGCTGCGGCAAGTCCACCCTGCTGCGCATGATTGCCGGCCTCGAAGAAATCACCGACGGCGACCTGCTGATCGGCAGCAACAAGGTCAACGACCTGGAGCCCGCCAAGCGCAATATCGCCATGGTGTTCCAGAACTACGCGCTCTACCCCCATATGAGCAACTACGAGAACATGGCCTACGGCCTGAAGCTCGCCAAGGTGCCCGAGGACGAGATCAAGCGCCGCGTGGACAAGGCTGCCAAGATTCTGGAGCTGAGCCATCTGCTGGACCGCAAGCCGCGCCAGCTCTCCGGCGGCCAGCGCCAGCGCGTGGCCATGGGCCGCGCCATCGTGCGCCAGCCCCAGGTCTTTCTGTTCGACGAACCCCTGTCCAATCTGGACGCCAAGCTGCGCGGCCAGACCCGCCTGGAAATCCAGAAGCTGCACGCCGAGCTGGGCATCACCAGCCTGTTCGTGACCCATGACCAGGTCGAGGCCATGACCCTGGCCCAGCGCATGGTGGTGATGAACGGCGGCAATGTGGAGCAGTTCGGCACGCCCGAAGAGGTCTATCACACGCCCGCCTCTACCTTTGTGGCAGGTTTCATCGGCTCTCCTCCCATGAACCTGCTCAAGCACTCGCCCAACGGCAAGCCCGGCATGATCCTGGGCATCCGTCCCGAGCATATCGACCTGGTGGAAGCCGGCGGCGTGGAGTTCAAGGTCCAGACCGTGGAACTGCTGGGCGCCGAACGCCTGCTCTACGGCAAGGTGGGCGACGAAGACGTCACCGTGCGCGTGGAAGAAGGCAAGCCCTATCCCAAGCCCGGTGAAACGGCCCGCATCTCGGCACGCGAAGACCGCCTGCACTGGTTCAACGCCGAAACCGGCAAACGCGCCTAAATCGAAACTCCCCCTGAGCGGCTTCGCCGCTTCCCCCTCTCTGGCGCGAGCGCCGGAGGGGGACGACACCCTCGGTGCGGGGCGGCCCTTCCTCGGTGTCTCCTGTTTGAATGCTGCCTGCTCCAGGCGCAGCGCCAAACTCGCAGAAAAGTGTTGAGCCGCAAACCTTTGTTGGATTGATCATGACTACTGCTTTGAAACCCTGGCCCTATCCCCGCTGGGTGGCCCACCGCGGCGCCGGCAAGCTGGCACCTGAGAACACCATGAGCGCCTTCCGTCTGGGCGCGCAACATGGCTACCGCTTTTTTGAATGCGATGCCAAGCTCAGCCAGGACGGCGTGCTGTTTCTGATGCATGACGCCACGCTGGAGCGCACCACCAACGGCCACGGCATTGGCGGCGCACTGAGCATGGGAGAGATCGCCCAGCTCGACGCTGGCAGCTGGCACTCGCGCGCCTATGCGGGCGAAGCCCTGCCCACGCTGGAGGCCCTGGCACGCTGGTGCCTGGCCAACCATCTGCACCTGAATGTGGAAATCAAGCCGACCCCGGGCCAGGAACTGGAAACCGGCCGCGCCTGCGGCGAGCTGATGCAGCGCATCTGGCCGCAAACCGAGGTACAGCCGCTGTTCACCTCGTTCAAGTCCGAATCGCTCAAGGGCGCCCGCGAGACCGCAGCCCATATTCCGCGCGGCCTGCTGGTGGACAAGCTGGCCGACGCCAGCGGCGACGCCGACCTGAAGCTGGCCCTGGAGCTGGACTGCAGCGCCATGGTGCTCAACCATGCGCTGTGGACACCCGAGCTGGTGGCCAAGGTGCATGGCGCAGGCCTCTACTGCAGCAGCTATACCGTCAACGACCAATGGGCCGCACAACGCCTGATCGACCTGGGCACGGACGGCATCATCACCGACCGCGTGGATATGTTCAGCCCCGCGCAGACAGGCGATCAGCTGTAAATCAGTAGCTGCTTACGCAGATCCACCTTGAATTTCAGCATCAATCAATGCTGGAGTCCTTTCAAATCAAGCGCAAACAGCTTCGATACCCATAGCAAAACAAAAGCCCGGCCACCCAAAGTGACCGGGCTTTTTTGCGTTCACCACCTCCAATACTGGCACTGACAAATCAGGGCAGCCGCGCAAGGGCCTCAGGGGGTGTCAATCCAGTTTCGTGCCCGAGGCCTTGACGGCTGCCGCCCAGCGCGGCGTCTCGCCGGCCAGGAACTTGCCGAAGGCTTCAGAGCCCAGGAAGGCCGGGTCGGCGCCCTGCTCCACCATGCGGCTCTTCACATCGGGCATGTTCATCACCTGCTGGAAGGCATTGCTGAGCTTGGCCGTCACGTCCTTGGGCAGGCCGGCAGGCGCGAGGAAGCCATAGAAGCCCACCACCTCGAAGCCCTTGAGGCCGGACTCGATGGCGGTCGGCACCTCGGGCAGCGCGGGGTTGCGCTCCTTGCTGGTCACGGCCAGAGCGCGCACCTTGCCCTGCTTGTGATAGGCCGCAGCCTGAGGAATGCTCTCGGCCATGAACTGCACCTGGCCGCCGATCAGATCGGTGAACGCAGGCGCACTGCCCTTGTAGGGAATGTGCACCAGGTCCACGCCTGCGGCGCTCTTGAACATCTCGGGCACCAGATGGCTGATGCCGCCGTTGCCGGCCGAGCCGAAGTTGATCTTGCCGGGGTTGGCCTTGGCATAGCTAGTGAACTCGGTCAGCGTCTTGGCCGGCACCTTGTTATTGACCAGCAGCGCCAGCGGCTGCATGGCGGTGCGGGCAATCGGTGTGAAATCCTTGAGCGTGTTGTAGGGCAGTTTGCTGTAGAGCGCAGGGTTGATGACCATCACGCCGGTATTGGCCAGCATCAGCGTGTAGCCGTCGGCGGGCGAGCGCATCACGTCCTGCGCCCCCACCGAGCCGCCCGCTCCGGGCTTGTAATCCACCACCAGCGGCTGACCGAGCACGCCTTGCAGCTTGTCGGTCAGCAGACGGGCATGCTGGTCCAGCGGGCCGCCGGCGGGAAAGCCCAGCACGATGCGAATCGGCTTGATCGGAAAGGCGTCCTGAGCCTGTGCGCTCGCGGACAAAAGCAGGCCTGCACCAGCCATCAGGCCGGCCAGTATGTTCATTGAAGTCTTCTTCATTGTTGTCTCCATGGTTTTAGAAATCACCGGCCGCACAAAGCGCTGTCCGGGCAGGCTGATCTGGCAGCCAGCCTGCGCTGGATCGCTGCATTCGAGCCATGATTTGAACCATGGCGAGAGCCGGCCGGCATAAAAAAGCGCTTCTCGAGGGAAGCGCTTGGGTGCCTGAGTGCAAAGCGGCAATCAGCGCTTGGGTTGCCAGGCCAGCGCCTTGTTCTGCTGCTCGGCTACCTGGGCAATGCTGAGCTTGTTGGCCGCTTCATCGCGGCGCTTGGCGGCATCGCCGCCCAGCTCCATGGCCGCCAAGTTGTACCAGAAGTAGGCCCTGGCATTGTCACGCGGCACGCCCTGACCCTGTGCATAGACCATGCCCAGGTTGTACTGGGCGGCGGCATCGCCCTGCTCGGCCGCACGCTGATACCACTGCACGGCCTTGCCGTAGTCGCGCGCAGCGCCCTGGCCTTCGGCGTACATCACACCCAGGCGGTTCTGCGCACCGGAATGGCCTTGCTCGGCTGCCGCCGCATACCACTTCATCGCCTGAGCGGGGCTGGCGGCACTGCCCTGGCCATCGGCATACAGACGCGCCAGGTTGAACTGGGCCGAGGCATCGCCCTTGTCGGCCGCGCGGCGGAACCACTGCATGGCCGTCGCATAGTTCTGCGCAACGCCACGGCCTTCGGCGTACAGCGTACCCACGTTGTTGATGGCAGCAGCATGACCTTGCTCGGCCGCCTTCTGATACCACTGCAGAGCCGTGCCGTAGTTCTGGGGCGTGCCCAGGCCTTCGGCATAGATGGTGCCCAGGTTGTACTGGGCATCGGCATGATTCTGGTCGGCCGCGCGCTGGAACCATTGCGCCGCATAGGCTGGGCTTTGCTCCACACCCAGACCGTAGAGATACAGACGACCCAGATGGTTCTGGCCGTCGGCATTCCATTGCTCGGCGCTCTTCTGGAACCAGGAAGCCGCCAGCTTGTAGTCGCGCGGGACACCCACGCCATCCATATACATGCGGCCCAGGCTGTTCTGGGCCCTGGCATCGCCCTGCTCGGCAGCGCGCTGCAGCCACTGAGCGGCCTGCACGGGGTCCAGCTTCACGCCCACGCCGTCGGACAGCATGGAGCCCAGCTGGTTCTGCGCTTCCGCATGGCCTTGATCGGCCGCTTTCTTGAACCAGTCGGCAGCCGTCATGTAGTTCACGGCCACGCCATTGCCCTTGAGGTAGCGCTGGCCCAGCTCGAACTGGGCCGTCACATGGCCTTGAGCGGCAGATTTTTCCAGCCACTGGGCTGCGGTGCTGAAGCTCTGGGGCACGCCCAGACCTTCCTGATAGAGGTGGGACAGGTTGTACTGGGCCACGGCATTGCTCTGCTGCGCCGCGCGGCCATACCACTGGGCAGCCTCGCGATAGTTCTGCGGCAGGCCCTGGCCGTTGGCATACAGCGCCCCCAGGCTGTTCTGGGCACCCGCATGTCCCTGGGCCGCGGCCTTGCGGAACCATTGCGCGGCCGTGGCGGCATTCTGGGGCACGCCCTGTCCATGCACATACATCTCGCCCAGCTGGTTCTGCGCCTTGGCATCGCCGCGCTCGGCAGCCTGCAGCGGACCGGCCGTGGAGGCTACGCGCGAGCCTGCAATCGGCAGCGGGCCGTATTGCAGACGACTGAATTCAAACTGGGGGCCCGATGTGGCGGCTCTGGAATCGCGCAAAAAATTCATGCGACCTTCCGCACCGGTTTGCGCGGATGCGCTCTGGGCAAAGGCCGCCAGACTCGACATGACCAGCGCTGCGATGGGAGTGAACTTCATTCCGGTACGATTCCTAGACGCTTGTTGTTACATCAGACATACGATGACACCAACCTGCGAGCGTAACTGATTCTGATAGCAGCTTCGATAAGGAATCCCTCAATCGCGGCATCCTCGCCACAGTTTTTTTTGACATTTGACCGTGACATGAAAAAGCCCGGCAACGCCGGGCCTGGAGCGATGGACGGGTTTCAGCCTCTGATCATCTGCTGGCGCACATAGTCCGCCAGCACCTGCATGAGCCCGGCAAAATGCCTGCGCAGCGGCTCGAAGCCGGCATTCGGTTCGCGCGTGTCCTCATCCATATAGACGGGGCGACGGATCTCGATCTGCATGGAGTGGCGATTGAGCTGCGGCTGGCCTATGCGCCCGATCAACTCCACGCCCTTGTAGGGCTCGTTGTAGGCCACGCTGTAGCCAAAGCCCTTGAGCGTATCGCCCACCAGATGGATGAACTCGGGCGCGCAGGTCGTGCCGTCGCGGTCGCCCAGCACGAAGTCGGCCAGCGGCGGCGCATCGCTGCGCCCCAGTCGCTGGTACACATCGTTGGGCATGGAGTGCAGGTTCAGGTGCCACACGGCTCCGAAGCGCGCCACGCTGTCGTCGATGGCCTGCGCCAGCGCCGCGTGATAGGGGCGCCAGTAGCGCTCGATACGGTGCTGGACCTCGGCCACGGTGCGCTTGCGCTCATACAGGGGCGTGGCCACGCCGGCCTTGCTGATGCGCTGCCAGATCAGGCCCAGCCCCTGCTGGGTCTTGATGCTGGGCGACAGCGGCACCGGCCATTCGCCCTCGATCTGCGCGGGGTCCAGGTCGGACTCGTTGCGGTTCGGATCGACATAGGTGCGCGGGAAAGTCGCTTCCAGCAATGTGGCGCCGAACTCGGGCCAGCGGTCCCAGAGCGCTGCCACATGCGTGTCCTCGCCACGGCGCAGCAGGCTCATGGGCACGACGGCACCGAAATCCTCGGGATAGGCCGTGCCGCTGTGCGGCGAGTCGCAGACTATGGGCAGAACCTCGCCCCGGGCCGGGTGCACCAGCACCGGCTCGGCCGGTCTGGCTTGCAGAAAATCAGGCACAGACATTGAAGCCTTCATCAGTCCAGCTTGATATTGGCGCGCTTGGCCACGGCCGTGTAGCGCTCGATCGCAGTCTTGATCTGCTTGGCAAACTGCTCGGGCGTGTTGCCCATGGACTCGCCGGAGATGGACTTCTGCTTTTCCAGATAGTCGGGCGAAGCCATGACCTTGTGTGCCGCAGCATTGAGCTTGTCGATGATGGGCTTGGGTGTGCCCGCAGGCGCCACCAGGCCGAACCAGCCGCCGTCACCCATCTGGGGGTAGCCCAGCTCGGTATAGGTGGGCACATCGGGCAGCACATCGCTGCGCTTGAGGGCCAGCACGGCCAGGGGACGCAGCTGGCCGGCCTTGATATGAGGCAGGGTCGAAGGCAGGTTGTCCGTCATGGCATTGACCTGTCCGCCCAGTGCATCGGTGATCGCCTGGCCCGCTCCCTTGTAAGGAATGTGCAGCAGCTGGATACCGGCCAGGTTCATGAAGTTCTCGATATTGGCATGTCCCAGCGAACCCGTGCCCGGTGAGGCAAAGGTGTACTTGTCGGGGTTGGCCTTGGCCAGCGCGATGAATTCCTTCATGGTCTTGGCAGGCACGCTGGCGTTCACTACAAACACGCTGGGCACGCTCATCACATTGGTGATGGGAGCAAAGTCCTTGATCGCGTCATAGGGCAGCTTGCGGAAGATGGCAGGGTTGGAGCCATGGGTGGACACCGTGGCCATGCCGATGGTGTACCCGTCGGGAGCGGCCTTGGCAATTTCCGAAGCGCCGATGGAGCCGCCGGCTCCGCCACGGTTGTCCACCACCACGGCCTTGCCCAGTATCTGGCCCATCTTGTCGGCCAGCAGGCGCGCCACCATGTCGGTGGAGCCACCGGCTCCAAAGGGCACGATCAGGCGGATAGGGCGATTGGGGTAGTCCGCTGCGGCATTGGCAGCGAACGCAGGGGACAGCGCGGCTGCCGCTGCGCAGGCGGCAATGGACGACAGAACGGTACGACGAATGGCCATGCGGCATCTCCTTGGATCTCTTGAAAGACTGGTTATGGGCCGGTTCAGAGCGTTTCACCGGACGCTCCGACCTTTGTTTCATTCTGTGCCCCAGGCCGCATGGCGAAAAGCGACAAGACGGCACGCAAGTATTACCAGCCGTCATAATCCAAACCGTCATGCGCATGCACTCTCCGTCCCTCTCCGAACTTCACGCCTTTGCCGCGGCCGCCCGCCTGGGCAGTTACTCGCTCGCTGCGCAGGAGCTGTATGTGACGCAGGGCGGCATCAGCCGGGCCATTGCCAGGCTTGAGGAACATCTGGGTTTTGCCCTGTTCGAGCGCCTGGGCAGACGCAACGCGCTCACCGCGGCAGGACAGGACTATCTGCAGGCGATAGAGCCTGCCGTGATGGCGATAGAGGCCGCGTCGGCCGCCGCCCGCAGGCGCCGCCACGGGCCGCAGCTGCGCCTGTCGGTCATTCCCACGCTGTTCAGCCACTGGCTGATTCCGCGCCTGCCCGACTTCAACCGCCGTTATCCGCAAATCATGCTTTCCTTCGCGCCCTACCGGCGCGACGATCCGCTCAATGCGCCGGAGATCGATGCTTGGATTCGCGTCGGCAGCCAGCACTGGCCGGCAGGCGTGGAGGCCGAGTATGTGATCGGCCGCGACCTCATTCCCATATGCCACCCGCGCGAACTGCAGGGACCGAACCCCATCCGCAGCGAGCAGGATCTGCTGAACCGCCCGCTGCTGTTTCACACCAACTACCCTGGCAACTGGGCCAGTTGGATGCAGGCCCGGGGCATGAGCCAGTCCTGCCCCGCCCCGGTTGCGGACTTCGAGACCGTGGCCCTGCTGGTGCAGGCCGTGGCAGCCGGCATGGGTGTGGCCATGGTACAGCGCTGCCTGGTGGAAGAGGATCTCGCATCGGGCCGTGTGGCTCTGGCGCTGGATGCGCCGGTGCATATCGAGCGCGGCTACTTTCTGTGCCAGCAAGGCAACCGACCTCCCACGGAGGCCTTGAAGCAGTTTCGCAGCTGGATACTGGAGCAGGCCGAGCCCAGGGCCGTCAGCGACTGAGGCCTGGCCAGACACTGGCGCGAATACAACAGGCTCTCTTGAGTCAGATCAAGATTTCACGCAAAACAGCTTTCCGGCCGGTACGCCAATCAGCGCCAGGCTCTGGAAAGCACCCACTGGCAGCAGGCACTTGTGCAGACCAGTGCGGCATAAGCGAGCATCTTGCCGTCGCGTGAAAACAGCCAGAGACTGAGCAGCAAAACCGCTACACCCAATATGAAATTAATAGCTACCTGCGCAATAAAGGATTGGGCTCCAGCCTTGTTTTGCTTTAAAAAGCGAGCACAGATTGCCAGGCCCAGAGCGAGAAAAAACGCAGGGGCGAGGAAGTTGAGTAAATGATTAACGCTCGCAACAAAATCCATGGCAACAATCGATTCCAAGGCTTTGAGCCCGGGGGGTGCCCAATTCGGTACTAAATTTTATAATCCCCTGTTATGGCAGTCTGGGCTTTAGGTATCAATCACCACACGGCTCCGCTCGATATGCGGGGCCGTTTTGCGTTCGCGCTCGATCAGATCGCGCCGACGCTGCAAGGCCTGCGCGCATCCCTGTCCCACGCTGGCCGGGCTCACAGCGCCGTGGAAACCGCCATCCTCTCCACCTGCAACCGCACCGAGATCTACTGCGCTGCCGACGCCCCCGCCATGGATCACACCATGCACTGGCTGGCCAACAGCGGCGGCGTGGCGCCTGAATTGCTGCGCCAGCACTCGTATCTGCTGCAGGATGGCTCGGTCGCCCGCCACGCCTTCCGCGTGGCCTCGGGACTGGACTCCATGGTGCTGGGCGAGGCGCAGATCCTCGGCCAGATGAAGAACGCCGTGCGCGCGGCCGAGACTGCGGGCGCCCTGGGCACCACGCTCAACCAGCTGTTCCAGCGCAGCTTTGCCGTGGCCAAGGAAGTGCGCAGCTCCACCGAGATCGGTGCGCACAGCATCTCCATGGCTGCCGCTGCCGTACGCCTGGCCGGCCAACTGTTCGAAGACCTCAGCAAGATTCGCGTGCTGTTCGTGGGCGCGGGCGAGATGATCGAGCTGGTCTCCACCCACTTCGCTGCCCGCAACCCCAGGCAGATCACCATCGCCAACCGCACCATGGAGCGCGGCGAAAAGCTCGCCGCCCAGTTCGGCGCCGGCACCATGCGTCTGGCCGACCTGCCCGAGCATCTGCACGAGTACGACGCCATCATCAGCTGCACGGCATCCACCCTGCCCATCATCGGCCTGGGTGCCGTGGAGTCCGCTCTCAAGAAGCGCAAGCGCCGCCCCATCTTCATGGTCGACCTGGCCGTGCCGCGCGATATCGAATCCGAGGTCAAAGACCTCAACGACGTCTACCTCTATACCGTGGACGATCTGGCAACCGTCGTGCGTACCGGTCAGGCCCAGCGCCAGGCCGCCGTGCAACAGGCCGAAGTCATCATAGACACCGGCGTGCAGAGCTTTATGCAGTGGATGGACCAGCGCAATCCCGTTGGTGGCGCGGTCTCGCTGATCCAGCAGGTCAATGCCCAGGCCGACGAATGGCGTGCGCTGGAAATTGCCCGCGCCAAAAAGCTGCTGGCCAAGGGCGAAGACATCGATACCGTGCTGGAAGCGCTCTCGCGCGGCCTCACACAGAAAATGCTGCACGGCACCATGGCCGAGCTGCACAAGGGCGATGCCGAAGAGCGCGCCCAGACGGCGGACACCGTCTCCCGCCTGTTCCTGCGCGCCAGCCGCAACCCCAGCAAGCTTTAGCGACGCTCGCCCGCTTGGTCGCTGCCGTCCTCGCGCAGCGCAAGGCCCGACCGTGGCCTGCCCTCCCTCTTCCCTGACTCCACAAAGGTGAGCCCCTTCACCTTTCCCAAGCCCTCGGTACCCCCTATGCAAGACTTTTTGCGCAACCAGCTCGAACGCTATGCCCAACGCCTGCAGGAGCTGGATTTTCTGCTCTCGCGCGAAGACATCATGGGCGACATGAAGCAGTACCGCACCATCTCGCGCGAACATGCCGATGTGACGGCCATTGCCAGTCGCTACACCCGCTACCTGCAGACCGAAGCCGACATCGCCGCCGCGCGTGAAATGCTGGACGACCCCGACATGGCCGAAATGGCTCAGGAAGAGATCGGCAGCGGCGAGGCCGAGCTGATCAAGCTCGAGGACGAACTGCAGCGCCTGCTGCTGCCCAAGGACTCCGACGATGCGCGCCCCGCCTTTGTCGAAATCCGCGCCGGCACGGGCGGCGACGAATCGGCCCTGTTTGCCGGCGACCTGACCCGCATGTACACCCGCTACGCCGCCAATGTGGGCTGGAAGGTGGAAGTGATGAGCGCCAGCGAAAACGAAATCGGCGGCTACAAGGAAGTGGTGCTGCGCATCGAGGGCGACAATGTGTACGGCGCGCTGCGCTTCGAGTCGGGCGGCCACCGCGTGCAGCGTGTGCCTGCCACCGAAACCCAGGGACGCATCCACACCAGCGCCTGCACCGTGGCCGTGATGCCCGAGCCCGACGAGGCCGAGGCCATCACGCTCAATCCCGCCGATCTGCGCATCGACACCTTTCGCGCCAGCGGTGCCGGCGGCCAGCACATCAACAAGACCGACTCCGCCGTGCGCGTGGTCCACCTGCCCACGGGCATCGTGGCCGAATGCCAGGACGGCCGCAGCCAGCACAGCAACAAGGCCAAGGCACTGCAGGTGCTGCAGGCCCGCATCCAGGAAAAGGAACGCAGCGAGCGGGCCGCCAAGGAAGCCGCCATGCGCAAGGGCCTGATCGGCTCGGGCGACCGCAGCGACCGCATCCGCACCTACAACTTTCCCCAGGGCCGCCTCACCGACCACCGTATCAACCTCACGCTGTACAAGCTGCTGGCCGTGATGGAAGGAGATCTGGGCGACGTGATCCAGGCCCTGCAACATGCACGCGAGGCCGAGTTGCTGGCGGAGCTGGCCGCTTCCTGAGCAGCCAGGCTTCAGCCGGCTCGAGCCGGGTCCGTTAGAACGCTTCGCCAGAAATGGGAACAATTTCAAGATGACACAGCGCTTTTTGCCGGTTCTGGTTTCTGCTCTGCTATCCGGCCTGTTGTTCACATCGACCGCCGCCCAGGCTCAGGCCTTGCGCAAGCCATCGGCCTATGACTCGGGTGCGGGGCGCCCGGTCGACGCCAGCGGCAACCGCAACGCTCCTGCCAGCCTGCCGGCCCTGACCAGCCGCGCCGATTTCGATCGCGTGGCCCGCATCTTCGATCCGGTCAGCGCCATGCCCCATGTGCTGTTTGTGATCGACCGCCAAAGCAAGAGCACGTCGCTGCATTTCATCAACACGCCGCGTTACGCGTTTCACGAAGATTTTCTGCGCGCCAAAAGCCTGCTACAGGGCGGCAAGCCAGAGCTCAACCGCAATTACCGCGAGCCGGGCCGTCGCTTCATTCTCGGCACGCTGAGCTGGCAGCCCGTGCTCAAGGACTACAGCTACGAGTTCTGGGAAGGCGACCAGCTCACGCCCGAACTGCTGCAGACCACGGCGGCCGCGCTGAAAACCGGCTTCTTCGCCCCTGTGCGCTTCAAGGCCAACTCCACGCAGCAGGAAGCCGTGGCCCAGCAGGCCGGTGTTGCAGCGGTCACCCAGGCCCAGTTGCTGGGAGCCCAGACCTATCTGCCGCTGAACCAGGGCCAGGCCGTGGGCCGGCTGCGCATCCTGAACCAGGCCGAAGCCGTGAATGACCTCCAGCCCAGGGACATCGTGCTGTTGCGTGAAGTCCCCATCAGCCTGCCGCCCGTGGCCGGCGTGGTGACGGAGCGCCCTTCCACGGTGCTATCCCATGTCAATCTGCTGGCGCGTGGCTGGGGCATACCCAATGCCTATGTGCAAAAAGCGGCCGAGCAATACGCGGACTTCCACGGCCGCTGGGTGCATATCGACGTACAGCCCGCCGGCTTTGCGCTGCGCGCCGCCACGGCTGCCGAACAACAGAGCGCCGAAAAGCAGGCCCAGCAACCGCCGGCCAAGGGCCGCAAGGTCTTGCTGCAGCCCGATCTGCGTCGCAGCGAACTGGTGCCTCTGGCCGCTCTGCGCAGCGCGGACCGCCGCCGCTGCGGTGCCAAGGCCGCCAATCTGGGCGAGATCCAGTCCGCCCGCCTCGCGGACGTCAGCGTGCCCGATGGCTTTTGCATTCCGTTTGCCGCCTATGCCGACTTCATGCGCTCCAACGGCCTGGCCGAGCGCATTGCCCGCATGCGCCAGCAGCCCGGCTTCGCGACGGATGCCGGTATCCGAAGGCAGGCCCTGTCCGCGCTGCAGGCCGAAATCGAGCAATGGCCCGTCAGCCCGGCCGTGGCCGATGCCTGGACCCAGCGCTGGTCCGGCCAGCTAGGCAGCCAGGGAGTGTTCGTGCGCAGTTCGTCCAGCTCCGAGGACCTGCCCAACTTCAGCGGAGCAGGCCTCTACACCACCGTGCCCAATGTGCGCAGCGAGACGGACCTGGTCGCCGCCGTGCGCAAGGTCTGGGCCTCGATCTACAACTTCGAGGCCTGGGAAGCCAGACAGGCAGCGGGCATCGACGATGCGCAGCTGATGATGTCGGTGTTTGTGCAAAAAGCCGTGGACTCCTCCGCCTCTGGCGTGATGATCACCCGCGACCCCTTCGATGCCTCGCACCGCCACATGAGCTATATCGCCGCCAAGCGCGGCATAGGCATCCGCGTGGTCGAGGGCAAGCGGGTCGCTGAGCAAATCCTCTACTCCAGCCGCAGCAAGGCCGTGCAGGTACTCAACCGTTCCCAGGACGATGTGGCGCTGCAGCTGGACACCAGGGGCGGCGTGCGCGAAGTGGCCGTGACTGCCGGCCGCGCCGTGCTCAGCGACGCACTGGTGCAGCGACTGGCCCGCGCAGGAGCCGGCATCAAGCAACGCTTTGGCGGCCGGGATCAGGACATCGAGTGGGCCGTGCAGGGCAATCAGCTCATCATCCTGCAGGCGCGCCCCTTCATCTCGGCGCCCGGGCGTTGAAAATCCGCCATGCTGAATTTCGAGTCACCTGTCGTCATCGAGCTGCTGCAAGCCCGGGGCTGGACCCCGCAGCGAGAGGTCGCCATTCCCGTGCCTGTGCAAAGCGCTCTGGACCAACAGCCCAGTCTGACCAGCCACCCTGCCGTGGCGGCACTGCAGAACCTGGCGGGCTTGCACATAGGCCAGGTGGGCAAGGGCCGGGAATGCGCCAGCAGCAATATAGAGTTTGACTGGCTCGAAGCGTATTTCACCGGGGAAGATGCAGACGACGCCCTGCTCTCCTGGGAACAGCGCCTGCACACCCGGCTGATAGCAGTTGCCGAAGTTCACCACTCCCACGGCCAGCTGCTGATGGCAGGCGATGGACGCTGCTTTTCCTGGTCCTTTGTAGGCATGAGCTTCGAGGGCGAGAATCTTCAGCAGGCGCTGGAGCATCTGTTGCGGGGAATACGTTCGCGCCCCATGCTGGAGCCCGGCCAGTCGTCGACCCAGCTGTACGGCACGCTCTACAAGGCGGGCGACCCCGAGATATACCGCTACTGAATTTCTGAAGACGATCGCCACCGGCCAAGCCATGACCGAATTCTCGCCCCCCACTTTCTCCGTCGCCCAAGCCCTGCAGCAAGCCGCCCGCCAAGGCCTGGCGCGTGTCGATGCACAGATGCTGCTGCTGCACTTGATGCAGCAGCCAGCGCATGCCCGCGCCTGGCTCATCACCCATGACGGCGATGGGCTGAGCGCCGAGCAGCAGGCCCGCTGGGCCCAGCTCTGCGCCCAGCGCCAGCAGGGCGCGCCCGTGGCCTATCTGACCGGCAGCAAGGAGTTCTACGGCCTGGATCTCGCCGTGGACAGCAGGGTGCTGGACCCGCGCCCCGATACCGAGACCCTGGTGGATTGGGCGCTGGAGCTCATGCCCGAAGGGCAGCCGGTTAGCGTTGTAGACCTGGGCACCGGCAGCGGCGCCATTGCCCTGGCCCTGCAAAGCCAGCGCCCCTCAGCCCGGGTCATCGCCGTGGATGCCAGCGCCGATGCCCTGGCCGTGGCCCGCAGCAACGCCGCCCGGCTCCAACTGCCCGTGCAGTTCGCCCATGGCAGCTGGCTGCAGCCTCTGGACGGGCTGGAACCTGTCGATCTGATCGTCAGCAATCCGCCCTATATCCGCGCCGACGACCCGCACCTGGCGGCGCTGACCCACGAACCGCTGTCGGCCCTGGCCAGCGGCGCCGATGGGCTGGAGGACATACGCAGCATCATCGACCAGGCTCCGGCCCGCCTGAAAGACGGCGGCTGGCTGCTCTTCGAGCATGGCTGGGATCAGGCCGAAGACGTGGCGCAGCTCATGCAGGCGGCCGGCTTCGGGCAGGTCCAGCACCGCCACGACCTGGCCGGCATTGCACGCTGCACGGGCGGCTGCCGGACCGGCAAGGCTTGATTTCCAGACCTTCGCCCCCAGATAAACACGTAGCAAGATTTCCTCACAGCATCGCATTCCTTGCGGTCGGTGAAATAATTGCAGACATCGCGGCTGGTACCGCCATTTCCAAAATCCGGAGCCCACTATGAGCAACACTCAACAACGCATCGACGACCTGGTCAAGAACAACGACATCCTGCTGTTCATGAAGGGCAACGCCAGCTTCCCCCAGTGCGGCTTCTCCGGCCGTGCCATCCAGATCCTCAAGGCCTGCGGCGTGGACGCCAAGTCCATCGCCACCGTGAACGTGCTGGAAGACCAGGAAATCCGCCAGGGCATCAAGGACTACAGCCAGTGGCCCACGATCCCCCAGCTCTACATCAAGGGCGAATTCATCGGTGGCTCGGACATCATGATGGAGATGTACGAATCAGGCGAGCTGCAGCAAGTGCTGGCTGCCAAGTAAGCCCAACCCCGTCTGCAAGCCACCGGCACCCCGGTGGCTTTTTTCATGCCGCCCCCCAAACCTGTTCCCCCTCACCACTGCTGCATCCATATCGATGGCAGTGCCCTGCCCAACCCCGGCCCCATGAGCCTGGGCGTGTTGCTGCAGCTGCCCGATGGCAGCCGCCATACGCTGTCGCAGGATCTGCACCGCAGCGGCTGCAACAACGAAGCCGAGCTGCGCGCGCTGATGGCCGCCCTGAAGCTGGCACGCGATCTCGGCACGCGCAGCCTGACCGTGCGCACCGACTCCCAGGTGTTGCTGGAGCAGCTCGGCCCGCCCACGGCCAAGCCGGCGCGGCCCATCGCCCGGCTCGCCCCGCTGTTCGAGGCCGCCCGCGCACAGATGCAGGACTTTGACGAGCTGGTGCTGCAATGGGTGCCCAGACACCGCAATACCGAGGCCGATGCGCTGGCACGCATGGCCCGTTCGGCAGCCGCGCTTCAGCCCTGAAGCCAGTACAGCTGCCTGCCGCAGGCTTTATGTGGTCGAATAGAGACTCCTTGATAACCGGCCGCAGGCACTGCCAGGTGCCGCAGCAGCCCTGCCTATGAGTGTGTCCCAAAGCCTTGCGGTGATTGTTCTGCTGATTCTGCTCAGCGCCTTTTTCTCTGTGGCGGAGATTTCTCTGGCCGCCTCGCGCCGCCTGCGCCTGCGCCAGATGGCCGACGACGGCAACGAAGGAGCCGAGCATGCGCTGCGCGTACAGGAGCAGCCGGGCGAATATTTCACCGTGGTGCAAGTGGGACAGAATGCCGTCGCCATCCTTGGCGGCATCGTCGGCGAGGGTGCGTTCAGCCCCGCACTGACCGAGTTCTTCTCGATCTGGTTCTCGCCCAGCCTCTCGGCGACGCTCGGCTTCCTGCTCTCGTTTTTCATAGTCACCTCGGCCTTCATCCTGCTGGCCGACCTGCTGCCGCGCCGCATCAGCATGAACGAGCCCGAGCGCTATGTGGTGCGCGTGCTCGCCCCCATGCGCTGGTTTGTGGTGATCTTCAAGCCCATCATCTGGTTCTACAACCTGGCGACCGACACCTTGTTTCGCCTGCTGGGCCTGCCCGCGACGCGCGACGAGCGCATCACCAGCGACGACATCCTGGCCATGACCGAAGCAGGCACCAAGGCCGGCGTGCTGGCCGCCCGCGAGCAACAGGTGATTGCCAATGTCTTCGAGCTGGACTCGCGCACCGTGGCCTCTGCCATGACCCAGCGCGACAGCGTGGCCTTCTTCTACCGCGACGACAGCGACGCCATCATCCGCGCCCGCATTGCCGAGGAGCCCTTTTCCACCTACCCGGTCTGCGACGGCGATATCGACCATGTGATCGGCTATGTGGACGCCAAGGACCTGTTCCAGCGCGCGCTCAACAACCAGCCGCTGTCGCTCAGCGACGACAGCCTGATCCGCAAGGTGCTCATCGTGCCCGACCGCCTGACGCTGGCCGAGGTGCTGGAGCAGTTCCGCATGGTGCACGAGGACTTTGCCGTCATCGTCAACGAATACAGCCTGGTCGTGGGTGTGGTGACGCTCAACGACGTGATGAGCACGGTGATGGGCGATCTGGTCGGCCCGGCCGACGAGGAGCAGATCATCCGCCGCGACGAGCATTCCTGGCTGATCGACGGCATCACGCCCATCGAGGACGTGATGCGCGTGCTGCATCTGGACGATATGCCGCATGACGACGAGTACGAAACGCTGGCCGGCTTTCTCATGGTCATGCTGCGCCGCGTGCCGCGCCGCACCGATACCGTCACCTGGGGCGGCTTCAAGTTCGAGGTGCTGGACGTGGACAGCTACCGCATCGACCAGGTCATGGTGACCCATCTGCCCGAGCCCGCGGCCGAATCTGCCGCACCTTCTGCAGCCGCAGCGGCCAAGGTGCAGGGCAGCGCTGCCCAGTCCCAGGCTGGCAAAAGCACCCACTCCTGAATCAGGAGCTTCTTGCAATCATCTCCAAAGGACTTCAGGTTCTTTTCTTGCTGAAATCAATGAAAAGAGAGCGCCAGGCGCTCTCTTTTTTTTCTGTATATCGCCACGGCATCAGACCGGCTGCGGCTCTTCCACCAGCCAGCGCCGCTGGGCGCCGAACACGGCATTCGGATACTGGGGCTGGCCCCGGCTTCCGTTGTAGCGGCCCAGTGCCATATAGGCATCGCCTTTTTCGCGGTCCATGTAGTGGCGCAGGATCACGCAGCCGAAGCGCAGATTGGTCTGCATGTGGAACAGCTTGCCGATATCGCCGTCACCGATCAGCCGCATCCAGAACGGCATGATCTGCATATAGCCACGCGCGCCCACGCTGGAGATGGCGTATTTGCGATAGCCGCTCTCCACCTGTATCAGGCCCATGACCATGGACACATCGAGACCCGCGCGCTTGGACTCGTACCAGACGGTCTGCAGGAATTCGCGCCGTGCCTGAGGATCGGGCTTGCGCTTGGCCAGCTTGTCGCTGCTGGCCACCAGCCAGCGCAGATAGCTCATGCGCGCCGCTGTGGAGGCGAACTCCAGCTCGGGCGGCGCGCCCGAGCCCGCCACGGCCGCGCTGAGCGCCGTGCGCACGGAGTCGGCCAGCGGCTCTTCGAGCTGCCCGCCGGCCCAGGCCGCCTGCGGCCACAGCCAGCCGGCCGCCGGGGCGGCCAGCGCAGCGGCAGTCCTCAGGCAGTGGCGTCGGCTCAGCAGGGTCTCGGGCATGGAAACAGCAGCTTACAGGCCCAGGCGGCTCTTGAGGTGAGCCAGCACCTCATTCGTCGCCAGCTTTGTGGCTTCTGTGTCACGGCGCTGCTGGTACTCGACCACGCCTTCCTTCAGGCCGCGGTCGCCCAGCACCACGCGGTGGGGCACGCCGATCAGCTCCCAGTCGGCCAGCATGGCACCGGGGCGCTCATCGCGGTCGTCGAGGATCACGTCCACGCCCAGTGCCAGCAGCTCGCCGTAGAGCTTCTCGGCCTCGGTCTTCACGGCCTCGCTGCGACCCATGCCGATGGGGCAGATCACCACGGTGAACGGTGCAATCGCATCGGGCCATATCATGCCGCGCTCGTCGTGGTTCTGCTCCACGGCAGCGGCGGGCAGGCGGGTCACGCCAATGCCGTAGCAGCCCATCTCGAAGTGCTGGGGCTTGCCGTTGTCGCCGAGGAAAGTGGCTTCCATGGCCTTGGAGTACTTGGTGCCCAGATAGAACACATGACCGATTTCAATGCCGCGCTCGATCGCCAGCTCGCCCGCGCCGTCGGGCGAGCGGTCGCCAGCCACCACATTGCGCAGATCCGCCACCACGGCGGGCTCGGGCAAGTCGCGGCCGAAGTTCACGCCGGTGATGTGGAAGTCTTCCTCGTTGGCACCGCAGACCCAGTCGGCCATCACGGCCACATCGCGGTCCACCACGATGTTCACGGGCTTCTTGAGACCGATGGGGCCCAGATAGCCGGGCTTGGCACCGAAGTGCTCCTCGATCTCGCCCACGGTCGCGAAACGGAAGCCCGCCAGGCCCTCGACCTTGCCGACCTTGATCTCGTTCATCTCGTGATCGCCGCGCAGCAGCAGCAGCCACACTTGCGACTTGACGATCAGCCCCTTGTCGTCGAGCTCGTCCGTGGCCAGCACCAGCGACTTCACGGTCTGCGCCAGAGGCAGACCCAACTGCTCGGCCACGGCTTCGCAGGTGCTGTTGCCGGGCGTGGCGACCTTTTGCATGGCCTGGGCGGCAGCAGGACGGGCCTGGGTGGGCGCCAGGCTCTCGGCCTTCTCGATATTGGCCGCGTAGTCGCTGTTCGGGCAGTAGACGATGGCGTCCTCACCCGTGGAAGCGATGACCTGGAACTCCTCGCTCAGATCGCCTCCGATGGCGCCCGAATCGGCACGCACGGCGCGGTACTGCAGGCCGAAGCGGTCGAAGATGCGCTTATAGGCTTCGCGCATGGTCTGGTAGCTGATCTGGGCCGCATCGCGATCCTTGTCGAAGGAATAGGCGTCCTTCATGATGAACTCGCGACCGCGCATCAGGCCGAAGCGCGGACGGCGCTCGTCGCGGAACTTGGTCTGGATCTGGTAGAGGTTCTTGGGCAGCTGCTTGTAGCTCTTGAACTCCTGGCGCGCGATATCGGTGACCACCTCTTCGGACGTGGGCTGGATCACGAAATCACGGCCATGGCGATCCTGGATGCGCAGCAGCTCGGGGCCCATCTTCTCGAAACGGCCGGTTTCCTGCCACAGCTCGGCAGGCTGGACCACGGGCATGGTGGTTTCGATGGCGCCGGCGCGGTTCATTTCCTCGCGCACGATGGCCTCGACCTTGCGGATCACGCGCAGGCCCATGGGCATGTAGTTGTAAATGCCAGCACCCAGCTTTTTGATCATGCCAGCCCGCATCATGAGCTTGTGGCTGACCACTTCGGCGTCGGCCGGAGCTTCTTTCAGGGTGGAGATGAGAAATTGGGAGGCTTTCATGGAACTGGCAATTCAGTGGAAATAGGCATGGCCCGCTTGTCGATCACAAGGGGCCATGCATAATGAACACAATTCAAAAATTTGGGGTTTGATTATGCTTGACCGGGACGGATTTCGCCCGAACGTCGGCATCATCCTGCTCAACCAAAGAAACCAGGTGTTCTGGGGAAAACGCATTCGCACCCACAGCTGGCAGTTTCCGCAAGGTGGCATTGATCGGGGTGAGACACCCGAGCAAGCCATGTTCCGCGAGCTGCACGAGGAAGTGGGGCTGAAGCCCAATCACGTTCGCGTGGTTGCCCGCACCAGGGACTGGTTGCGCTACGAGGTGCCAGACAGGTACATCCGCCGCGACGCGCGCGGGCATTACAAAGGCCAGAAGCAGATATGGTTTTTGCTTCAACTGGTCGGGCATGACTGGGACTTGAACCTGCGTGCCACCGACCACCCTGAGTTCGATGCCTGGCGCTGGAATGACTACTGGGTTCCTCTGGATGTGGTGGTCGAATTCAAACGCGGCGTCTATGAAATGGCGCTGACCGAGCTCGCGCGCTTTTTGCCGCGCGGCGAGCAGCAGCGCAACCGCTATCTGCGCAGCGGCATGCGGCCGCGCGAGCAGGAGGCAGGCCAGACCACTGGCGGCACCGCCCATCCTGGGCAGCACCATCAGGTCATGTACCCCGCCCGCACAGGGAGCTTTCGCATCAACCCCGGCATAGAGCTGCCGCCCGGTGCCAGCTTTGACCCAGACCCGCAGACCGGCATAGACAATCCGCCCGATCACAAGCCTCTGCAATGAACAAAGCCGTAATGCCTCACAGCATTACGGCTTTTTTGTCGGCGGCCTGGGCTCAGTGTCCGGCCACCACCATATTGTCGCGGTGCATCATTTCGGGACCAGCGGAGTAGCCCAGCAGCGATTCAATCTCCGAGGAGCTCTTGCGGCACAGCAGCCGCGCCTCGGCGCTGGCATAGCTGGCCAGACCACGGGCGATCTCGGCACCGTTCTCATCACGCACTGCAATCACTTCCCCGCGCGAGAAATCGCCCTCCACGGTGATCATGCCTATGGGCAGCAGGCTCTTGCCTTCGTCACGCAGCTTGGAGACGGCACCCGCATCCACGGTCACCGAACCACGCAGCTGCAGATGGTCGGCAATCCACTGCTTGCGCGCCTGCATCTTGTGCGTGTTGGCAACCAGCAGCGTGCCTATGGACTCGCCACGCGTCAGACGCAGCAGCACGTCTTTCTCACGTCCCCAGGCGATCACGGTGGAAGCACCGGAGCCCGCCGCACGCTTGGCCGCCAGAATCTTGGTGATCATGCCGCCCGTACCAATGGACAGGCCCGCTCCGCCGGCCATGGCTTCCAGCTCGGGGTTGCCGGCTTCGGCCACGTCGATGAACCTGGCATCGGGGTTCTTGCGCGGATCGGCGCTGTAGAGGCCGCGCTGATCGGTCAGTATGACCAGTGCATCGGCCTCGACCAAGTTGGCCACCAGCGCGCCCAGGGTGTCGTTGTCGCCGAAGCGGATCTCGTCGATCACCACCGTGTCGTTCTCGTTGATGACGGGCACCACGCCCAGTTGCAGCAGCGTCAGCAGCGTGGTCCGGGCGTTCAGATAGCGCTCGCGATCGGCCAGATCCGCATGGGTCAGCAGCACCTGGGCGCTGGGCACGCCTTCGCCGCGCAGCTTGGTCTCGTACATCTGGGCCAGGCCCATCTGGCCGACGGCAGCAGCGGCCTGCAACTCATGCACCTCGGTCGGACGCGTGGCCCAGCCCAGGCGCTTCATGCCTTCGGCAATGGCGCCGCTGGAGACCATGATGACTTCGCGCTTGACGCCGTCTTCACCATTCACCAATGCCGCCAGCTGGCGACTCCACTCTTCAATGGCGGCCTCATCCAGACCACGACCTTCATTCGTAACCAGGCTGGAGCCGACTTTGACGACGATGCGACGGGCATCACGCAGCACATTGGAAGACATGAGAATTTACAGTGTTTTAAGCCTCTAACGCTTATAAGCAAAGCGCAAGAAGCTATTAAATTCAAAGCAAAACAGCGCACCAAGTGCGCTGCTGGGTTATACCCTCTAGCTTATTCCGGATCGTAAGAGGCAAAACGCGGATCGGTCATATCCAGACCAGAATCCTCACCTCCCGCAAAGCGAGGATCAATCTCCTTGGGTGCCTGCTCGGCGAGTTGCTGGTTGTGCACATGCTCGTAGATCTTGCGAATCAGCGGCTCGCAGCCTTCGCGGGTCAGCGCCGAGATCTCATAGACCGGGCCCTTCCACTTGAAGCGCTTGACGAAGTCCTTGACCTTGGCAGCACGTTCTTCCTCGGGAACCATGTCCAGCTTGTTGAGCACCAGCCAGCGCGGCTTTTCGTAGAGCTCGGCGTCGTACTTCTTGAGCTCGGCCACGATGGCCCTGGCCTGCTCGACCGGGTCCACGCCCTCGTCGAACGGTGCAATGTCCACGATATGCAGCAACAGACGCGTGCGCTGCAGATGGCGCAGGAACTGGTGGCCCAGGCCCGCACCTTCGGAAGCGCCTTCGATCAGACCGGGGATGTCGGCCACCACAAAGCTCTGCTCGGCAGCCACGCGCACCACGCCCAGATTGGGATGCAAGGTGGTGAAGGGATAGTCGGCAATCTTGGGACGGGCGTTGGAGACGGCCGTGATGAAAGTGGACTTGCCCGCATTGGGCATGCCCAGCAGGCCCACATCGGCCAGCACCTTGAGCTCCAGCTTGAGGTTGCGGCGCTCGCCGGGATAGCCGGGAGTCTTCTGGCGCGGCGCTCGGTTGATGGCGCTCTTGAAGCGCAGATTGCCGAAACCGCCGTCACCGCCCTTGGCGATGGTGATGACCTGGCCGGGCTCCAGCAGCTCGAACAGCACTTCGCCGGTATCCGCATCGCTAATGATGGTGCCCACAGGCATGTTCAGCGTGATGTCGTCACCGGCTGCACCGAACATGTCGGAGCCCATGCCGTGCTGGCCGCGCTTGGCCTCGTGGCGGCGCGAATAGCGGTAATCCACCAGCGTGTTCAGGTTCACATCGGCCACGGCATACACATGACCGCCACGGCCGCCGTCGCCACCGTCGGGGCCGCCAAATTCCTTGTATTTCTCGTGCCGGAAAGACACGCAGCCATTGCCGCCGTCACCGGCTGCAATGTCGATAAAAGCTTCGTCAACAAACTTCATGAGGCATCCAGTCTACAAAATCAGTGTGCACCAGAAGCTCCGGGCCACACTTGAGTGCTCTATTACCATGCCCCATCTGCCAGAAATCTGCTGCCTGGAGCCTTTTCAAACAACAAAGCCCCGACAAGTCGGGGCTTTGTTGGAGTCACAGACGACTTATGCAGCCGTGATGTTGACTGTTTGCTTGGACAGAGCGCCCTTCACACCGAACGACACGTGGCCGTCAACCAGTGCAAACAGGGTGTGATCCTTGCCCACGCCAACGTTCTCACCGGGGTGGAACTTGGTGCCGCGCTGACGCACGATGATGGAACCAGCTGTCACCAGCTCGCCACCAAAGGCCTTCACGCCCAGCATTTTTGGCTTGGAATCACGTCCGTTACGCGTAGAGCCGCCGCCTTTTTTCTGTGCCATGACTTAGCTCCTAAAATTAAGCAGCGATTGCCACGATTTGCAGTTCGGTGAACTGCTGACGATGGCCTTGGCGCTTTTGATAGTGCTTACGACGGCGCATCTTGAAGATGTGCACCTTGTCGTGCTTGCCGTGAGCAACCACAGTTGCCTTTACAGATGCACCGGACACCAGGGGGGCACCAACCTTGATTTCAGCGCCGTTGCCGACGGCCAAAACTTGGTCGATCACGATTTCCTGGCCTACGTCCGCAGCAATCTGTTCTACCTTGATCTTTTCGCCAGCTGCAACGCGATACTGCTTGCCGCCGGTTTTTATGACTGCGTACATTGAAAACCTCTAAAGTCTGAGAGTTCCATGAAATGATTTCCACGGAGCCGGCAATTCTAGCACGCATGCATTTTTTCTGCTGGCATACCCCTAGGAAGCGATTCAGGATCTCCGATGGCCGCGCGGAATGAGATGCCAGGCGCAGGTGCGCGGCAAGGCTTACTCCTTGCAAGCGACCGCAATGCCACAGAGTGCCCGCAAAGCCTCTGTTCACTTGAACGGGCTCTGAGGACACCACGCAAAACCCTGTTGCATCTTCCTATAATCGTGAGTCCACTTGGCGGTTCATCACCTTGACTACAGAAATTTCCACATCCAATCCGCTTGCCTTGATCGCAGATGACATGCGCGAAGTGGATATCGTCATTGCTCAGCGACTGACAACCAGCGTCCCCCTGATCGCACAGATCTCCCAATACATCATTGCCGCGGGCGGCAAGCGCCTGCGCCCGGCCCTGCTGCTGCTGATCGCCGGCGCCCTGGGACATCAGGGCAAGAACAAATACATTCTGGCCGCCGTGGTGGAGCTGATTCACACCGCGACCTTGCTGCACGACGATGTGGTGGACGAATCCACGCTGCGTCGTGGCAGGGCCACGGCCAACGAGACCTTTGGCAACCCTGCCAGTGTTCTGGTCGGAGACTTTCTGCACACCCGCTCCTTCCAGATGATGGTGGAAGTGGGCAGCATGCGCGTGCTGCAAATCCTGTCCGACGCCACCAACGTGATCGCAGAAGGCGAAGTCCAGCAGCTCATCAACACCCATGATGCTTCGCTGAATGAAGCCGGCTATCTGCACGTCATCCGCTCCAAGACCGCCCAGCTCTTCGAGGCCAGCGCACAGCTGGCAGCCGTGCTGGCCGGTGCCACGCCTGAAGTGGAGCAGGCCTGTGCCGCCTATGGCCAGGCACTTGGAACGGCATTCCAGATCATTGACGATGTGCTGGACTACACCGGCAACACTCAGGAAATGGGCAAGAACCTGGGCGATGACCTGCGCGAAGGCAAATGCACCCTGCCACTGATCGCCGCCATGCAGCGCGGCAGCGCCGAGCAGGCCGCCATCGTGCGCAACGCCATCGAACAAGGCTCTACGGATCAACTGGATGCCGTGGTGGAAATCGTGCGCAGCACCGGCGCCCTGGACGTTGCCCGAGCCGCCGCGCACGCGGAAGCCCAGCGCGCCATTGATGCACTGGCCTCGCTGCCAAGCAATGCATACACCGCAAGTTTGCTACAATTGGCCTCTCAGCTTTTGGAGCGCCGCACCTGAATCGCCAGGTGCACCACGGCGCTCGACAAACAAAGCCTGCGGGGTGTAGCTTAGCCTGGTAGAGCGCTACGTTCGGGACGTAGAGGCCGGAGGTTCGAATCCTCTCACCCCGACCAATCTCATTTTTGTCGCAGTTTCTTGCGCCATGTTCAATGACGCGGCATTGACACATGCATGCGCGCCTGGCGACCTGCCGTTTGCCACAACAAGAATGGTAGGATAGATCCTCTACTCCCCTCCCAGACTTGGATACATGGCTGCTGCCGACACTCTGCAAAAGAACACTCCTGCGCCCATTGCCATCCCAGGTTTAGGCAGGGCCCTGATTTCTGCAGGAAAGGTTTCGCAGCAAGCCGCCGAGAACGCAGCCAAGAAAGCCGCCACAGGCAAGACCCCGTTCATCACCGAGCTCAGCCAGTCTGGTGAAATCAGCGCACTGGAAATTGCCGAAACCATTTCCATGATGTTCAGCACTCCGCTGCTGGACCTCAACGCCATCGACGTCCAGCAACTTCCGCGCGAACTGCTGGACCCGAAAATCAGCAACGCCTATCGCGTGCTGGCACTCAGCAAGCGCGGCAATCGGCTCACCATCGCCACGGCAGACCCTACTCAGCAGGAAGCTGCCGAACAGATCAAATTCACGACTCAGTTGCTGGTGGACTGGGTGGTTGTCGAGGCCGACAAGCTGCAAAAGCTCATCGAGCAGACCGGCAAGAGCGTCAGCGAATCCCTGGACTCCTATTCCAGCTCAGGGGACTTCGACTTTGACGACGTCAAGATCGAGGATGCCCCCGAGGAAAAAGACAATGCCGTCGGCGCCGAGGTCGAGGATGCGCCGGTCGTCAAGTTTCTGCACAAGATGCTGCTGGACGCCTTCAATATGCGCGCGTCCGACTTGCACTTCGAGCCCTACGAACACAATTACCGCGTGCGCTTTCGTATCGACGGCGAGCTGCGCGAGATTGCCTCTCCTCCTATCGCGATCAAGGACAAGCTGGCTTCGCGCATCAAGGTGATCTCGCGCCTGGACATCTCGGAGAAACGCGTTCCGCAAGACGGCCGCATGAAGCTCAAGGTCGGCCCCGATCGCGTCATCGACTTTCGTGTCAGCACCTTGCCCACGCTGTTTGGCGAAAAGATCGTGATCCGTATTCTGGACCCGAGCTCGGCCAAGATGGGCATCGATGCCCTAGGCTACGAGCCCGAGGAGAAAGAGCGCCTGCTCAAGGCCATCAACCGCCCCTACGGCATGATTCTGGTCACCGGCCCCACGGGCTCGGGCAAGACCGTGTCGCTGTACACCTGCCTGAACCTGCTCAACCAGCCGGGCGTGAACATTGCCACTGCCGAAGACCCTTCCGAAATCAACATGCCCGGCGTCAACCAGGTGAATGTGAACGAGAAGGCCGGCCTGACCTTTGCTGCTGCGCTCAAGTCCTTTCTGCGCCAGGATCCGGACATCATCATGGTCGGTGAAATCCGCGACCTGGAAACCGCCGACATCTCGATCAAGGCTGCCCAGACCGGGCACCTGGTGCTGTCCACGCTGCACACCAATGACGCTCCGACCACGCTGACGCGCATGCGCAATATGGGCATCGCCCCTTTCAATATTGCCTCCAGCGTGATTCTGATCACCGCCCAGCGTCTGGCGCGACGCCTGTGTGCGCAGTGCAAGGAGCCCGCCGACATACCGCACGACGCCCTGATCGATGCCGGCTACGACGAAGCCGAACTCGACGGCAGCTGGGTCAGCTACAAGCCTGTCGGCTGCCCTGCCTGCAACAACGGCTACAAGGGACGTGTCGGTATTTATCAGGTGATGCCCATCAGCGAAGAGATTCAGCGCATCATCCTGCGTGACGGCAGCGCCCTGGAGATTGCCGCACAGGCCAAGGCCGAAGGAGTACGCTCTCTGCGCGGCTCGGGCCTGCATAAAGTCAAGCTGGGTCTGACCTCACTCGAAGAAGTGCTGGCGGTCACCAACGAATAAAACCAGTATCAGTGAGGGAACGCCATGGCAAGCGCAGCGTCCAAGGGAATCAAGGAATTTCTCTTCGAGTGGGAAGGCAAGGACCGCAACGGCAAGATCGTTCGCGGCGAGACTCGTGCCGGCGGAGAAAACCAGATCCAGGCCATGCTGCGCCGCCAGGGCGTGACTCCGTCCAAGATCAAGAAGCGCAGGACCCGCGGCGGCAAGAAGATCAAGCCCAAGGACATTGCGCTGTTCACGCGCCAGCTGGCCACCATGATGAAGGCCGGCGTGCCGCTGCTGCAGTCTTTCGACATCGTGGGCCGGGGCAACACCAACCCCAACGTCACCAAGCTGCTCAACGACATCCGCTCCGATGTGGAAACCGGCACTTCGCTGAGCGCCGCCTTTCGGAAGTTTCCGCTCTACTTCAACAGCCTCTACTGCAATCTGGTGGAGGCCGGCGAGGCCGCAGGTATTCTGGAGTCGCTGCTGGACCGTCTTGCCACCTATATGGAAAAGACGGAAGCCATCAAGTCCAAGATCAAGTCGGCGCTGATGTACCCCACATCGGTCATGATCGTGGCCTTCGTCGTGGTGACCGTGATCATGATCTTCGTGATCCCGGCCTTCAAGGAGGTCTTCACCTCCTTTGGCGCCGACCTGCCCGCGCCCACGCTGCTGGTGATGGGCATCAGCGATTACTTTGTCCAGTACTGGTGGCTGATCTTCGGCGTGCTGGGCGGCGGCATCTATTTCTTCATGCAGGCCTGGAAGCGCAACGAGCGCGTACAGCAGTTCATGGACCGCACCATACTCAAGCTACCCATCTTCGGCGTGCTGATCGAGAAGTCCTGCGTGGCCCGCTGGACACGTACGCTGTCCACCATGTTTGCCGCCGGCGTGCCGCTGGTCGAGGCGCTGGACTCCGTGGGAGGCGCCTCGGGCAACTACCTCTACAAAAACGCCACCGACAGGATTCAGTCGGAAGTCTCCACGGGCACCAGCCTGACCGTGGCCATGGCCAATGCCAACATCTTCCCTTCCATGGTGCTGCAGATGTGTGCCATCGGCGAGGAATCGGGCGCCATCGACCATATGCTGGGCAAGGCAGCCGATTTCTATGAAAGCGAAGTCGACGAAATGGTGGCGGGCCTCTCCAGCCTGATGGAGCCCATCATCATCGTCTTCCTGGGCACCTTGATCGGCGGCATCGTGGTGTCCATGTATCTGCCTATCTTCAAGCTGGGTCAAGTGGTCTGATGATTTCCGAACTGGTGTTGAATGCCGCTGCCGGCGGCGTGCTGGGCTTGCTGATCGGCAGCTTTCTGAATGTGGTGATCCACCGCCTGCCTCTGATGATGGAGCAGGAATGGCATGCCGAAGGTGCGCAATGGGCCGAGGAACAAAAGGACAAGGGCGCCAGAATCGAGCTGCCGCCGGCCAAGCCCGCCATCACGCTGAGCCAGCCTCGTTCGCGCTGCCCGCATTGCGGCCATCAGATCGCCTGGTACGAGAACATTCCCGTGCTGAGCTATCTGCTTCTGCGCGGACGCTGCGCCGAGTGCAAAACGCCCATCAGCCTGCGCTACCCTGTGGTTGAACTGGTCTGCGCCGCGCTGTTTGCCTTCTGCCTGGGCCGCGACGGCCTGACCGCCACCGGCTTTGCCTGGTGCGGCTTCAGCGCGGCGCTGCTGGCGCTTGCACTGATAGACTGGGACACCACGTTCTTGCCGGACTCCATCACTCTGCCCCTGCTCTGGGCCGGCCTGATCGCCTCCGCACTGCAGTGGACCAGCGTGCCTCTGCAACAATCGCTGTGGGGCGCCGTCGCAGGCTATATGTCGCTATGGCTGATCTTCTGGGCCTTCAAGCTGGCAACGGGCAAGGAAGGCATGGGCTACGGCGACTTCAAGCTGTTTGCCGCACTCGGTGCCTGGTTTGGCTGGCAGGCACTGGTGCCCATCATTCTCATGGCATCGGTCGTGGGCGCCGTCATCGGCATTGCGCTCAAGATCAACAGCAAGCTGCGCGAAGGCGGCTATGTGCCATTCGGCCCTTTTCTTGCCGGCGGCGGTTTCGTCAGCCTGATCTGGGGCCCGCAGGCGGTGCTCAGCTTTGCAGGCCTGTAAGCCATGAAAGTCGCACCTGAGCACTCACCATTCAGACTGGGGCTGACGGGCGGCATCGGCAGCGGCAAAAGCACGGTTGCAGCCAGGCTGCAGGCATGCGGCGCAACGCTGATCGATGCCGACCATATCTCGCGCAGCCTGACGGCAAGCGGCGGCATGGCCCTGCCCCTCATCGCTCAGGCTTTTGGTGCCGATCTGATCGACGCACAGGGCGCCCTCAACCGCGCCCGCATGCGCGAGCTGGTCTTCGCCGATCCGTCCGCGCGCCAGCGCCTGGAAGCCATTCTCCACCCCCTGATCGCCGAGCAGACCCGGCAGCAGCATGAAGCGGCCGTGGCTGCGGGCAGCAAGCTCATCGTGCACGACATTCCGCTGCTGGTCGAGTCCGGCCACTGGCGAACACGCCTGGATGGCGTGCTGGTCGTGGACTGCCGCGAGAGCACGCAGACAGAGCGCGTCATGGCGCGCAGCGCTCTCACACGCGAGGCCGTGCAGGCCATCATCGACGCCCAGGCCACGCGTGCCCAGCGTCTGGCCACGGCCGACTGGGTCATCTATAACGATGACGGGGTCACAATCGGAACTCTCCACGCATATACCGATCAAATCGCTGCATGGTTCGGGCTATGATGCAGACCATGGCTTGGCCTGTGCGTGTGATCGCCGCATGTGCACGTTGACCGCTGATTCCTGTGCACCCCGAGGAGCCCAGCAAACGTGATCCTGTACGAATATCCTTTTAACGAGCGTCTGAGAACTTATCTGCGTCTTGAGCAGTTGTATCGCCGTTTGCGCGAGCTGCTGACCCGCGCGCATTCGGTCGATCATCATTTCGCCCTGATCACCATCTTCGAGATCATGGACGTGGCCTCGCGCAGCGATCTGCGGGCCGACATCATCAAGGATCTGGAGCGCCAGAAGCACCTGCTAGACGTGTTGCGCGACAACCCCGATATTTCCCAGCACATGCTGCACCAGGTGGCGCGCCAGGTGGAGAGCTGCTTTGCCACCATCAATGCACAGACCGGCAAGACCGGCCAGGCGCTGACCGAAAACGAATGGCTGATGTCCATACGCAGCCGTGTGGGCATACCCGGCGGCACCTGCAGCTTTGACCTGCCGGCCTATCACGCCTGGCAGAACCTCGATCCGCGCTACCGCCAGCGCGACCTCGAAGACTGGGCCGGCGAGCTGACCCCGCTGGGTCAGGCGCTTGAGCTGATCCTGCAGCTGCTGCGCGAAACCGGCATTCCCCAGCGCGTGGTGGCCGAGCAAGGCGTGTTCCAGCAGGCCATGCCGGCCGGCCGCAGCTTCCAGCTGCTGCGCCTGCGCATAGACCCGCATCTGAATCTGGTGCCGGAGATCAGCGGCAACCGCCTGCTGGTGTCGGTGCGCCTGCTCAAGCTGGCCCATGGCAGCAAGCCCCAGCCCTGCAATGACGACGCCACTTTCGAGCTCACGCTCTGCGCATAAGCAAGTCCCCGGCAGTCTTCTCGTCCCGATTGAGCCGCACATTGCGGCTCAATGGCTTTCAGGGTCGGCCACCCGTGTTTTCCAGCTGTGATACATCTACGCCATGAGCACTGACAAGCAATCCCCCACCATGGTGAAATGCCCGACCTGCGGCGGCCCCAGCGTTTTTTTGCCCAGCAACAAATTCCGCCCCTTCTGCAGCGAGCGTTGCCGCAATATCGACCTGGGCGCCTGGGGCAATGAAGAATTCCGCGTTCCGGCTCAGACGCCTCCCGAAGATGCGCCGTTTGGTGATCCACGCACGGAAAACTAAGCGAGGCAGCAAAAACAAGAGCACCTTGCGCCTGGCATGTCTTGATTTCAGCTTGATTGATCAAGAAAATCGAGATTCAACCAGCGCAAGGCGCTCTTTATTTCAGAGCATCCCGTTTCAGGCCAGAGGCTGCTGCGCCTCGTAATGGCTTTGATCAAAGACCAGGCCGCGCTCCTCGCTCAGCCATTGCAGCACGGGATAGGCGCCGGGCAGGACGGGGTGCACATCGAGCGGCAACTGCTGCCAGGCCATTTGCTGGCCCTCGCGCATCTCGAACTCGCCTGTCCATTCCGTCACCTTGCACCAGTGCAGACGCACCAGCGCATGCGGGTAGTCATGCTCGGTCACCTTCCAGGCATGGGCCTGGCCAATGGTCACACCCAGCTCTTCGATCAGCTCGCGGCGCAAAGCCTGCTCCACGCTCTCGCCGGCCTCCAGCTTGCCGCCAGGAAACTCCCAGTAGCCCGCATAAGGCTTGCCTGCAGGGCGGCTTGAAATCAGCAGCGCCCCATCGGATTCGCGCAACAGCACGCCCACGGCCACTTCCGTGTGCTTGCGCTGCGCCTGTGTTTCAGCAGTCACTTCCACAACACTCTTTCTTCATTCCAGGTCGGCTTCTTCAGCCAGACCGTCCACATCTTCAATGCGCTTCTTGACCGTCACGGGGCGCTCGTTGCGGCCCGCGTAGTCGCGTGCGAACTGGTGGGCCACACGGCCGCTGCGCGAGCCGCGCTCCAGCGCCCAGACCAGGGCTTCGGGCCTGGCCGCCTCGATGGTGGCCTGATCCATGCCCAGCGCAGACAGCCACTGCGCCACCACGCGCAAATACTCGTCCTGGCTGAAGGGGTAGAAGCTCACCCAGAGACCGAAGCGCTCGGACAGCGATATTTTTTCCTCCACCACCTCGCCGGGGTGGATCTCGCCGTTCTCGCTTTTTTGCTGCGCCAGGTTGTCCGTCATGTACTCGGGCAGCAGATGGCGGCGATTGCTGGTGGCATAGACCAGCACATTCGGCGTGGCCGCGGAAACCGAGCCATCCAGCATGGATTTCATGGCCTTGTAGCCGGGCTCGCCCTCTTCAAAGCTCAGGTCATCGCAATAGATGATGAATTTCTCGCTCCGGCCGGCGACCACGTCGACGATGTCGGGCAGATCGGTTAGATCGGCCTTGTCCACCTCGATCAGACGCAGGCCCTGGGGCGCAAAGCTGTGCAGGCAGGCACGGATCAGCGAGGACTTGCCCGTGCCGCGCGCACCCGTCAGCAACACGTTGTTGGCCGTGCGACCGCTGACGAACTGCTCGGTATTGCGCGCAATCTTTTCCTTTTGCACGTCGATGTTCTGCAGATCGGACAACTGCATGGCGCCCACATGGCGCACCGGCTCCAGCACGCCGCAGCCGTTGGCGCGCTTGCGGTAGCGCCAGGCAATCGCCGCATCCCAGTCGGCGGGTGCCTGCAGGGGCTGGGGCAGCACGGACTCGATGCGCTGCATCAATTGCTCGGCACGCTCGACCAGGCGCTCCAAAGGGTTCATCACATCTTGCACGACCAGATCTCCATGTTTTTATAGCTTCTTGCGCTTGCTTAATCTTGATTTCAGAATAAAAAGCAATCAAAACTCAATATAGACAAGCGCAAGAAGCTCCTGAAATTGAAGCACACGCAGTCGCCTGCGAGGCATGAGGCTGGCGCGGCCCAAGCCAGAGATACCGAGCAAGAGCCGCCTCGCAGCGAAGGTATCGTCCCCCTCCCGATGCAACGCATCGAGAGAGGGGAAGGCGCGTTGCCCAGGCGGAACCGCCTAGGCAACGCGCCTCAGGGGGTGCTCAATTACGACCGGTAATCAGCGTTGATGGTCACATATTCGTGACTCAGATCGCAGGTCCATACCGTCTGCGCGGCATCGCCACGACCCAGCACCACGCGCACCACGATCTCCTGCTGCTTCATCACGCGCTGACCGTCTTCTTCCTTGTAAGAAGGATTGCGGCCGCCGTCGACCACCACATGCACATCGTCCAGGTACAGATCGATCTTGGTCTGGTCCAGGTCGGCAATGCCGGCATAGCCCACAGCGGCCAGGATGCGGCCCAGGTTGGGGTCGGAAGCAAAAAAGGCCGTCTTGACCAGGGGTGAGTGGGCAATGGAGTAAGCAACCAGACGGCACTCTTCCTCATTCTTGCCACCCTCGACCTTGACGCTGATGAACTTGGTGGCGCCCTCGCCATCGCGAACAATGGCCTGCGCGAGCTTTTGCGCCACTTCCAGCAATGCGGCCTTGAGCTGCTCGCCTTCGGCGCTGGAGAGCTCCTTGATCTGGGCGTTGCCTGCCTTGTGGGTGGCGATCAGCACGAACGAGTCATTGGTGGAGGTGTCGCCATCAATGGTCACGCGGTTGAAGGAGCCGTCGGCCAGCTCCTTGACCAGGGGCTGCAGCAGCTCGGGTGCGATCGCCGCATCGGTAGCCAGAAAGCCCAGCATGGTCGCCATATTGGGACGGATCATGCCAGCGCCCTTGCTGATGCCGGTGATGGCAACCGTCTTGCCGCCAATGCTGACGCTGCGGCTGAAAGCCTTGGGCAAGGTGTCGGTGGTCATGATGCCTTCGGCAGCCGTGGCCCAGTTATCCGCCTTGGCAGCAGCAATGGCCTTGGGCATGCCCGCCACGATGCGGTCAACGGGCAGCTCTTCCATGATCACGCCAGTGGAAAAAGGCAGGATCTGGCCTGCGTTCAGATCCAGCTCCTTGGCCAGAGCCGCGCAGGTGGCGCGGGCATTGGCCAGACCGGCGGCGCCGGTGCCTGCATTGGCATTGCCGGTGTTGACGACCATGGCGCGGATGCCGGTGCCGGCCGCCAGATGCTCGCGGCAGATCTGCACGGGAGCTGCGCAGAAACGGTTCTGGGTGAACACGCCGGCCACCGAGGCGCCTTCGTCGAGCAGGAACACCGTCAGGTCCTTGCGATTGGCCTTGCGCACGCCGGCTTCGGTAACGCCAATGCGAACGCCATTGATCGCCAGCAGATCAGCGGCGACGGGAGCGGAAAGATTCACGGACATTTCTGTATGTTCCTGAGAAAAGCCTCCCCCTGAGCCGCTGCGCGGCTTCCCCCTGAGGGGGACGACATCTTCGCCGCGAGGCGGCTCTTGCTCGATGTCTCCGGCCAAGAGCGCGCCCCGTGCAGCAGCCTAGGGGTCGAAAGTTAAAACGTTACCCATTATCGGAACAATCAAGCCGACCTCAGGCTTTACTGGCATTGCCCGAGTAAAAAGCCAACGCACAAATGCAAACACGGGCCAATGCCCGTGTTGTAAATGCAGCTTGAGAAGCCATCCTCACGGCTGGGCCGTGAGTTCCCCTTGGAGCAAGGCGCGAAGCGCCTCAGGGGGTCAGGACAGCTTGCCGTGGCAAAGCTTGAACTTCTTGCCGCTACCGCAAGGGCAAGGGTCGTTGCGGCCCACGTGCACGCCCTCGGGCATGGCCAGAGGCTCGGCCAGCATCACGTCGTCTTCGATGCTCATGCCTTCGGTCTCCGAGGGCGAGGCATAGCTCATGTGCTCCAGGCTCTGCGCACCGCGCTCGTTCATGGCGACGGCGGCTTCGTCCATCTCTTCGCGCGAGCGAACCTGGACCGTCATCAGCACGCGGGTGACTTCGGTCTTGACCTGATCGATCAGCTGGCGGAACAGCTCGAAAGCCTCGCGCTTGTATTCCTGCTTGGGCTGCTTCTGGGCATAGCCGCGCAGGTGAATGCCCTGGCGCAGATAGTCCAGCGCGGCCAGGTGGTCGCGCCAGTTGGTGTCGAAGCTCTGCAGCAGCACGGCACGCTGGAATTGCGTGAAGTTCTCCTGGCCGATCATGGCCACCTTGGCGTCGAACAGATCGTGGGCCGCCTTGACGACCTTCTCCAGAATGTCTTCGTCGGTGATGGATTCGGAACCCGCCACGTCCTGCTGCAAGGAAAGATCGATCTGCCATTCGCTGGCCAGCGCCTTCTCCAGGCCGGGCACATCCCACTGCTCTTCCATGGATTCGGCCGGCACGTACTGACGCACCAGGTCGGTGATCACGTCCTCGCGCATCGCGGCCAGCATGCCATTCAGGTCTGTGGAATCCAGAATGTCGTTGCGCTGCTGGTAGATCACCTTGCGCTGGTCGTTGGCCACGTCGTCATATTCGAGCAGTTGCTTGCGCATGTCGAAGTTGCGTGCTTCGACCTTGCGCTGCGCCGACTCGATGGAGCGGGTCACGATGCCGGCCTCGATGGCTTCGCCTTCGGGCATCTTCAGGCGGTCCATGATGGCCTTGACTCGGTCGCCCGCGAAGATGCGCATCAGCTGGTCGTCCAGACTCAGATAGAAGCGCGAAGAGCCGGGGTCGCCCTGGCGGCCCGAGCGGCCACGCAGCTGGTTGTCGATACGGCGCGATTCATGACGCTCGGTGGCGATGATGCGCAGACCGCCCAGTGCCACGATCTTGTCGTGAGCCACTTGCCAGTCGGCACGCAGCTGCTCGATCTGCTGCTGGCGCTCGGTCTCGCTGAGCGCCTCGTTGCTCTCGATGGCCTTGAGCTGCTTGTCGATATTGCCGCCCAGCACGATGTCGGTACCACGGCCGGCCATATTGGTGGCGATGGTGATCATGCCTTCGCTGCCCGCCTGGGCAATGATGTCGGCCTCGCGCTCATGCTGCTTGGCGTTGAGCACCTGATGGGGCAGCTTTTCGCGCGTCAGCAACTGGTCGATGATTTCGGAGTTTTCGATCGAGGTCGTGCCGACCAGCACGGGCTGGCCGCGCTCGTAGCACTCGCGGATGTCCTTGATCGCCGCGTCGTACTTTTCCTTGGTGGTCTTGTAGACGCGATCGAGCTGGTCCTGGCGCTTGCTGGGCTTGTTGGGCGGCACCACCACGGTTTCCAGGCCATAGATTTCCTGGAATTCGTAGGCCTCGGTGTCGGCCGTACCGGTCATGCCCGACAGCTTCTTGTACAGACGGAAGTAGTTCTGGAAGGTGATCGAGGCCATGGTCTGGTTCTCGGCCTGGATGGCCACACCTTCCTTGGCTTCCACGGCCTGGTGCAGGCCATCGCTCCAGCGACGACCGGCCATCAGACGGCCGGTGAACTCGTCCACGATCACGATTTCGTCGTTCTGCACCACATAGTGCTGGTCGCGGAAATACAGCTGATTGGCACGCAGCGCGGCGTACAGATGATGCACCAGAGAGATGTTGGAGGGGTCGTACAGGGACGAGCCTTCGGCGATCAGTCCGGCATGGGCCAGCAGGCGCTCGGCCGCTTCATAGCCTTGATCGGTCAGGTAGACCTGATGGGATTTCTCATCGACCGTGAAATCGCCGGGCTTGGTCACGCCTTCACCCGTACGGGGATCGGCTTCGCCCTCCTGACGCACCAGATTCGGCACGATCTGGTTCATGGCCACGTACATGGCCGTGTGATCTTCGGCCGGACCGGAGATGATCAGCGGAGTACGCGCCTCGTCGATCAGGATGGAGTCCACCTCGTCGACGATGGCGTAGTTCAGCACGCGCTGCACGCGGTCGCCGGGCTCGTACACCATGTTGTCACGCAGGTAGTCGAAGCCGTATTCGTTGTTCGTACCGTAGGTGATGTCGGAGTTGTATGCCTGCTGCTTTTGTTCGCGCGACAGATTGGGCAGGTTGATGCCCACCGACAGGCCGAGGAAGTTGTAGAGGCGAGCCATGGTCGTGGCATCGCGATTGGCCAGGTAATCATTGACGGTCACGACATGCACGCCCTCGCCCGACAGGGCATTGAGGTACACGGACAGCGTCGCGGTCAGCGTCTTGCCTTCTCCGGTGCGCATTTCGGCAATCTTGCCGTAATGCAGCGCCATGGCGCCCAGCATCTGCACGTCGAAGTGACGCATCTTCATGACGCGCTTGGAGCCTTCACGCACTACGGCAAAGGCTTCGGGCAACAACTCGTCCAGCGCCTCGCCCTTGGCAACGCGGTCCTTGAACTCCTGCGTCTTGGCGCGCAATGCCTCATCGCTGAGCTTTTCGTACTCAGGCTCCATCGCATTGATGCGAGCGACTGTTTTACGGTATTGCTTGAGCAACCGGTCATTGCGGCTGCCGAACAGTTTGGTGAGGAAATTGGTGGCCATGCGTGCGAAGGCACATTGCTTTTTTGCCTGTTGCGCAAAGCAATGTGTCCAGAATCCCTTGATTGTTGGTCTTCAGATGGGGCCGTCCCTGCGGCAGTCAAGAGCCACACCCGAAATGGGTGAAAAAACCTCCTGACGCACCCCAAACAGGGACAGGACCAAAAAATGATTCTAACCGCGCAAGCCTGCCTTGGCTTTTCGCCACTCCAGAGCACGTATGGGATTGCACCGGGCGCGCAAATAGCCGGCACTGCGGCATTCATTCCCGGCTGAGCTAAGCTCGGGCTTGCCCTTGCCCAACTGTTTGCCGCTCGCATGACCATTGTTCGCCGCCATCACGCCGTAACTGCCATCAATGCCATGGAGTCTTCTCCCACATTGGCGCGCCTGGCAGCACTGACTCAGGACTCCAGCAACCGGCTCAAAGCCGTTTTACCCCTGGTTCCGCCCATGCTGCGCGCCAGCTTGCAAGCCGGCCCCATTGATGAAGACGGCTGGTGCCTGATTGTGAAAAACAACGCTGCTGCGGCCAAAGTGCGCCAATTGCTGCCGGCCATGGCGGCTCATCTGCGCACCAAAGGCTGGGCTGTCAACAGCATCCGCATCAAGGTTCAGGCCTGACAAGACCTTTTTAGAGGCAGAAAAACAAAAAAGGCCTCCGAAGAGACCTATTTGTTTGGTGCCGGTTGTCGGATTCGAACTGACGACCTACCGCTTACAAGGCGGGTGCTCTACCAACTGAGCTAAACCGGCGAAGACTGAATTCTAACGTAGAAATTCAGCCCCAAAAGAAGAATCCTGAAATTTCCCGATCTGCCGGCAAAAACACTGGCCGGACTACTTCACACGCTTGAGCGCCGGACGACCACCTGCGGGTGGCGGCGTACGAGGAGCATCATCTTCGCCGGAAGCTTCTGCTTCCGCCTTGACGGGAACCAGTTGCACCACACGCTCGGCCGAGGACTCCTCATCCGACTCCATGTCGGGCTCGGCGTCCTCCAGCGCATCGTCGTCCTCGGGGACTTCGTCCTCCTCGGGCGGGAAGGCCATGCCCTGGCCGGTCTCGCGGGCATAGATGGCCATGACGTTCGCCACAGGCACCATGATTTCCCGTGGCTGGCCGCCAAAGCGTGCCTTGAATTCAACATACTCATTGCCGATCAGCAGGCCGCTGGTCGCGTCATAGCTGATGTTGAGCACGATCTGGCCATCACGCACAAACTCCATGGGCACCTGGGTGCTGCGGTCCACACGCACGGCAATATGCGGCGTCAAACCATTGTCGGTACACCATTCAAACAATGCCCGCAGCAGATACGGACGGGTTGAAGTCGTTTCAGGGGCTGTCATCTCATTTCCTGACGAATCAAATCCAGAAGATCGCAAAGACAAAAAAGCGGGCAGATGAAGGAAAGCCCTTCAACATGCCCGCTATGCGCTCATGTGCAATTACTTGCGCATGACCTTTTCAGAGGGAGTCAGTGCTTCAATGTAAGCGGGGCGCGAGAAAATGCGCTCGGCATACTTGAGCAGAGGGGCAGCATTCTTGGACAGCTCGATGCCGTAATAGTCCAGGCGCCACAGCAGGGGAGCAATCGCCACATCCAGCATGGAGAAGTTCTCGCCCATGATGTACTTGTTCTTCAGGAAGATGGGCGCCATCTGGGTCAGGCGGTCACGGATATGGGCACGAGCCTTCTCCAGAGCCTTTTCATTGCCCTTGACGTTGCGCTCTTCCAGAGCGCTCACGTGCACGAACAGCTCCTTTTCGAAGTTCAGCAGGAACAGGCGCACACGGGCACGGTCCACAGGGTCGCCAGGCATCAGCTGGGGATGGGGAAAGCGCTCATCGATGTACTCGTTGATGATGTTGGACTCGTACAGAATCAGGTCGCGCTCGACCAGGATTGGCACTTGACCATAGGGGTTCATCACGGCGATTTCTTCGGGCTTGCTGAACAAGTCCACATCGCGGATCTCGAAATCCATGCCTTTTTCAAACAGCACAAAGCGGCAGCGGTGTGAGAAGGGGCAAGTCGTTCCCGAATAAAGCACCATCATGGTGGAGACTCCTAAAAATCAAAAAGAGTGGGTTGCCCACGGCACCCCACTCTGCACTAACACGGTTTGGCTGCAGACAACTTCTGCACGGCGGCAAAGCCTATTTCACGTCTTTCCAGAACGCGGCATTCAGGCGCCAAGCGATAAAGATGAAGAAGGCCAGGAAAATCAACACGCCCACCCCGATACGGGTTCGGGTGTTCTGAGCCGGCTCCCCCATCCATTGCAGGTAATTCACCAGATCGCCAACTGCCTGATCGTACTGCACTGCGCTCATCTTGCCAGGAGACACCTGCTCCCAACCCTTGAAGACCTGGGTCTTAGTTCCATGGTCGTCATGCTCTTCGAAGATGGCGCGACGCTCACCCTGCAGCTCCCACAGCGCATGCGGCATGCCTACGCTGGGAAAGGCAAGATTATTCCAGCCCGTGGCCTTGGTGTCATCCCTGTAGAAAGTACGCAAGAAGGTATACAGGTAATCAGCGCCCGAGCCGCCCGAGCCGGCACGCGAGCGCGCGATCACGGTCAGGTCGGGAGGGTTGGCACCGAACCACTCCTTGGCTTCCTTGGGATTGATGGCTGCCTTCATGGTCTCACCCACCTTGTCGGTGGTGAACAACAGATTGTCCTTGATGTCCTGATCGGTCAGGCCGATGTCCTTCAAGCGATTGAAACGCATGAAGGCAGCGGAGTGGCAGCTCAGGCAGTAGTTGACAAAGATCTTGGCACCATTTTGCAGGGATGCCGTGTCGCTGGTGTTGACTGGCGCCTTGTCCCAGTGGATGCCGCCTTCAGAAGCTTGCGCTGCACCGGCAATACCCAGGGCTGCAACCAGGGTCAGAATCAGTTTCTTCATTCTTGTTCTCTCCTGCTTCAGTGAGGCTTGAAGGTGACACGCTCGGGCACGGGCTTGGTTTCACCCAAGCGGCTCCACCAGGGCATGAGCAGGAAGAAGCCGAAGTAGAACAGCGTGCCGACCTGCGACACCTTCTCGCCCACCGGCGACGGAGGCTGCACCCCCAGATAGGCCAGGACGACGAAGTTCACCACAAACACTGCATACACATATTTGTGCCAGCTGGGACGATAGCGGATCGACTTGACCGGGCTGCAATCGAGCCAGGGCAGGGCAAACAGGATGATGACCGCACCACCCATGACGACCACGCCCCAGAACTTGGCATCGATGGACAGCATCATGGCGATGGCACCCAGGGCCACGATGGCGACGGCACCCTTGGCAAAACCGGGCAGACGCGACTTGAGAATGCCGTAGCCGGCACCCAGCACCACGCAGGCGATCAGCACATACATCATCTCGCTGGTGATGGCACGCAGCATTGAATAGAAGGGCGTGAAGTACCAGACAGGGGCAATGTGATTGGGCGTCTTGAGTGGGTCGGCAGGGATGAAGTTGTTGTACTCCAGGAAGTAGCCGCCGAACTCGGGCGCAAAGAACACCACGGCCGAGAACAGGAACAGGAACACCGTCACGCCAAAGATGTCATGCACCGTGTAATAAGGATGGAAGGGCACGCCATCCAGAGGGCGGCCCTTTTCATCCTTGGGCGCATTCGGGCCCTTGATCTCGATACCGTCGGGATTGTTGGAGCCCACGTCGTGCAGCGCCAGCAAATGCGCAACCACCAGACCCAGCAGCACCAAAGGCACGGCGATCACGTGGAAGCTGAAGAAGCGGTTCAGAGTCGCATCGCCCACCACATAGTCGCCACGAATCAGCAGAGCCAGATCGGGACCGACAAAGGGGATGGCGGAGAACAGGTTCACGATCACCTGGGCGCCCCAGTACGACATCTGGCCCCAGGGCAGCAGATAGCCCATGAAGGCTTCGGCCATCAGCACCAGGAAGATGGCGCAACCGAAGATCCAGACCAGTTCTCGCGGTTTGCGGTAAGAACCGTACAGAAGACCGCGGAACATATGCAGATAGACCACCACAAAGAACGCCGAGGCGCCCGTGGAGTGCATGTAGCGGATCAGCCAGCCCCAGGGCACATCACGCATGATGTATTCCACCGAAGCAAACGCCTTTTCGGCATCGGGCTTGTAGTGCATCACCAGGAAGATGCCGGTGACGATCTGGATCACCAGCACCAGCAGCGCCAGCGAGCCGAAGATGTACCAGAAGTTGAAGTTCTTGGGAGCGTAGTACTCCGACATATGGACGCGGTACGCATCGAATGCCGTCGGAAACCGGTTCTCCAGCCAGTTCATGGCCTTCGCTCCGGTTGTGGAGTTCGGGTCGATTTGCTTGAATTCGTGAGCCATTGTTCTTGTCTCCCTCAGGCTGCCTTGGTGTCTTCACCAATCAGCAGCTTGGTGTCGGACAGATACATATGTGGCGGCACTTGCAGGTTGTCCGGCGCTGGCTTGTTCTTGAACACCCGGCCGGCCATGTCAAAGGTGGAGCCATGGCATGGGCACAGGAAACCGCCCTTCCAGTCTGCAGGCAGCGAAGGCTGAGGCCCGGCGACGAACTTGTCGGTGGGAGAGCAGCCCAGATGCGTGCAGATGCCCACGACCACCAGGATTTCAGGCTTGATGGAGCGCGCTTCATTGCGTGCATAGGGAGGAGTGAACTCTTCGGGATGACGCGCCGAGGTCGGGTCTGCCAGTTCGCCATCGAGGCCGGGCAAGTCCTTGAGCTGCTCGGGTGTGCGCTTGATGATCCACACCGGCTTGCCACGCCACTCGACGGTGAGCTTCTCACCATCCTTGAGATTGGAGATATCCACCTCTACCGCAGCGCCTGCTGCTTTGGCTTTTTCAGAAGGCTGGAAGGAGCTCACGAAAGGGACGGCCGTTGCCACACCGCCCACGGCACCAGCACATGCTGACGTGATGATCCACGTGCGCTTGCTGGAGTCGACTGGAGAGTCACTCATGGATTTCCTCGAAGTACATCGCTTGATTTGGGGTCAACTGCAAATTCTAGCGGTGGGGTTATGGTTATTCCAGCCCCAGTCCGACGTTGACAACCGCCAAAGTCACGCAATACTGCGCTATCTCAAACTCTTAGTGACTGGAACTGCTTATGGGCATGATGCAAGAATTCCGCGAGTTCGCAATCAAGGGAAACGTCATGGATCTTGCCGTGGGCGTGATCATCGGCGGCGCGTTCGGGAAAATCGTTGATTCCGTGGTCAACGACCTCATCATGCCTCTGGTGGGCCTGTTCTTTGGCAAGCTGGATTTTTCCAACCTGTTCGTCGTTCTGGGCACCATGCCCGAAGGAGTTCCACGCACTCTGGATGCACTGAAAAAAGCCGGCATTCCCGTATTTGCCTATGGCAACTTCATCACGGTTGCGGTGAACTTCGTGATTCTGGCCTTCATCATTTTCATGATGGTCAAACAGATAAACCGCCTCAAACGCGAGGCTCCGCCTGCACCGGAGCAAGCGCCCGCTACGCCTGAAGACATTCAGCTGCTGCGCGAGATCCGCGACAGCCTCAATCGCAAGGCCTGAGAGCGTTCAGCCCAGTGAAGAAAAGCCTGCTGACCTCCAGCAGGCTTTTTTCATGGCATCGAGCATTCGGCGCGACCCAGCACAATGCATGAATCCATCCGGCAAACGCTTGGATGCCTGAAGCATTGACGACTGGTGAACCTGCAGTTGAAGTCCCATCAACTCGCCAGGCTACGGGCCATATGCACGGCTTCAAGCAGGCTGGCCTCATCGGCCACGCCCTGACCGGCAATATCAAAGGCCGTGCCATGATCGGGACTGGTGCGTACCAACGGCAAACCCAGGGTCACATTGACGCCTTTTTCCACACCCAAATATTTGACTGGGATCAACCCTTGGTCGTGGTACATCGCCAACACCACATCGAATTCACCCGGGTGGGCTGGCGTATTTCGCGCCCGCATGAAGACCGTGTCCGGCGCAAACGGTCCCTGCACATTCATGCCTTCGGCCTGCGCTGCCGCGATCGCCGGGGCAATGATTTCGATTTCTTCACGTCCGAAGATGCCGCCCTCGCCCGCATGCGGATTGAGCCCTGCCACGGCAATGCGAGGCCTACGCCCCAGGTTCCTGCCCAGCGCCTGATGCGTGATGCGCAAGGTCTGCAGAATCTGCGACCCGGTCACGGCCTCGATGGCCTCGCGCAGCGAGACATGGATGCTGACCAGCACGGTGCGCAACTCGTCATTGGCCAGCATCATACGCACCGGCATCTGCTCCAGCGAAACGCCCGCATGGGCGGCCGCCTCGGCCTGCAGCAGCTCCGTATGCCCGGGGAACGTCACGCCGGCCAGATGCAGTGCCTCTTTATGCAAGGGCGCCGTAACCATGGCGGCAATCTCGCCACGCAAAGCCGCCTGCGCGGCCCAGACCACGCATTGCGCCGCGGCCTGCCCAGCAGCCGCGCAAATCCGACCATAGGGCTGAGGCCCCGCCAGCCCCGGCAGGTTCAGCAGTGCAACAGCACCCTCCGGAACAGACCAGGCTTCGCCCGGCTCATCGATCACCACCACGGGCTGGGCGATGGCCTGATCGCCGTCGGCGGCCCGAGCTGCCAGCGCCGTGGCTCGGCGCAGAGTCTGCAACTCGCCCACCACAAAACAGCCACGCATGGCCTGCGGCGCAGCCCGGAAGGCCTTGGCGATGATTTCAGGCCCTATGCCTGCGCAGTCGCCTTGGGTGATGGCGATGGTTTGGGTTGAAGCAATGACGGACATAGGCATCAGAGTTGCCGCAAGCCCCCTGTTCCAAAGTGCTTGCAGTCATCAAAGTGAAAGGCGGAGGCGGATCAGGCCGGGTTGTCGATATCGATGAAGCGGTGCTCCAGCCCGCACTCCTGGGCTACATGGGCCGCCACGGCCGGCGCGCCGTAGCGCTCGGTCGCATGATGGCCGGCAGCGATGAAGCTCACGCCCATCTCGCGTGCCAGATGCATCTGGGGCTCGGAGATCTCGCCGGTGATATAGGCATCGGCGCCGGCGGCAATCGCGGACTCGAAAAAGCCCTGCGCCCCTCCGGTGCACCAGGCCAGCCTGCGGATCGGCTTGTGCTCTTGCGCACCGGCCAGCGTCACCTTGCGCCCCAGCACGCTTTGCACATGCCCTGCCAGGGCGGCGGCATCGGCAAAGTCCACATCGGCCAGCCAGCCCAGGTTCTGCTCGCCAAAGGCCGCCTGGCCCCGCACGCCGAGCCTGGCACCCAGTTGCGCGTTATTACCCAGTTCGGCATGGGCATCCAGCGGCAGGTGATAGGCAAACAGATTGATGTCATGCGCCAGCAGCAGACGGATGCGCTCCTTGAGCCAGCCCGTGATGCGACCATCCATGCCGCGCCAGAACAGACCGTGGTGCACGAAGACGGCATCGGCCCCGGCCTCAATCGCCGCCTCGATCAAGGCGCGACTGGCCGTCACACCGCTGACGATGCGACGAATCTCGCCCTTGCCTTCGACCTGCAGGCCGTTGGGTCCGTAGTCCTTGAAACGTTCGGGCTGCAGCAACCCGTTGAAAACGGATAACAGGGTGTTTCGCTCAATGCTCATGGCTCGATTGTGCCCAAGCCCGCACGCAGACCCGGCCAGCAAGGCTTTGACAGACGTAAAAAGGGCAGCTCAGAGCTGCCCTTTTTTATCAGAACAAGTGACTTCAAGCCTTCTTGGCTTGCCAGCCCTTGCAGGCCAGAGGCCAGAAGCCCATGGCCATGCCCAGCACGCCCATGGCCGCCACATAGTGGGCGGGAGCCATCACATCCACCTGCTGCCATACGGACACCAGCATCGGTGTCAGACCGCCGAACACGGCATAGGCCATGTTGTAGGAGAAGGACAGACCGGTGAAGCGCACCTCGGGCGGGAAGGCCCGCACGCCCACCACGGGCAGCAGCGAGATGGAGCCCACGAAGAAGCCCACGGTCGCATAGTTGCAGATCAGAGACGCCTCGTTGCCAGGCAGGTTCAGGTAGAACAGATAGGCCGTGGCCGTCATGCCGCCCCAGCCGATGAGCATGGTCAGCTTGGTGCCGATCTTGTCGGACAGCCAGCCCCAGAACACGCAGCCTATGGTCAGCGTCACGGTCGCCACGGCATTGGCCTTCAGGGCCATGGCAGGTTCGATGTGGAACACCTTTTGCAGATAGGCTGGTGTGAACAGAATCACCACCACGATCGCCGTGGACAGCACCCAGGTCATCAGCGCCACGACGACACAGGCTTCGCGGTGGTCGCGCAAGATGGTCTTGATCGGCAGTTCGCGGTCGGCGGCCTTGCGGGCCTGCAGCTCCTGGAAGATGGGAGTCTCGTGCAGGAACTTGCGCAGATACACCGACACCAGACCGAAGACACCGCCCAGGATGAAGGGCAGGCGCCAGGCCCAGTCGTGGATCTCGCCCTGGCTGTAGGTGCTGTTGAGCCACACCCCGATGATGGAGCCCAGGAAAATGCCGCCGGTAATGCCGGAGGTCAGTGCGCCGATCGCAAAGCCGTAACGCTTCTGGGGAGCATGCTCGGCCACGAACACCCAGGCACCGGGCATTTCACCGCCGATGGCAGCACCTTGCATCACGCGCATCAGCAGCAGCAGGATGGGAGCGGCCAAGCCTATGGTTTCATAAGTCGGCAGCAGGCCGATGACCAGTGTGGGCACGGCCATCAGGAACACCGACAGCGTGAACATCTTCTTGCGGCCCAGGATGTCGCCGAAGTGGGCAATCAAGATGCCACCAATGGGGCGCGCCAGATAGCCGGCCGCGAAAATGCCCAGCGTCTGCAACTGGCGCATCCACTCCGGCAGCGAGGCTGGAAAGAACAGGCTGCCGATCACATTGGCAAAAAAGACGAACACCACGAAGTCGTAAAACTCCAGCGTTCCGCCCAGGGCCGATAAGCCCAGGGTCTTGTAGTCCTCCCGGTTCAGGAGACGATTCGGCGCTGCAGCCGGCGCGTCAGCCGATGCAGCGTGGTCAAGCGTAGTCATGGTGTTTCCTAGATCGAACAACAGGACAGCGCGGATAAGGCCGCTGATCACGGGTCAACGTGCAGTGGCAGACCGATTGCGGCGGGCTTCAGATGCAAAGCCACACCAGACTGAATATGAGCACCTTGTGGGCAGTCACTTCAGTAACGGCGGCGTAAGCGCAGTCGAAAAAACATTCTAGGGTTTCCACTCATATATCCTGGACACATAAAACTCTAGGTGCTTGCAGTCCTATAGCCATGGGCCCTGCATTCTGCAAAGCTTTGCGTTATGTATTTGCTTGCAAGCAAATGTTCGCTTCGACGCCTGGCGCAGCCATGCTTCACAATGTGGGCTTGTTCCCCTCACTACCTATACGCATTACATGAAACGCACCTGGTTGCTGTTTTCGCAGGTCGTCACCGTACTGGTGGCTATCTATTTTGTAGTGGCTACCCTACAGCCCACTTGGCTTCAGCGCGGAAATATCCGTAGCAGTGCCGGTGTTTCGCTGCTGCAGGCTCCATCCACTCCAGCGGGTGAAGTCGCTCCCGGCAGCTTTGCGCCTGCCGCGCGCAAAGCCTCGCCCGCCGTGGTCAGCATCAACACCAGCAAGGCGGTTCGCCACCCGCGCGCCAACGACCCCTGGTTCCAGTTCTTCTTTGGCGATCAGGGTCCGCAAGAGCAATCTGGTTTGGGTAGTGGCGTCATCATCAGTCAAGATGGCTACATCCTCACCAACAACCATGTGGTGGAAGGCGCCGACGATATCGAGGTCACGCTGACCGATAGCCGTCAGGCCAAGGCCAAGATCATTGGAACAGACCCCGAGACCGATCTGGCCATTCTCAAGATCGAGCTCGACAAGCTGCCCGTCATCGTACTGGGCAACTCCGATCAGGTCGCTGTGGGCGACCGCGTGCTGGCCATCGGCAACCCCTTCGGCGTGGGCCAGACAGTGACCAGCGGCATCATCAGCGCTCTGGGCCGCAGCCAGCTGGGCATCAATACCTTCGAGAACTTCATCCAGACCGACGCTGCCATCAACCCCGGCAACTCCGGCGGTGCGCTGGTGGATGCCAACGGCAATCTGCTGGGCATCAACACGGCCATCTACTCGCGCTCTGGCGGCAGCATGGGCATCGGGTTCGCGATTCCCGTCTCCACAGCCAAGATGGTGCTGGACGGCATCGTCAAGGACGGCAAGGTCACGCGCGGCTGGATCGGCGTGGAGCCCAACGAACTCTCACCCGAGCTGGCCGAGACCTTTGGCGTCAAGGCCGATGCCGGCGTCATCATCACCGGCGTGCTGCAGGCCGGCCCCGCCGCCCAGGCCGGCATGCGCCCCGGCGACGTGATCGTCAAGGTGGGCGAGACCGCGACCCGCAATGTCTCCGAGCTGCTGACGGCCGTGGCCTCGCTCAAGCCCGGCGAAGCCGCCAAGTTCGATGTGCGCCGCGGCGACAGCGAAGTCATGCTGGACATCACTCCGGGAGCCCGCCCAGCAGCCAGCACCTTGCAGCAGCAGAGTCGTCCCCGTCGTTGACGGGTACTGCCACCAAGCCCACCAGCCAGCGCCGGTCGCTGGCTTTTTTGATGGTGCGGCCTGTTGCAGGCTGCAGCGGGCCATCACATACCATCAAAAAATACGGCTCTAACGCTTGCAGGTAAAGCTCTGACAGCTATCAAAACAAAAGCCCTTGAATCGCTTCAAGGGCTTTGCAGGAGGTCGGGAACGAAGATCAGTGGCCGTCAGTGGATTTTTCCACCTCCGTGCCCGTGCCTTCCTCGGCATCGGGCGCACGCGATACCCGGCTGAACCAGCCGGCCCCCAGAATGCCGATCTCGTAGAGCAGGCACATGGGCAAGGCCAGGGCCAGCTGGGAAATCACATCGGGCGGCGTGATGACGGCCGCAATCACAAAGGCCAGCACCACGAAATAGCCGCGGAAGGCCTTGAGCTTTTCAATCTCCACCAGGCCAAAGCGCACCAGCAGCATCACCACAATGGGCACCTGGAAAGCCGCCGCAAAAGCGATGTAAAGCGACAGAATCGCTTCCACATACGAGGCGATGTCGGGTGTTGCCGCCACGCTGGCCGGCGTGAAATGCTGGATGAACTTGAACATATTGCCCAGCACAAAGAATTGTACGAAGGCAATGCCGGCATAGGCCAGCAAGCTGCCGAACAGGATCAGCGGCAGGGCGAACTTCTTCTCGTGGCTGTACAGGCCCGGTGCCACAAAGGCCCAGATCTGGTACATGATCCAGGGCAGCGCCAGCAGCACGGCCACCATCATCAGCACCTTGAGCGGCACAAAGAAGGGCGAGAAAACGCCCACCGCAATCAGCTTGGCGCCGGGCGGCATGTGCTCTTTGATGGGCAGGGCGATGAAGTCAATCAGGCCATCGGGGCCCGGCCAGAACATCAGCAGCCCGACGCCGATCAAAACGCCATACAGGCTGTAGAGCAGGCGGTCACGCAGCTCCATCAGGTGCTGGACAAACGGCTGCTCCGTGCCGGCGAGTTCGTCTTCTTTAGAGGGTTCGGACATGGTGCAAAACCGCGTCGGAGCCCGATCGGCTCCACACGCTTGAGAAACAACAACGCCCGCGGATCACGGGCAAAGAGCGACATGCGGGCAGCAGAGCCGACCCCCTTGGGCCGGCCATGGCCGACCTTGCGGCCGGCAGGCTGCTGAGCTGCATGTTCAATGGAACTTCTTGGGGCGAAAGCGCGCCACGCGTGCCGCACCCGACTGGACCTTGCTGCGTACCCCGGCACGGGCCTTGTACCACTGGGGCACGGCACCGCGCTTGACGCGCCAGTTCTTGCGCGGATGGCGATAGCTGGGCACCACGCTGCTGTGCGTATCCAGACCGGTGTAGCCACCTTCTGCGTCATAGGACCCGAAGGACGAAGCCGAAGTCATGTTCGAGTCGTCGCGCAGGTCCTTGGTCGCATCGCTCCAGTCCTTTTCAAGATCGGAGGCCTGATTGCGCATGCTGGACTCCACGTCCCGCGCGGCAGTCTCGACCGTGTCCTTCATCTTGCGCAGCTCATCGAGCTCCATGGAGCGGTTGACCTCGGCCTTGACGTCGGACACATAGCGCTGTGCCCTGCCAAGCAAGGTGCCCACCATGCGGGCCACGCGCGGCAGTTTCTCGGGACCGATGACCACCAGGGCCACGGCACCGATCAGCGCCATTTTGGACAGGCCAATATCAAACATCTAAATGTCAGTCCTGCCGCGATCAGCTCTTTTGCTTGGCTTCCACGTCGATGGTGGCCTTTTCGGCAGCCTGCTGGTTGGCCACTTGGCCGGTCGCAGCGTTGGCGTCGGCGTCAGTCGCGCCGTCCTTCATGCCGTCCTTGAAGCCCTTGACGGCGCCGCCCAGGTCGGAGCCGATGTTCTTGAGCTTCTTGGTGCCGAACACCAGAACCACGATGAGCAGCACGATCGCCCAGTGCCAGATAGAAAACGAGCCCATGAGAATCTCCTAGAAATTGCAAACCATTTTAGACGGGGCTTGTGACAGATACGAATCAATCACCCAAAAAGCCTGCAGCGCACAGCTCTATCGCCGCGTGCAGGCTCGCTGCGCCGCCGGATCAGCCCTTGAGCCAGGGGCGCGGGCCGCCCATGACGTGCAGGTGCAGATGGTGCACTTCCTGCCCGCCTTCGCTGCCGGTGTTGACCACGATGCGGAAACCGCCATCGGGATAAGGGTTGCAGCCCTGCTCCATCGCCAGCTTGGGAGCCAGCGCCATCATGCGACCCAGCAGGGGCACATCCTCGGCGCCGACCTGGGCCATGGAGGGGATGTGCTTCTTGGGAATCACCAGGAAGTGCACGGGCGCACCCGGGTGAATGTCATGGAAGGCGAACAGTTCCTCGTCTTCATAGACCTTGCGCGAAGGAATCTCCCCTTTGGCGATGCGGCAGAAAATGCAATGGGGGTCGTAATCGTGGTCGTGCATGGTCTCTTGTATCTCGACAGTTCAGTATTCCAGGCGCCCTGCCTTGCCCATGGCCCATGAAGCAGACAATGGCGTCATCCCCTGAAGGGGAAGGCGCAAAGCGCCTCAGGGGACTATCCTATATTCTCGTTGAATCGCAGCGTCTGTTTGACGCCAAGGTGCTCGCGATTGAGCTGCAGCCATTGCTGGCCGCGCACCCGGCCCAGCTCAAACAGCTTGTGCACCATGCCCATGTCTGCGCGCACCTTGCTCGAGGCGCCAAAAGGCTTGAGCACGGAGCCCCCGTCGATGCGGTGCATCAGCACATGCTTGTAGCGCTCGGGGTCCAGGCGCTTTTGCTCCAGCAGCTTGACCACGAACTCGATGGCCCTCAACTCGGCCAGCAAGCTGGCGTTGAAGGTGATTTCGTTCATGCGATCCATGATCTCGCGGGCCGTGTCGGGAGAGACATCGGACTCCTTGGGATTGATCTGCACCAGCAGGATATCTCTGCTCCTGGTCTCGTAGATCAGCGGATACAGGGCCGGATTGCCCGAGAACCCGCCGTCCCAGTAGCACTCCCCGTCAATCTCCACCGCCTTGAACAGCTGCGGCAGGCAGGCCGATGCCATGATGGCGTCTGCCGTCACCTGCTCGCCTTTGAAGATCTTGCCGGCACCCGTGCGCACATTGGTGGCGCAGATGAAGAGCTTGGGCACCACGCTGGGGTGCTCGGGATGCGCAAGCGTCTCGAAGTCCACCACCCGGGTGAGCAGCTGTCGCAGCGGGTTGATATTGAGCGGATTGGTCTGATAGGGCGACAGAAACTGGTTGAGCACGCCCATGAACTGCTTGCTGCCCGGCAACGGTGCGGCCCAGAACATCTTGCCCACGCTGCCCATGGTGCCCACGCCCTCCCACAGCTCGCGCAGAGACTGGCGCGCCAGCTGCCGTCCCAGGTAACGGGCATCGTCCACTTTCTTTTCCTGCGCGGCCGCCTGCGCGAAACCATGGGCCAGCGCCACGGCATTCATGGCACCGGCGCTGGTGCCACTGATGCCTTCGAAGATCAGTCCGTCATCGTCCAGCAATGCATCCAGCACGCCCCAGGTCAGCGCACCATGCGATCCCCCGCCCTGCAGGGCAAGGTTGAGGGTGTGGGAAGTCTCTGTAGCCATGGCACGATCCTGTGAGGGTTGATGAACCAAGCAAGGGGCTTGGGACTCACGCAAACAAAGAATGCACAGCGGGCATATCCATGGACAAAACACCATGCCCGATCCGAATCTGCGCAAGTCGTGGAGCTTATCCAGCACAGCGAGCATTGCACAGGCCCTGCACTCGTGTCAGCCTGCCACCCCGAATCTGTTGCAGCGCAGCACAACCGCTTGCAAAAACAAAAAAAGCCCCGGCCGTAAAGCGGGGGCTTAGGTGTCTGGCAAGTGCGGTTCAGGGCTGGATCGCGCGATTCTTGTTCATGGCGATCATGCCGCTGACGATGCGGTAGAGGAACCAGATGGAGATCAACACCCAGGCGGGGTTGAAGATCAAGAGGCCCAGCAGGAAGAACGGGAAAGTCACCGCATAGAGAACGATGGCCCAGAGCACGCTGCGCAACCGCCAGGAAAAATGGCTCTCCTGCCAGGTGCCGCGCGCATCATCGCGCTTGACCAGATCGATGACGACTGCAATCAGCAACAGCAGCACACTGACCTGCGCGCCCGGTAGCACGGCGGCCACGGCCACGACCAGGTGCAGCAGATAGCTGACCCAGCCCCAGGCCTTCAGGCCCTCGACCTCGGTAGAGCTGCTGCTATTTACATCGATAATGTCGCGATCGTCATTCATGCGCTTCCTCCTTATTGCTTGGCCGCCCCTTCCTGAGCAGCGCGTTCCTGGGCCTTGCGCAGGGCTTTTTCCTCCAGACCGCTGGTGCCCTCGCGGCGCTCCAGCTCGGCCACCACCTCTGCGGGTGTCAGTCCGTAGTGCGACAGCGCAATCATGGAGTGAAACCACAGATCTGCCACTTCATAGAGGATCTTGCCCTTGTCCGCGCCATGATCGACATCCTTGGCGGCCATGACGACTTCGGTGGCCTCTTCGCCGATCTTCTTCAGAAAGGCGTCAGGCCCCTTGTGCAGCAGGCGCGCGACATAGCTTTTTTCAGGGTCGCCACCATTGGCGACCTTGCGGCTTTCGATCACGGCGGCCAGACGGGCCAGTGCGCCCTCGACCGACGCGGTGTTTTGTTCAGACATGACTTTATTTGTAGATGGAAGCAGGATCTTTCAAGACCGGATCGACAGCAAGCCACTGTCCGTCCTTGAAAACGCTGTAAAAGCAGGAGTGGCGGCCGGTATGGCAGGCAATACCGGGATCATGCCCCTCTTGCGTGATCTTGAGCAAAACCACGTCGTTGTCGCAGTCGATGCGCATCTCGTGCACGGTCTGCACATGGCCGGACTCCTCGCCCTTGAACCACAGCTTGTTGCGCGAGCGGCTGAAGTAGACGGCACGCCCCAGCTCGGCGGTCTTTTCCAGTGCCTCGCGGTTCATCCAGGCAAACATGACCACGTCGCCGCTGCTTTGCTCCTGCGCAATCACGGGCACCAGACCCTGCGCATCCCATTTGACTTGATCGAGCCAGCTCATTGCAGACCTTTGCTTTGTATAGCTGCCAGCGCAGGCCGGCAGCCAACATCAACCATAAAACATATGGAAAGCCGCTTGTAGCCTGCGCAAGCCGCTCTCAAAACAACTTTAGAGACGCACGGGAATGCCGCGCGCGCGCATGCATTCCTTGGCCTGCTGCACGGTGTACTCGCCATAGTGGAAGATGCTGGCAGCCAGCACGGCATCGGCGCCGCCAATGGTCACGCCATCGGCCAGATCTTCGAGATTGCCGACACCGCCCGAGGCGATCACGGGCACGGCCACGGCATCGGCCACGGCACGCGTGAGCTTCAGATCGAAGCCGCTCTTGGTGCCATCCTTGTCCATGCTGGTCAGCAGGATCTCGCCGGCACCGCGCCTGGCCATCTCTTCGGCCCAGCGCACCACATCCAGCCCCACATTCTTGCGGCCGCCGTGGCTGTACACATCCCAGCCCGGCCCCATGGGCGTGCCGCCGGGGCCGATGCGCTGCTCGTCCTCGGGAGTTCGGCGCTTGGCGTCGATGGCCACCACGATGCATTGCGCGCCGTACTTGTCGCTGCAGGCATTGATGGTGTCCGGGTTGGCAATGGCGGCGGAGTTGAAGCTGGTCTTGTCGGCTCCGGCATTGAGCAGGCGGCGAACATCTTCCACGCTGCGCACGCCACCGCCCACGGTCAGCGGAATAAAGACCTGCGAAGCCACGGCCTCGATGATGGGCAGAATCAGGTCACGGCCATCGCTGGTGGCCGTGATGTCCAAAAAAGTCAGCTCGTCTGCACCCTGGGCGTTGTAGCGTGCGGCAATTTCCACCGGATCGCCCGCATCGCGCAGCTCCAGAAAATTGACGCCCTTGACCACGCGGCCGCCGGTCACGTCAAGGCAGGGAATGATGCGTTTGGCAAGCATGGACCAGTCTCGGAATATCTAGGAACAAGGAGGCCAAAGATACCACGGCCTCGCCGCTGCCTAGGGCATCTGCCAACGGCGCCCCCCTGCCGCTGCCATGGCATTGCCAGCTGGCTTGGGCGGCACGCCGCCCGGCCACAGCCATCGCATCGCGAGTCAAACCTGCTCGATTTGAAACGATTCAACTCAGCAGCAGCCCCAATCCATAAAGCGGCACAAAATCTCTGTGCTCCCAATTGAATAACAGTAAACACAGAGCCGGCCTCACGATTTATTGTTTTCAGCCGCAATCTCTTTCCTGCATCGATATTCCGGCTGCGATTAACTGGCGCAGATAGGACCATCGCCCACTCCTGACCAGGCATGCCACAAGCGATCCGAAAACAAAGGCACCGATATTCTCAATGAGAAGCCTTCACGCCTGCGAGAAGCCGCACTGCCGAGAGCGGCATATGACTGCGTGACAAGCAAAGCTATTGCGGGCTGGGCTTCGGCAAGCCGCCTGACGCTAGGGTTGACGGCAATGCAAAGCAGTCTCGACCGGCAAGCGAAATACCTTAAATATTGTGTATAAAACCCCAATTCAGCATCCAGATATTCATGGCGTAAAAAGATGTTTCTTTTTACGCTGCATTCTTGTTCGGATTGTTTTTGCTAGTGAAACTATGAAAAAAATAAATCAATAGTTTTTAATATTTCGACAGTGTTGTCCCCATAAATAATTGACCGGACCCGGAAACCCATCCCGTTCGATGAATGTATTCAGGCACAGGTGATCATCATGGATATGAGACGCCAATATTTCGGTACCGACGGAATCCGCGGGCGGGCTGGGTATTTCCCCATCACGCCGGACTTCGCTCTGCATCTCGCCCATGTCGTCGGACGAATGCTTCATCGCAACGAAGAGCGCCCGACGGTGCTGATTGGCAAGGACACGCGTATCTCGGGTCACATGCTCGAAAGCGCCTTGGTGTCGGGCTTCAATTCGTCTGGAGTGGATGTGGTGCTGCTTGGGACGCTGCCAACACCGGGAGTGGCCTATCTCACGCGGGCCTTGCGTGCCAGTCTGGGAGTGGTCATCAGCGCCAGCCACAACACCTTCGAGGACAACGGCATCAAATTCTTCAGTGCCAAAGGCACCAAACTGCCCTATGTCTGGGAGGTAGCAGTCGAGCAAATGCTGCTGGATGAGCCGCATTGGGTCCCGGCAATCGCACTCGGAAAAACCCAGCTCCTGGATGACGCCGCCGGCCGCTATATAGAGTTTTGCAAGAGCACTTGCGACCATGCGTTCACCTTGCGAGGGCTGAAGATCGTGGTCGATGCCGGCCATGGTGCGGCCTATCAGATAGCGCCCATGGTCTTGCATGAACTCGGTGCCGAAGTGGTGGCCATAGGCTGCGCTCCCGATGGCATGAACATCAACCAGGGGGCCGGAGCCGCACATCCCGAGCTCCTGGCCACGACTGTTTCCGGTTGCGGTGCGGATTTCGGCATCGCCCTGGATGGCGATGCGGATCGCCTGCTGGTCGTCGATGCCGCCGGCCGGCTCTATAACGGGGACGAGTTGCTGTACCTGATCGTCGCCGACCGCCTGGAGCATGACGAGAGCATTGCGGGCGCCGTCGGCACGCTGATGACGAATATGGCGGTGGAGCGGGCATTCGGGGTGCTGGATGTGGACTTCATGCGCACCAAGGTCGGCGACCGATACGTGCTTGAGGAGCTCAGCCGCAGGGGCTGGACCTTCGGCGGCGAGGGGTCGGGCCATCTGCTGATACTGGACCGGCACAGCACGGGCGACGGTCTGGTGAATGCGCTGCAGATATTGCAGGCCTGCGTGCGCACCGGCCGCACGCTATCGCAATGGCTGCTGCCGGTGCAGCTCTACCCTCAGGCATTGCTCAATGTGCACTGGTCGCCAGACCGGGATTGGCGCAGCAATGCCTTGCTGGCACGAGTGCAGGCACAGGTCGAGGCCGAGCTGGGCTCTACCGGGCGTGTGCTGGTGCGTCACAGCGGCACGGAGCCGCTGCTGCATGTGATGGTGGAGGCGCAGGATGGCGATCAGGCCAGCCGCTGTGCCGAGCGACTGGTCACGGCTGCCAGAGACGGTTAGCCCGCCGATGCGGCTGCGCCGCTCATGCAGCAGATAAAGCCGGCACCAATGGCGACCAGCACGAGGAGCTGGCTGACATACCCGAAGCAGAGCGTGAAAGATGATTTTGAGCAGGTACGAATGAAGAACGTCTGATACCAATTGACTCAAAGGGAGAACGCAATGAATCAGGACTCCGAGGCTCTTCACGCCAAGCCAGACATCGCGCAGTTGCTCATCGTGTCCGGGACCAGGCCCGAAATCATCAAGCTGGCCCCTGTCTATCACGCCCTACAGCAGACGCACTGGGCTCGCCCCATCTGGCTTCATACCGGCCAGCATGGCGACATGGCCGCGCAAATGCTGGATTGCTTTCATATCCAGCCCGATCATGTGCTGCAAAGGCAAGGAAGTTCACTGCTGGAATTCGCCACGGGCTGCCGGGTTCAGCTGGAGTCCGTGCTGACGGATACGAGCTGTGAGGCAGTGATCGTTCAAGGCGACACAGAGAGCGCGTTTCAGGGTGCATTGGCCGGCTTCTATCTCAAGGTACCTGTCGTCCATGTCGAAGCCGGCCTGCGCACCTACAACCTGCACCGACCTTTTCCGGAGGAAGGCCTGCGGCAAGGGCGCATCGCCAGCCTGCATCTGGCCCCCACCCCGAGGGCCCAGCAGGCGCTGGAGCGCGAAAACGTGGCCAAGGAAAAGATCGAGCTCACCGGCAACACCGTCGTCGATGCCCAGCTCTGGGCCAGCCAGCATCACCACATCCACCGCCGCATGCAGGGCCGAGGCCATATTCTAGTGACCATGCACAGGCGAGAGAACTGGGGCCCCGATGTGGACCATGTGTGCGAAGCGATTGCCGAGATCGCGCGCGAGTTTCCCCAGATGCCGGTGCTGTTCCCGGTTCACCTCAATCCGGTGGTCAAGGAGCCGGTACACCGGCTGCTGGGCGGACTTCCCAATGTCAAGCTGACGGAGCCTCTGGATTACCTGGCCATGCAGCAGGCCCTGGCCGATGCCTGGCTGGTGCTGACCGATTCCGGCGGACTGCAGGAAGAGGCGCCAACCTTCAAGGTACCGGTGCTGGTCTTGCGCGACGAGACCGAGCGTCCCGAGGTGCTGGAAGCCGGCTGCGCCGCTTTGGTCGGAGCCGACAGAAGCAGGATCGTTCAGTCCGTGCGCCACCTGATGCATGACGATGCTGCCTACCGGAGCATGCAGGCCAGCAGCAACCCCTTTGGTGACGGGACTGCAGCACAGCGCACCGAGAAAAGACTGCACCAGATGCTGAGGCCTGATCACGCAGGCCTGGCACAGAAAGCCGCTGAAAGGACGCGCCATGTCCTGGCTTGACCTGTTCACCGGATACCTCTATGTGCTCAAGAGCATCGCCATCGTCATTGCGGTGGTGATCTTCATCAGCGGACTGGACGATCTGTTCATCGACCTCTTTTACTGGGGGCGGCGCACCTGGCGTGCACTGACCGTGTATTCGCGCCACGAGCAGATGAATCACAAGGCCTTGCTCGGTGTGGACGAGAAGCCGCTGGCCATCATGGTGCCCGCATGGCAGGAGCATGGCGTGATCGGCAAGATGGCGCAGCTGGCGGCAACCACGCTGGACTATGAGAACTACCACATCTTCATCGGCACCTACCCCAACGACCCCCAGACCCACGCCGATGTGGAGCAGGTAAGAGCCCATTTCCCGAATGTGCACAGCGTGGTCTGCGCACGCCCCGGGCCGACCAGCAAGGCCGACTGTCTCAACAATGTGCTCGATGCCATCTTCCAGTTCGAGCAGCGCTCGGGCATAGAGTTTGCAGGCTTCATCCTGCATGACTCGGAAGACGTGCTGTCCAGGTTGGAGCTGAGACTGTTCAACTTTCTCGTGGATCGCAAGGATCTGATCCAGCTGCCGGTCTACCCCCTGGAGCGGCCGCTGCGCGAATTCACCGGCGGGCATTATCTGGACGAGTTTGCCGAGCTGCATGCCAAGGACATCGTGGTGCGCGAGGCCCTGGTGGGTCAGGTGCCCAGCGCCGGGGTCGGCACCTGCTTCAGCCGCCGCGCCATCACGGCGCTGCTGGAGATGGGCGATGGCGTAGCCTTCGATACCCAGAGCCTGACCGAGGACTACGACATCGGTTTCCGGCTCAAGCAGCTGGGCATGCGCGAGATCTTCGTGCGCTTTCCCGTGCATGACGCGGACCAGCCTACCGATCCCGACCAGCCACGCCGACACGGGCGCAGCGCGCGTGAAGCCAGCGTCATCTGCGTGCGGGAGTTCTTCCCCGATACGCTGAATGCGGCGGTGCGACAGAAGTCCCGCTGGATCACGGGCATCGTGATCCAGGGTTTCAAGACCCTGCGCTGGACCCAAAGCGGTGTGCTGAACTATTTTCTCTGGCGCGACCGCAAGGGTGCTCTCACCAATTTCGCCAGCTTTCTGGCCATGCTGCTGGCGATGCAGCTGATTGCCATCTGGCTCTACCAGCGCCTGGTACCGGACAGCTACCGGTTTCTCTCCATCTTCCAGGGCGACTGGTGGCTGTATGCGCTGCTGGCAGCGAACTTCGTGCTGATGCTCAACCGCATTGCCCAGCGCATGTTCTTCGTCACCAGCTACTACGGCATCGTCCAGGGATTGATGTCGCTTCCGCGCCTACTATGGGGCAATTTGGTGAACTTTCTGGCCAACTGGCGGGCCATCGCCCAGGCGCTGCAGGCCAAGGATATCCGGCGCATGGCCTGGGCCAAGACCGATCATGACTTCCCCATGCTGGGAGAGGGACCCAGACTGCGCCAGCCCCTGGGACAGATACTGATCGCACAAGGTGCCCTGACAGAGAGCCAGCTGCAGGAAGCGCTGCTGCGCCCCACTCCCGGCTTGCGCCTGGGCAGTGCGCTGGTGCACAAGGACCTGATCAGCACCGCACAGCTGGCCGCTGCAGTTGCCCAGCAGGCTGGCGTTTCATGGGAATTTCTGGGAGAGCGTCTGATCTCCGACGAGATCGCGGCACTGCTGCCGGCACATCTGGCACTGCATTACAGCGTGGTGCCGCTGCGCGAGGAGGGAAAAACACTGATCCTGGCCAGCGAGTCGGTCATAGACCCGGTCTCGCATGCAGCCCTGGAGCGCAAGCTGGAGAGGCCCGTGCGCTACCTCATTGCCCCCAAGGGAGAGGTCACGGTCGAGCTGCGGCGTCTGTATGCAAGACAGCATGGGGAGCCGGCTCGCGAACTGCTGGCCTGGGCCGTGGAGCGCAAACGCGTATCCGCCGAACAGGCGAAAGAGCTGTGGAAATTCTATGTGTCGCGGCAGCTGATGCTGGGCGAAGTGCTTCAGGCCCTGGGCCGCATCGACACAGCCGTGCTGAATGCCTTGCTGCTAAGACATGAGCAAAGCGATGACAGCCTGGGCCTGTTCCTGGTGAACCAGGGGGCGTTGACGCAGGCTACGCTGGATGAAGCACTGCGACTGCAGCAACAGCTGCAGGTCACCATGGCGCAACTTTTGCGCCGCCTTGATGCCGCCCCGATCGTGTCCGTTGCTTAGGTGCCAATATATGAAGCTTTCTCGTCCTATTCTGGTTCTTTCCCTGGCATGCGCCACCCCATACGATGGTCTGGCGCAGACGGTGGATCTAGGTCCGGATATCACTCCCAGACAGCGCTTTCAGGTCTATCCACGGATCGACAAGGCGTATGAGGCCATGGCGCGCGGCGATGGCCAGCGCGCCATCGCCGAGCTGCAGCAGGCTCAGCGTCTGGCACCGGACAACACCGAGATCGCCCTGCAATTGGCGGCAGCCCATCGCCGCTTTGGCCAACCCGCACAGGCCGAAGCTGTGCTGAAGGCTCAGCTTCAGCGCCACCCTGGCGATGCGCGTCTGGCCCAGGCTCTGCGCGATATGCATCAGGGAGCCGTTCCGGCCAGACAGCCCGAGTCTCAAGCCCTGCCCGCTCCTGCGGCCAAGGAGCCACCGAAGACGCCAGGCACAGCCGCGCCTTCAGCAGCGACAGCACCAGAGCCGACAAAGGCAGCCACCTCGACAGCGGACACCACGCCTCGCCCGCGCAAGAGCCCGGCAACACAGTCCATGCCTGCGGGTTACGCCAAGGCCAGCCAGGCCTATGCCGCCACCGAGCGGCGCGACTTCGCCACGGCCTTGCCTCTGGCAAGGCAGGCCGTAGCTGCGGCCCCCGGGCGTCTGGACTATCAGCGCCTGCTGGTCTACCTGCTCGTCGAGAACGGGCGCTTCGACGAGGCCGAAGCCCGGGCAACAAGGCTGGACAAGGTCAAGCAGCTGCAGTCGGACTCCGATTGGCAGATGCTGCGCACATCCATACGTCAGCGCCGAGCTCTGCGGCCCTTCGAGCAGGCCTTGCAGGCACGCGAGCAAGGCGACATGGTCAAGGCCCTCAGGTATGCAGAGACCAGCGTCCGAATAGCGCCGGATGCACTGGCTCCCCGGCTTCAGTGGCTGGGCTTGCTGCTTCAGGATGGACAGGCGGCCCAGGCGCAGCGTGTGGCAGAGCAAGGGCTGGCGCTGCAGCATGATCCTGCACTGCAGGTACTGCAGGGCGTGGCCCTGCATGTCCAAGGTCGCGGCATGTCCTCCGAACAGGCTTTCGACGCAGCGCTTGCCGCCCCCCACCTGTCGCGGTCGGAGCGGCAGAACTACGGCGTGATAGCCCTGGATGCAGCGCTGGCAGCCGGCCAGACAGAACGAGCCCAGCGGCTTGTGCAGGCGCTGGAGACGGACAGCAATGCCGACATCAGCAGCCGCCGAGAGCAGCTCAAAACCCTGCGCTCCTCAACCATGTCACGCAGCTACGAGCTGCCACTGCCCCTGGTCAACTGCTTCAGCGCCGGCGATGTGCCCGGCTGCGAAATCTGGCCCGGGCAGGAAGCGCCAGACCCGGCATACAAAGTCGCCCATGAGGCCTATCAAGCCTACAGCGATGGGCAATATGCTTTGGCGGCAGAAAAGGCCGGGGCGGCCGTGCAGCTCAACCCCGGACATCTACCCTACCGTCAGCTTCGCCTTCAGGCATTGCTGGCTGCAGGCCAAAAGACGCAGGCGCTTGAGGAGGTCGATCAAACACTGCAGCTACAGCCCGATGCAGCCGAAGTGCTGGCCTTGCGCAGTCGTCTGCGCCACGAGCAGGGCATAACCGAGGCCGCCAACGCCGACGCACGGACGGCATTGCAAATGGGCGGCCTGTCCCTGTCCAGCGAGGTGGATCTGCTGCTTCAGCTGGGGCGGCGAGACGAGGCTGCTGCACGCTTTGCCCAGGCTGTCTCGGAGCCTGAGCTGCAGCAAAGCGCCGACCCCAATCTGGCCTATCTGGCCATTCGCGTGGGGGACGATCGCAGTGCCTTGTCCATCTTCAACCGCGCACGGGACCAGAGCCGTCTGCCGGACACGGCGCTGCGCGATGGCGCCTACGCTGCCAGCAGGCTGGCCGAGAACGATCAGTCCATCGACTACTTCAAGCAGGCCATTGCCGCTGCGCATGAAGGCCGGCTCGCCATGACGTCGCAGCAGCAATATGAGACACGACGTGAAGTTGCCGACCGGGACCGCTCCTGGGGCATCAACACCTTGCTGGGCTATCGAGGCATTTCCCTGGGCGCGGCGGGCGCCCAGCCCGGCCTCTATGGCGACGTGGCCCAGCTCGTCAGCGAGGTGTACTGGCGCCCGCAGAAGTTCGGCGACGGCCGCTTCTGGGAGCTGTACGGCGGCGCTGCTCAAACGGTCTACAGCCGCCACGATGTGCCCACGGGCGGAGAGACCACCCAGGGTGCCGTCGGTATTCGTGCCAAGCCGCTGAGCGATCACAACCTCATACTCGCGGCCGAACGGCGCGTGCGCATCGGCTCGCTGTCCAGCAACGACTGGTTGCTGCGCATGGGATATTCGGGCGGCATGGGTACCGACCTGCGCGTGGATGTGCCCAGCTGGAACACGTTCAATATGTATGCCGAAGTAGGTCGCTTCATTCATCGCAAGCAGAACTACGCGACTTTCGAAGCCCAAGCAGGGCGCAGTTTCCGAATGGGGGGGGAGCGACTCAAGACTGGTGCTGTTTCCGCATGCAGTCCTGGGCGCTGATTACAACTCTGAACGCACAGCCTCGGGCAAGCAAAGCTCGGTGGGCGCTGGCGTTGGTGTGAGCATGCGTTTCTGGTTCCGCGAGGACCGTGACCATGCACCTCGCTCCTACCTCGACCTCTCCCTGCAGTATCGCGCCCGGCTTGCCGGGGACGAAAGAGGGAAAGGCGTGTTTCTACGTGCCGCCTTGGTATTTTGAGATGGCACGCCTCTAAGGCCCGACCCATCGCCATTTCTAGAGTTTGTGGAGATGGTGTTGTTTGCACTTTTTCTTTCTGCCCTCCAGAAAGGAGGCTCTCATGCACTCCCATGATCAAAGGCAGGCTACGCGCGCGCTGCTCGCGCTGGCACTGCTGACCTGGGCCAACTGGACCCTGGCCTCGAACGTCATGCCGCCGCCATTGCCGCCTGGGGCCTCCCAGATCCGCATGGACGCAGGCGCAGCCCCCGAAGAGCGCAAGCGCAACGAACGTGCGCATCACCACAAAGGACATTTCAAGAAGGATTTCACACGGGATGACACGCTGGATGAGCCGCCTATCAAACCCGGCAACCCCTCCCCCGGCAATCCGCCGAAAGGCAAGCCCAATCCGGGCAATCCATCCCGTGGCCAGCAGCAATAGACCTCACCGTGTACTGATCTCAGGAGAGTCTCATGAAAACCCTAGGACGCCTTCTTGGGGCATGGCTGCTAGCCATGCTCTTTGCGAGCCCTGGCGCTTTTGCGCAAACAGGTCCGCGCACACTGATCCTTTATGACGCGCCGCCCAATACGGCCTACACCAAGCTCGGCATGAGCTATGCCATCATGCTGCGCAATCTGCTCGGACATTTCGACAGCAAGGTCGATATGGTCGCGGTGCAGAACTACACGGCAGGCCAGCTCAGCGGCTACGACGCCACGTTCTATCTAGGCTCGTATTACGACAACCCGGTTCCTGCCGCCTTCATGACCGATGCCGCCAGCTCTGCCAAGACCATAGTCTGGTTCAAGTACAACATCTGGCAGTTTGCCTGGGATCCGGCCTACGGCTTCCAGTCCCGCTATGGCTTCAACCTGACAGCGCTTCGCGGACTCAATGCCGCACCAACCTCAAGCAACACCACACCGGGGTTCTTCGACACCATCACCTACAAAAACCTGCCCTTTGTCAAATACTATGCATACGACAGCAGCACTGGCGCCGTGAATGCGGATCCCGATGTGGGGCTGACGGCCATCACCGACACCACCAAGGCCCAGAACCTGGTTTCCATGTCCAATCCCAAGACCGGCGAGCAGGCGCCCTATGTAGTGAGGTCGGGCAACTTCTGGTATGTCGCGGATCTGCCGTTCAGCTATATCGGGCCACGCGATCGCTATCTCGTGCTGGCAGACATGCTGCATGACATGCTGGGGGTGAACCATGCCGAAAGCCACAAGGCCATGGTCCGCCTTGAAGATGTGAGCGCCTTGGTCAGTGTGACGGCAATGAAATCACTGACGGACTACCTCTACCAGCAACGGATCCCGTTTTCGATTGCGACCATTCCGTACTACAAAGATCCTCTTGGCGTGTACAACTCGGGAGTGCCGATGCAGGTGCCAATGTCACTGGCGACCAATCTGAAGAGAGCTCTCAACTATGCACTGGTGCGCGGCGGCGAAATCGTGATGCATGGCTACACGCACCAGTACAGCAATGTGCGCAACCGCTATACGGCAGTGAGTGGCGATGACTACGAGTTCTGGGACATTGTCAACAACAAGCCCGTGCCGGAAGACTCGACCACCTGGGCGTTGGGACGCTATCGAGCCGGTCTGCTGGAGTTGTCTCTCAATGGATATCGCGCTACAGCATGGGAAACCCCACACTACCAGGGCTCGGCGCTGGCATCCAAGGCCAGTACGCAGGTCTTCCCCAAGACTTATCAACGCGTGGTGTACTACACCGCAGACAAGCCCAATTTCACTGCATCGGTGGAGAAGGATTTTGCCGTGGGCCAGATCTTCCCCTACCCCATCCAGACCGACTACTACGGGCAGAAAGTGCTGCCGGAAAGCCTGGGGAACATCGAATACGACATCCACCTGATCGATCCGACCTCCTCCTTCAACTACACATGGCAGGACATTCTCACCAATGCCCAGTATGTGAAGACGGTGCGTGACGGCTATGCCTCGTTCTTCTTCCACCCGTTCTGGCTGGAGCCGCAGGTTGGAACCCCTGGCCTGGCGGACTTCAAGAGCCTTGTCAGCGGCATCTCCAATCTGGGCTTCACCTGGACGGTTCCGAGTCAGCTGCCATGAAAGAAAAGCGCTTTCTCCGAAAGGAGAAAGCGGCTCGATCCATAGATATGACGATGGAACAATGCACCAGACGCGAGGCGCTGGGCCTGGCCTGGGCGCTGAGCTGCAGCCTGCCCGAGGCACAGGCCAAGCCCAGCCTGCGTCTGCCCGGCATGGTCTGGCAGCCCAGTGCCGACACTCTACGGCCCCATGGATCATGGCAGCGTCTGGGCATCCGCCGCCTGCTGGTGCAATGGACGGCTGTGGACAATCTGAGCCTGGTGCCCGGCACTTACCTGCCCTCCATGAGCCGCAACCTCCCGGACTGGGAGCGCATCGCGGCCGAGCCCTGGGCGCAGGAGCTGATTCTCGGCCTGGCCGGCATGCATGACGAGGCCAAGGCCCGCGCCGGTCTCGCGGATCTGGCCATGCAGTCCTATGCCTTGAAAGCGGCTATCACGGCACTGCCACTGCGGGTTGCCGGCTGGTACTTCCCGGTCGAAGTCGATCCGACCTGGGCTGCGCCCAGTCTTCTCACCGAGGTTCTCAACAAACTGCCACGTCCGCTGTGGATCAGCGCCTATGACAATGCCAATATGGGTCCCCAGGCGCTGGTTGACTGGATCATGCGCTGGATACCCGAAGATGTGGGCGTGTTTTTCCAGGATGGAGTCGGCGTACACGCGCGCACTCCCAGCGTGGCACGCGAATACCTGCAGATGCTGACCGCCCATCTGGGCCAGGCGCGTGTTCGCGTGATTGCCGAGGCCTTCCGGCCTGCGCCGGGCGGCGGATTTCGCAGCGCCATGGCAGAAGAATTCCTGCCACAGTTGGCGGCCTACCAAGGCTGGACGGTCTTTGCCTTCGACGGCCCGCATTATCTGAACCCGCCTCTGGTCGATGCATTGGCGGATGCCCTGGGCACCAAATCCCGATGAGTCGCCGTCCGCCCTGCCTCTACAGCTGCGGCCCATGGAGCCGTCAACAGGGCTGGGCAGGCTGAAGGCCAACAGGTCTGCGCACAAGGACAGGCCCAGGCTCGGGGTGACATCACCCCGCCCCGTTCAAAGCCTCAAAAGCATTCGAAGGTTTGCGCCGCCTTCCAGCGCTGGTCGGGTCCAAGAGCCACAGGTGCATCAATGGCCGCAGCCTCCACGCACAGCATCTGCTGCCAGCTGTCGGCCTCCATGTCCTTGAGTGTGGCGCACAGAGCAGGGCCTGGATTCCAGACCACGGTTTCGCTCCAGGACGCATCCTGGGCAAGCTGCAGCCAGGGCCGGCCCGAGCTTTGCAGTTGCAGGGCTGCAGCCGCACGTGGATAGACGCGATCGGTCTCCGCACCGAAGCTGACGCAGCCTTGCTGCGTGACATGGGTATCCGGTTGAGCCGCAGCAGCATCCCAATAGCTCAAACCTTCGAGACCGTGCAAGCTGGCCTGCTCGACCTGCGCAACGCGAAGATAGCCGTGCAAGGCCGCGGTAAAAGACAGGTCCTGCCGGCCGCGGTTATGCACGGCCAGTTCCACACGCAACACGCCGGGCCTGAGCTCAATCGTGAGCACTGCCTCAAAGACATGCGGCCAGACGGCGCGCGATGCTTCGCTGTCCGTCAGGCGCAAGGAGATCTGCGCACCATCCTCGCCCGATGGCCTCGCAGCATCGGCCTGCCAGTGGCTGAGGCGCGCAAAGCCATGCTTGACCAAGGGTCCACGCTGATTGAACTGGGGAAAGCAGACCGGAATGCCGCCGCGAATGGCGCTCTGGCCGTCATGGGCTGCCCTGGGACTGAGGAACAGGCGTTCCTGCCCCAGGCCGACCCAGGACAGTACCTGGGCGCCCTGCAGGCAGATCAGCACCGAATCCCCCTGACCCAGCTTCAAGGCAATGGCAGGAAGCCCTTTCCAGTCAACGGCCTGGGCCTGAAAGGTCAAATCACTCACCCGTGAGCTCGTCCGCACGCTCCTGGCCGGCGGCGAAGTCCAGATCGCCGGTATAGATGGCGCGGCCGCAGATAACGCCTTCCACGCCTTCATCCTGCACCTTGCACAGCGCTTCGATGTCGGCCATGCCGGCCAGACCGCCCGAGGCGATGACCGGAATCTTCAGCGACTGGGCCAGCTTGACGGTGGCGTCGATGTTGATGCCGCTGAGCATGCCGTCACGACCGATGTCGGTGTAGATGATGGATTCCACGCCCCAGTCCTCGAAGCGTTTGGCGGTTTCGATCACATCCTGGCCGGTGAGCTTGCTCCAGCCGTCGATCGCCACCTTGCCGTCCTTGGCGTCCAGGCCCACGATGATGTGTCCGGGAAAGGCGCTGCAGGCATCCTGCAGGAAACCGGGGTTCTTCACGGCAGCGGTGCCGATGATCAGGTACTCGATGCCCAGATCGATGTAGCGCTCGATGGTGTCCAGATCACGGATGCCGCCGCCCAGCTGCACGGGAATCTCGCCATCGACCTCCTTGAGGATGCTCTTGATGGCCGACAGGTTCTTGGGCTGGCCCGCAAAGGCGCCGTTCAGGTCCACCAGGTGCAGGCGACGGGCGCCCGCATCCAGCCATTTGGCGGCCATGGCTGCGGGGTCTTCACCGAAAGTGGTGGACTGGTCCATATCACCCTGAATCAGGCGAACGCAGTGGCCGTCCTTGAGGTCGATAGCGGGGATGAGCAACATGATGGTGATCTGCTAGCAAGTTTGGCCGTCAGAAATGGCCGGTTGAAGAAACTCGGGTTGACAGTGAACAAGCCCTGCGATGCAGCGCGCACTGGATTGGGATGGGCTGCGAGGCGCAAACCACAGCCGGGCTGATCGCCCGGCGAGGATTTGCAACGCTGCAGACCGCCCAAGCCAGGGATGCGATGCGCGCAAAGACTTGTTCAATGTTGACCCTAGGGCTTCCAGCCCAGGAAGTTGCGGAACAGCGCCAGCCCCTGATCCGAGCTTTTCTCGGGGTGGAACTGGGTAGCGAAAATATTATCGCGTGCGACGGCACATGCAAAGAGGCCGCCGTAGTCGGTCTCGGCCGCGCAATGCGCGCTTTGTTGCACCAGCGCATAAAAGCTGTGCACAAAGTAGTAGAAGCTGCCGTCGGGAATTCCGGCCCACAGCGCATGGGGCTTGCCGCCCTGCTGCGTCTGCTGCACCTGGTTCCAGCCCATCTGCGGCACCTTGAAACGGCTGCCGTCGGCTTGCGTCCTGCCTTCGAGATCGAACTTGCGCACATTGCCGGGGATCAGCCCCAGGCCCGGCACATCGCCTTCGTCGCTGTGGTCGAGCAGCATCTGCATGCCCACGCAGACACCGAACAGAGGCTTGTTGACAGCCGCATCGAGCACGGCCTGCTGCAAGCCCGATTCGCGCAGCTCGCGCATGCAGTCAGGCATGGCCCCCTGACCGGGCAGGACCACGCGGTTGGCGGCATGGACCACATCGGGATCGGCCGTGACGACCACGTCCCAGCCGGTATCGGCTGCGGCCGTGCGCACCGCCTGCGAGACCGAACGCAGATTGCCCATGCCGTAATCGACCACGGCCACGGTGTTGTTCTTCAAACTCATAGCAGCTACCGCTTATGGAGATTGGTTTTTAAAGACAAACAGCTTTTAAATGCAGTGTAAACAGGCGCAAGTCGCTCCTGATTACAGAGCACCCTTGGTCGAGGGAATCACGCCCGCCATGCGCTCATCATGCTCCAGTGCAAAGCGCATGGCGCGCGCAAAGGCCTTGAAGATGGTTTCGCACTGGTGGTGGGCGTTGAAGCCCTTCAGGTTGTCGATGTGCAGGGTCACGCCGGCGTGGTTGACAAAGCCCTGGAAGAATTCGAAGACCAGCTGCGTGTCGAGCTGGCCGATGCTGCCGGCCGTGAACTTCACATCCATGTGCAGACCGGGACGGCCCGAGAAGTCGATGACGACGCGGCTCAGGGCTTCGTCCAGCGGCACATAGGCATGACCGTAGCGGCGAATGCCTTTCTTGTCGCCGATGGCCTTGGCGAAGGCCTGGCCCAAGGTGATGCCGATGTCTTCGACCGTGTGGTGGCCGTCGATGTGCAGATCGCCCGCGCATTCGATGTCCATGTCGATCAGGCCGTGGCGCGCGATCTGGTCCAGCATGTGGTCGAGAAAGCCGATACCGGAGTTCAGGCTGGCCTTGCCCGTGCCGTCGAGGTTGACGCGCACGGCGACGCGGGTCTCGGCCGTGTTGCGCTGCACTTCGGCAATGCGCGGCAGGTTCTGGGCGATGGAGGGGACGATATTGCTCATAGGCTTTCTTTCAGTGCCGCCAGCATCTGGGCGTTTTCTTCGCGGGTACCCACGGTCAGGCGCAGGCAGTTGTGCAGCAAGGGGTGCATGGCCGATACGTTCTTGACCAGCACGCCGCGCTGCTTCATCTCGATCTGGGCCTTGCCGGCGTCGCGCACGCGCAGCAGCACCATATTGGCTTCGGAGGGCCAGACTTTTTGCACGCCGTCCAGCAGGGCCAGGGCATCGATCAGCGGCTGGCGTTCGGCGCGGATGGCGGCGGCCTGTTCGGCATACAGGGACTCGTGCTGCAGCGCAAAAATCGCCGTCTCGCAGTTGAGCACGCTGATGTTGTAGGGCGGGCGCACCTTGTCGATCTCGTTGACGATGGCCGAAGGACCGATCAGATAGCCCAGGCGCGCACCGGCCAGACCGAACTTGGACAGCGTGCGCATCAGCAGCACATGGGCATTGCGCGCAGGATCGGCCTTCATTCGGGTGATCCAGCTGCGGCTGGCGAAGGGCTGGTAGGCCTCATCCATCACGACCAGACCGCCAACCTCGGCCACGGCGTCGATCACGGCCTGAACCTTGTCCTCGGCCCACAGCGTGGCGGTGGGATTGTTGGGATAGGCGATATAGGTGATGGCAGGCTGGTGCTCGGCAATGGCGGCCTGCATGGCCGGCACATCGAGGTCGAAATCGCTCGTCAGATTCACGCCCACGAAATCCAGGCCCTGCAGCTTGGCAGACAGCGGATACATCACAAAGCCCGGCATGGGCGCCAGCATCTTGGCGCGGGCATTGTTGCAAGGCTGGGCCGTGGCCAGCGCCAGCAGGGTGATGATCTCGTCCGAGCCATTGCCCAGCAGCGCCGATGTGCCGGCCGGAGCACCGGCGTAGTCGGCCAGCATCTGCTTGAGCACTTCCTGGCGCTCGCCGGGGTAGCGGTTGATTTCCAGGCCGCCCAGATGCTCGCCCAACTTTTTCTGCAGCTCGGGCGGCAGACGGTAGGGATTCTCCATCGTGTCCATCTTGAGCAGGCCTTGCGCGGGCTGCACATGGTAGCCCTGCATGGCGCGTACATCGGCGCGAATGCGTTGCAGGGCTTTGGTCTGGATGTCTTGAGCAGTCATGGGTTCACTCCTTCACACAAGGCTTGCGTTGGCCAATGCAGTCGATACCGATCGCTGCAATTCTGGCGCTCAAGCCTCAAGATTCTGCGTGGCAGCTTGCTCCAGCGGGTGCACCACGGTTACGCCGCCAAACTCCGCCCCATGGGGCAGATGCAGGCTCAGCATCTGGTTGCAGCCGCTGTGCTGGGCGCAGGCCACGGCCAGGCAGTCGCCAAAGTCCAGCGCATGGCGGGCCTGTACGGCCCAGGCCGTCTCCAGCGTGGCGGCATCGGTCTTCCAGGGCGTCCAGGTCTGGTAGCGGCGGATGGCTGCGCGGGCATCGCCCTGAGGCAGGGGCAGGACTGCGGTGGTGGCCTGGTCATAGAACTCCACCAGCGCCTGATTGCTGGTGCGGCCGCTACGGCTGCGCCACAGCAGATCCAGCCATTCCAGCGTGGCCGCATACAGCGCACCGCCAGCCGCATCTTCCGCAGCAATCAGCACCGAGGTATCGACAAATACGGGGTTCACCTGGCCACCTCGGTTTCGGCATTGCTGTGCGCTGCAGCCCTCTTGCTGCTGGCACTGCGCGCCAGGGATTTGGCAGACTGGCCGGCAGCTTGCCAGGTGCGCTCATCCGTGCGCCAGGCCAGATAGGCACGCTCGTAGGCATCCTCGCGCTGCATCAGCTCGGCCATGAAGTCACCCAGCATGCGCGAGACGCTGCTGCCGCGCCTGGCCGCTTCAATGCGCGCCCAGTCAAGCACGCTGTCTTCGACGGTGATGGTGACGTTCTTCATGCTCTGCATAGTACACGAATTTCGTGCAACACGAAATTCGTGTCAAATTTCAAATTGCCAGAATGGCCTGCAGGAATCCATACTGCGGAGCAAAAAACAGTTCGCCAGAAACTTGCCCCTCTGCAAGCGCAGACCCACCAACCGGGAGGAGAAATCATGAGCCAGCCATCCAAGACTGCATGGACCAGACGCCAGATGCTCGATCGCACCATCCGCGCCGGAGCCGGCCTGGGCATCGCGGCCGGCTCCGGGCTGGCTCTGGCGGGCTGCGGCGGAGACGATGCACCAGCAAAAGGCCTGAGCGCCGCGGAGGCTGCCCGGCGGCTGCCCGAGCTGGCCGCGACGCTGCGCCGCGTCAGCGGTGTTCCGGGCATGGCCTGGGCCGTGGTCCAGGGCGCGCAAACGCTTGCCGCCCAAGGCCTGGGGCTTTGCGAGACCGGCGGCAGTGCGACCGTGAATGCCGACACCGTGTTCCAGCTGGCCTCGGTCTCCAAATCCCTGGCTGCCACCGTGGTGGCGCACCAGGTCGGCCTGGGACGGGTCTCCTGGGACAGCCGCATGAAGGACTTGCTGCCCTGGTTTGCGCTGCGCAATCCGGGCAGCAGCGCGGTGCTGACCGTGGGCGATCTGTTTGCCCACCGCAGCGGCCTGCCCGACCATGCGGGCGACAAGCTCGAGGAGCTGGGCAACGGCCAGCAGGTGGTGCTGGAGCGGCTGCGCCTGCTGCCCGTCAAGCCGCTGCGCAGCGAATACGCCTACACCAATGCCGGGTTGACCGCCGCCGCCGTGGGCGTCGCAGGCGCTGCCAATACCGACTGGGCGAGTCTGTCACGCCAGACCCTGTATGCGCCTCTGGGCATGACGCGAACCACATCGGTCTATGCCGAATTCATGCAGCAGGCCAACCGTGCCAGCCCCCATGTACGCGCCGATGACGGCAGCTGGCAGCGCGGCACGCCGCGCAATGCCGACCCCCAGTCCCCGGCCGGCGGCGCCAGCTCCAGCGTCAACGACATGGCGCGCTGGCTGTCTCTGCTGCTGGCGCAGGGGCGCTGGCAGGGACAGCAGCTGGTCGCCCCTGCAGCCCTGCAAGCCGCCTGGCAGGCCCAGGCGCCGGGAGGACACTACGGCTTCGGCTTCAATGTCGCAGCAACCGATGGCGGGCTGAAGTTCCTCAGCCATTCGGGCGCCTTCATGCTGGGCGCGGCCACCTGCTTCATGCTCATTCCCTCGCTGGACGCTGCCGTCATCGTGCTCACCAACGGCATTCCCATCGGCGTTCCCGAAACCCTGTGCCGCCAGTTCGTGGACCTGATGGAAACCGGCCGCCTCACGCAGGACTGGTGGTCGCTGTACAGAGAAAAGATCGCTCCGCTGATGGCGCCCACGGGATCCCTGCTGGGCCAGCAGCCCCCGTCTGCGCCCCAGCCTCCGGGCGCGCTGCAGCGCTATGCGGGAAGCTATGACAACGCCTACCATGGCCCGGTGCAGGTCAGCCTCGTCGACAACCGACTGCAGCTGAGCATAGGCCCGCAAGCCCAGACCTATGTGCTGCAGCACTGGAGCGGCAGCCAGTTCTGCTTCATTCCTGGCAACGAAAGCGCGGCTCCGCACAGCATTTCGCTGGCGGTCTTCGAGGCAGGTGACGCAGCGCCGGCCCAAAGCCTCTGGCTGGAGTTCTATGACGACGACGGACTGGGCCAGTTCAGCAGGCGAATCTGACAGGCGCTGCGGCCGCAGGCGGCAGCGCCACAGCCCTCAGCGCCGGTACTGCGGCGGCGGGGCATATCTGCCGTCGGCGGGAAAAGCCGCAGGCTCGGCCGCGCCGCGGCGCTCTGGCGCAGGCTGGGCGGCATCGCGCCCCTGCAGCCGGACTTCGAACAGTGCCGCCCCGATCACGCCCACGTTGCGCGCGTCGCCAGCCGGGGTATTGCCGGCATAGGCGCGCTCCTTGCCTGCAAAACGAAAGGCCGCCACTTCACGCTGACTCTTGCGAAAACCCTCGATGCGCAGGGTCTCGCCGGGACGCAGCAGATAGCCGGCGCTGTGCACGCTGCCGGCCTGGCCGGTGAGCACATCCAGGCCGTCCACCGTGGCAACGACCTCATAGTGACGCTGGCTGCGGTTGCTGTAGACCAGCTCGTAACGCTCGCCCTGACGGCCGGCCAGCTGATAGTCCCGAGCTCCGCGCATGGTGTAGATGGGCAGCGGCCGGCCTTGCCCGTCCTGCACCACCCACTCCACATCGCCGTCGGCCAGCTGCACGCTGAGCTGCTGATCGATGCTGCGCCCCAGGGCGCGGCGGATGCTGGCCTCATCGGAGTAGCGCAGCTGTGCAACGGTGCGCGGGCGCTCGGGGTCCAGGCGCGCAGCTTCCACGGTCCGAGTGACCGACTCTCGCCCTTCCCCCCATTGCGTGCCCAGTGTGGACTCGACCCTGGGCGTGCGCGGCGCTGCCGATCCGCCCTCAGCGACCTGCAAGGCATCCTGCGCCGAAGGCGGTGCACCGCAGGCGGCCAGCCCCGCGACCAGCAGCAGTCCGCCCAGCAGCCGCCAGCCGCGTTGCGGCCAGGAACTCATGACCTGATTCATCTTCACGCTCCCTTGTTGTGATTGGCTATGGAATGCTGCGCTGCCACGCAGCCCGCCGAGTGTCACCGCAAACCCGCGCTTTCCTGCACCATGAAACATCTGGAGATCAATTGCCCCGAGACGGAGGGCATGTGGACCTGCCCGAAAATGAAAAAAGCCGTGGACGGGCCACGGCTGATGGGCAAGCACCGGCGGATTTACTTCAGGCGCATTTCGGCAGCCCTGGCATGGCCCTGCAGGCCTTCGCCATAGGCCAGCACGGCTGCGGTCTTGCCCAGAATCTGGGCACCGGCCTCGCTGACTTCGATGATGGAGCTGCGCTTCTGGAAGTCGTACACCCCCAGCGGCGAGGAAAAGCGCGCCGTGCCACTGGTCGGCAGCACGTGATTCGGGCCGGCGCAGTAGTCGCCCAGGCTCTCGGAGGTATAGGCGCCCAGGAAGATGGCACCGGCGTGCCTGAGCAAAGGCTCCCAGCGGTGCGGGTCGCGGCTGGAGACTTCCAGGTGCTCGGGCGCGATGCGATTGCTGATCGCGCAAGCCTCTTCCATGTCCTTGGTCAGAATCAGTGCACCGCGGTCGCTCAGGCTCTTGGCGATGATGGCCTTGCGCGGCATCTCGGGCAGCAGGCGGTCGATCGCGGCCTGGACGGCATCGATATAGGCTGCATCGGGACACAGCAGGATGGACTGGGCCAGCTCGTCGTGTTCGGCCTGGCTGAACAGATCCATGGCCACCCAGTCGGGCGGGGTCGTTCCGTCGGCCAGCACCAGGATTTCAGAAGGACCGGCAATCATGTCGATGCCCACGATGCCGAACACACGCTTCTTGGCGCTGGCCACATAGGCATTGCCGGGGCCGGTGATCTTGTCCACCTTGGGCACGGTGGCCGTTCCGTAGGCCAGGGCAGCCACGGCCTGGGCGCCACCGATGGTGAAGGCGCGGTGCACGCCCGCCACATAGGCAGCAGCCAGCACCAGCGGGTTCTTCTGACCCTGGGGCGTGGGCACGACCATGATGATGTCCTGCACACCGGCCACATGGGCGGGAATGGCGTTCATCAGCACGCTGGACGGATAGGCGGCCTTGCCGCCCGGCACGTAGATGCCCACGCGGTCCAGCGGCGTGACCTTCTGGCCCAGCAGCGTGCCGTCTTCGTCGCGGTAGCTCCAGCTCTCGCCATTGGCCTTTTTCTGCGCCTCGTGATAGCTGCGCACACGGCGTGCCGCCGACTCCAGCGCTTCGCGCTCGGCGGCTGGCAGGCTGTCGAAGGCGTCTTTCAGCTCCTGCTTGGTCAGCTCCAGCGCCGCCATGGACTCGGCCTGCAGGCCGTCAAAGCGTGCCGTGTATTCAAGCACGGCGGCGTCGCCGCGCTGCTGTACATCGGCCAGGATGTCGGCCACCCGCTGCTCGATGGCTGCATCCGTGTCCGCCGACCAATGCAGACGCTGCGCAAAATCATGCTCGAACTGGGCATCAGCGGTTGATAGACGGGCGGGGGCAGCTACGAATTCCATAGTATTTACCAGTAGGGAAAATCAGTTGTTCTTGGCGGCAACAGCCTGCGCAAACGCATCGATGATGTGGCGCAACGGAGCCTGCTTGAGCTTGAGCGAAGCCTGGTTGACGACCAGACGCGAGCTGATGTCCATGATGGGCTCGACCTCGACCAGATCGTTGGCCTTGAGCGTGTTGCCGGTGGACACCAGATCGACGATGGCATCGGCCATGCCGGTCAGCGGCGCCAGCTCCATGGAGCCGTAGAGCTTGACCATGTCCACGTGCACGCCCTTCTTGGCAAAGAAGTTGCGGGCAATCTCGGGGTACTTGGTGGCAATGCGCAGACGCGCGCCCTGCTTGACGGCCAGCTGATAGTCGAAGCCGTTGCGCACGGCCACGCTGACGCGGCACTTGGCAATCTGCAGGTCCAGCGGCTGGTACAGGCCCTGGCCGCCATGCTCGATCAGCGAGTCCAGGCCCGAGACGCCCAGGTCCGCGCCGCCATATTGCACGTACACGGGCACGTCCGAAGCACGCACCAGCACCACGCGCACATCGGGACGGTTGGTGTCGAAAATCAGCTTGCGCGACTTTTCCACATCCTCGGTCACCGCTATGCCCGCAGCGGCCAGCAGGGGCACGGTTTCTTCAAAAATGCGGCCCTTGGACAGGGCTATGGTCACAGGCGTTGCGGTGCTCATGCGGAAATTCTCTCGATATCGGCGCCCAGGGCGCGCAGCTTGTCTTCCATGCGGTCGTAGCCACGATCCAGGTGGTAGATGCGATCGACGATGGTCTCGCCCTCGGCCACCAGACCGGCAATCACCAGGCTGGCCGAAGCCCGCAAGTCGGTCGCCATCACGGTGGCTCCGGACAGGCGCTTGCCGCCTTCGATGGTCGCCACGCGGCCGTCGGTGGTGATGCGCGCGCCCAGGCGAACCATCTCGTTGACATGCATGAAGCGGTTCTCGAAGATGGTCTCGGTCACCATGCTGGTGCCTTCGGCCACCAGGTTCAGCGCCATGAACTGGGCCTGCATATCGGTGGGAAAGCCCGGATATTCGGTGGTGCGAAAGCCCTGGGCCTTGAGCTTGCCCGAGGAGGCCACCTTCAGGCCGCCATCCACGCAGTCAACGCTCACGCCCGCATCCTTGAGCTTGTCGATCACGGCGCCCAGATGGTCGGCACGCGCGTGGTGCAGCAAGGCTTCACCGCTGGTGGCCGCCACGGCGCAGAGGAAGGTGCCGGCCTCGATACGGTCGGCCACCACCTGATGCTCGCAGCCATGCAGCTTGTCCACGCCCTGAATCACGATGTGGCTGGTGCCGTGACCCGTGATCCTGGCCCCCATCTTGATCAGCATCTCGGCCAGATCGGTGATTTCGGGTTCCATGGCGGCGTTTTCCAGCACCGTCTCGCCTTCGGCCAGCGCCGCGGCCATCAGGAAGTTCTCGGTGCCGGTCACGGTCACCATGTCGGTGGTGATGCGTGCGCCCTTCAGACGCTTCCAGCCTTCGGGCAGGCTGGCATGCATATAGCCGTTTTCCACGGTGATGATGGCACCCATGGCCTGCAGGCCCTTGATGTGCTGATCCACGGGGCGCGAGCCGATCGCGCAGCCGCCGGGCAGCGACACCTTGGCGTGGCCGAAGCGGGCCAGCAGCGGACCCAGGGCCAGCACCGAGGCGCGCATGGTCTTGACCAGCTCGTAAGGCGCTTCGGGCACCAGGCTGTCGGGAGCCACAAAGCTCATGCCGCCGCGTTCGCCATGGGTTTCGGTCTGCACACCCATATTGGCCAGCAGCTTGCGCATGGTGGCCACATCGTGCAGACGTGGCACATTGTGCAGATGCACGGGCTCGGCCGTGAGCAGTGCGGCACACATTTCAGGCAGAGCGGCGTTTTTGGCACCGGAAATGATTACTTCGCCCTTGAGGGGACGACCACCGTGGATCTTGAGTTTGTCCATGGCTTCAAGCCTTGAATGTTTATATGTAAAAAATGCACTCAGCGCTTATGTAGCAAGTGCTGACAGCTATCAATCTTGCGTCTCGACCCGCATCAAGCCTGGGCAGCAGCCCATTCTGCCGGGGTGTAGGTCTTCATGGACAGGGCATGGACTTCATCGGTGGCCATGCGGTTGCCCAGCGTGGCATATACGAGGCGCTGGCGGCCCAGCAGACGCTGGCCTTCAAACTGTGCAGACACAATGGTGGCAAACCAATGTCGGCCATCGCCTTCCAGCGCAATATGCTCGCAGGGCAGGCCGGCGGCGATCAGGTCTTTGAGTTGGTCTGCAGTCATGGGGAACCTTTAAGCACAAAAGCTGGCGAAACCGGTCATTGTCTCGCAAGCAGCCCTGCGTCAATTCTAAAAATCAGTTACGAATCTTGTAGCCGATACGCAGCAGGTGCACGGCCAGCGCGCTCACGGCCAGCCAGGCAGCGCCCACGATGGCGAAGCTGAGCCATGGCGAGACATCGCTCTGGCCGAAGAAGCCGTAGCGGAAGCCGTCGATCATGTAGAAGAACGGGTTGACATGGCTGACCGCCTGCCAGAAGCCGGGCAGCGAGTGCACGGAATAGAACACGCCGGACAGAAAGGTCAGAGGCATGATCAAAAAGTTCTGGAAGGCCGCCATCTGGTCGAACTTCTCGGCCCAGAGGCCGGCGATCAGGCCCAGCGTGCCCATCAGGGCGCAGCCCAGAAAGCCGAACACCAGAATCCACAGCGGCGCGGCAAAGTCGGGCACGGCAAAGAACAAGGTAACCACAAACACGCCCAGGCCCACCAGCAGGCCGCGCAGAATCGCCGCGCCCACATAGGCGCTGAACCAGGCCCAGTGCGACAGCGGCGTGAGCAGCACGAACACCAGCGAGCCCATGATCTTGCTCTGCACCAGGCTGGACGAGCTGTTGGCAAACGCGTTTTGCAACATGCTCATCATCACCAGGCCAGGAATCAGAAACGCGGTGTAGGGGATGCGGTCGTAGACCATGACCCGGCCTTCGAGCACATGGCCGAAAACCAGCAGATACAGCACGGCCGTGAGCACCGGTGCGGCCACGGTCTGAAAGCTCACCTTCCAGAAGCGCAGCACTTCCTTCTTGAGCAGGGTCTGCCAGCCGTTCATTGGACACCTCCTGCAGGAGCCTGTGTCCTGGAGCCTTCATTCATGATGTGGATGAACACATCCTCCAGATCCGCGCGGCGGATTTCCACATCCTCGGGGGTCACACCCGCCTCGCGCAAAGCGGCCAGCAGTTGCTCCACATCGACTGCATGGGCTGCGGGAATCTGCACGATTCGACCGGTGACACGCGCTCTGTCGGCCACGGCCTTGGGCAGGGCGCTATCGGTCTTGAACTGCAACACATTGCTGGAAGCCGACTTGAGCAGCTCGCTCATGGGCGAGAGCTTGATGATCTCGCCACGCTTGAGCATGGCCACGCGGCTGCAAAGGGCCTCGGCCTCTTCGAGATAGTGAGTGGTCAGCAGCACCGTATGGCCCTGCTTGTTGAGTTTGGCAATGAAATGCCACAGCGTCTGGCGCAGCTCCACGTCGACGCCGGCCGTGGGCTCGTCCAGCACGATGATGGGCGGCTTGTGCACCAGGGCCTGAGCCACCAGCACGCGGCGCTTCATGCCGCCCGAGAGCTGGCGCATATTGTTGTGGGCCTTGTCCGTCAGGCCCAGGCTGTCGAGCAGCTCGTCGATCCAGTCGTCGTTGTTCTTGACGCCGAAATATCCGGACTGGAACTTCAAGGCCTCGCGCACATTGAAGAAGGGGTCGAACACCAGCTCCTGCGGCACGATGCCCAGCTTGCGGCGTGCATCGGCGTAGTTCGCCTGTACATCGCTGCCCTGCACCAGCACGCGCCCGCCCGTGGCTTGAGCCAGTCCGGCGAGGATGCTGATCATCGTGGTCTTGCCGGCGCCGTTGGGGCCGAGCAGACCGAAGAATTCACCTTCCTCGATATCCAGGCTCACCGATTTGAGGGCCTGAAAATCCCCCTTGGGGGTGCGGTAGGTCTTGGAGACGGATTGGAATGAGACTGCGGACATGGAGCCCATGATTCTAGGGCTTGCCCACAGCCTCTGCCTTGGCGGGGCTTAGCCGGACACAGTGATTCGTCAGCCTAGCCCTGCTGAGCGGTGGCGGCCGCATCGGGCACGGGAGCGGGCATCAGCAAGCCGTCCACGCCATACAGCGCGGCCATGGACTGCAGCCCCTTGGGCAGACCTTCGACAATGAGCTGCTTGCCCACCTCCTGGGCTGCGCGCCGGCAGGCCAGCAGCACGGCCAGAGCCGCCGAGTCAAAAACCTTGACGGCGCTGGCATCCAGCACCACCTGGGCATCCGCATGGCCCGTGACCAGCGGACGCAGACGCAGCAGACAGTCGCGCCCCTGACGATAGGTCAGCTCCTTGGGCAGTTGCAGAGGGTTGCTAGCTGAGCGGGCCATGACGTCTGAAGCGCTTTGCTTACTTGGTCGCCGTGGCCGGCATGGAGCTGCGCGAGGCCAGGGTCTTGATCAGGCCGTCAATGCCGTTGGCATTGATTTCCTGCGCAAACTGGTTGCGATAGGTTTCCACCAGCCACACACCGAGCACATTGAAGTTGTAGAGCTTCCAGCCCGTGGCCTGCTTTTCCAGACGGAAATCCAGTTGCACGGGGTCGCCACGGCCGTTGACCTGGGTACGCACCAGCACGTCGGTGTCGCCGGCTGCCATGCGCACAGGCTTGACGGTGATGGTCTGATCGCCGACCTGGGACAGGGCTCCCGCATAGGTGCGAATCAACAGGGCCTTGAACTCATCCTGCAGCTTCTGGCGCTGCTCGGGCGTGGCCTGACGCCAGGCCGGACCGACAGCAGCCGATGTCATGCGGCGAAAGTCCACATAGGGCATGACCTTCTCGTTGACCAGTGCATTGATCTTGCTGGAATCGCCGTTGCGCAGCGAGGCATCCTTCTTGATGGTCTCCAGCACATCGGCAGAGACGCGCTTGACCAGTGCATCGGGCGCTTCCTCAGCAGCCTGGGCTGCAGGCAGACCCAGATTCAGAGCGAGCACGGCACTTGCTGCCATGCCCCACATGCGACGAGTAATCTTCATTGCGTTTTTTCTCCTAGGCCCGCAAGTGTCACCGCACTCGCGCAGCCTGTGCATCATGTTTGTAACCAAGCTCTACCGGCTCACTGGCCTTCGGGGGGCAGCTTGCCGGCGTTGTCGTCATCATAGTTTTCGAGGCGACCATCGCCGCCGGACGCCGCGCCGCCAATGCGTGAGCGCAGATAGACATCACGCACCAGGCTGTATTTGTCGAGCGCAACAGAGTCCAGCACATCGCCGGCCTTGAGCAGATTGGCACGGTTGTTGACCATGCGCAGACCGAACAGGCTGTTGCGCCAGCGCACATCATCCATGGTGTTGGCAGGATAGCCGAAGGCATCGACCACCAGGCCGGCCGAATCCCGCACCGTGGAAGGACCCCAGAAAGGCAGCACCAGATACGGCCCCGTGGGCATGCCCCAGCGACCCAGAGTCTGGCCAAAGTCCTGCTTCTGGCGCTCGATGCCGGCCTCGCTGGCGATGTCGAACAGACCGCCTATGCCCAGCACCGTGTTCACGCTGAAGCGCACCATGGAGTTGTAGGCACCCTGGCCCTGACCCTGCAGCACATTGTTGACGAAGGACCAAGCATCGCCGAGGTTGTCGAAGAAGTTGGTCACGCCCTGGCGCGCCACGCGCGGCGTCACGTTCTGATAGGCCGTGGCCACGGGCTTGAAGATCGCCTCGTCCACGCCTTCGTTGAAGGAATAGATGCTGCGGTTCATGGACTCCAGCGGGTCGGCTGGGTTGGCAGGGCCTGTGGTTGTGGCGCAGCCGGACAGCAATGCGGCCACGGAAACGCTGGCTGCCAGCGCAACGCGCCTGAGCGCCTGGTTCTCGTCTGACGTCAATTTCGTCTGTGGGCTTGTTGTAGTCATCATTCTTTCGCTCCCCCGTTGGCTGCGGCACCACCGGAATCACCACCCTGCTCCGCCTTGCTGTAGAGAAACTGACCGATCAGATTCTCGAGCACCACGGCAGACTGGGTGGCCGTCACACGGTCGCCTGCCTTGAGGTTCTCTTCGCTGGCGCCCGCTTCAATACCAATGTACTGATCACCCAGCAGGCCGCTTGTCAGAATTTTCAGCGAGCTGTCCTTGGGGAAGGCGTAACGGGTTTCCATGCTCATGGCCACGTCGGCCTGGAAGGTCTGGTCGTTGAAGGCAATGGATTCGATACGGCCCACGACCACGCCGGCGCTCTTGACCGCCGCCTTGGGCTTGAGTCCGCCGATATTGTCAAAACGCGCCGTGATCGCATAGGTCTTCTGGAAATTCAGACTCAGCAGATTGGCCGACTGCAAGGCCAGGAACACCAGGGCCAGAGCACCGATCAGCACAAACAGGCCGACCCAGACATCACTTTTCTTTTGCTGCATGATTTTTTACCTCTATCTGCTGAGCAGCCTCAAATGCTGAACATGGTTGCGGTGAGCAGGAAGTCCAGGCCCAGAACCGCTAGCGAAGCCACGACCACGGTGCGGGTGGTGGCACGGGAAACTCCTTCAGGCGTGGGCTTGGCCGCATAGCCTTCGAGCAGGGCCACAAAGGTCACGGCCAGGCCGAAGACAAAGCTCTTGAGCACGCCATTGCCCAGATCGCTCCACCAGTCCACGCCCTGCTGCATCTGGCCCCAGAAAGCACCGCTGTCGACGCCGATCATCACCACGCCCACCAGCCAGCCGCCCAGCACACCCACGGCGCTGAAGACTGCAGCCAGCAAAGGCATGGTGATCAGCCCGGCCCAGAAGCGCGGCGCCAGAATGCGTTTGACGGGGTCCACCGCCATCATCTCCATTGCAGACAGCTGTTCACCGGCCTTCATCAGGCCGATTTCGGCCGTCAGGGCCGTGCCGGCACGACCCGCGAACAGCAGGGCCGTGACCACAGGCCCCAGCTCGCGCAGCAGGCTCAGGGCCACCATCATGCCCAGCGCCTCGGCCGAGCCATAGCGCTGCAGGATGTAATAGCCCTGCAGACCCAGCACAAAGCCCACGAACAGACCTGAGACGCCGATGATGGCCAGCGAATAATTGCCCAGAAAGTGAATCTGGTCGCCGATCAGGCGCGGGCGCCTGAGCGCCGGCCCCATCAAACCCAGCAGGCGCCACAGCAGGCGTGCGCCAATCCCCATGTTGACCAGCTGGCAGCGCACTGCCAGGCCAATGCGTGCGAGAAAGTTCATGCACGCCTCCTGCTGCCAAAGTCCTCGTCGGCGCTGACGCCCGGATAGTGAAACGGCACAGGCCCCGTGGGTCTGGCATGGATGAATTGCTGCACCAGCGGGTCGGTGCTGGCGCGCACCTCTTCGGGTGTGCCCTGGGCGGCAACGCTGCCGGCTCCCAGAATCACCACATGGTCGGCCACGCGGAAAGTTTCTTCCAGATCGTGGGAGACCAGAATCGAGGTCAGGCCCATGGCATCGTTGAGCTGGCGGATCAGCTGTGCCGAGGTACCCAGCGAAATAGGGTCCAGGCCCGCAAAAGGCTCGTCGTACATGATGAGCTCGGGGTCCAGCGCAATCGCGCGGGCCAGTGCCACGCGGCGAGCCATCCCGCCCGAGACCTGGGAAGGCATCAGATCGCGCGCGCCGCGCAGGCCCACGGCATGCAGCTTCATGAGCACGATGTCGCGAATCAGCTCTTCGGGCAGATCGGTGTGCTCGCGCAGCGGAAAGGCCACATTGTCGAACACGCTCATGTCGGTGAACAGCGCACCGAACTGAAACAGCATGCCCATGCGGCGACGCGCGGCGTAGAGCTGCTGCGCATCCATGGTGGTCACGTCCTGGCCGTCAAACAGCACCTGGCCCTGCTGGGCGTGGTTCTGCCCGCCGATCAGACGCAGCACCGTGGTCTTGCCACCGCCCGATGCGCCCATCAGCGCCGTGACCTTGCCGCGCGGCACTTGCAGGGACAGATCGCGCAGGATGACGCGGTCACCATAGCCAAAGGTGACATTGCGCAGTTCCACAAAGGGTGCGTTGGGTGACATGCGTGAATAGCCGCTCAAGAGAAAGCAAACTGGTATTGTGCCGACAAGCTCGGCAAAAAGCTCGGGTTAGCCCCAAGTAAACATACATTCGCGAATGTTTCTTGAAGGTCTGGCTTGAATTGCAGAGCATTCACTCCTTTTTCAGGAGCATTAAGTGCTTTCTGCTTATGCGCAAACTGCTGTTTTTGCGATATGAAACCGCATCAGCAGCTGCGACTTATTTACAACATATTCTGCAGAAACGCCTTGGTACGCTCGTGCTGAGGTGCCACAAAGAATGCTTCGGACGGGCCTTGCTCGACGATGTAGCCACCGTCCATGAAGATGACGCGGTTGGCCACCTCTCGCGCAAAACCCATCTCGTGGGTCACGACCAGCATGGTCATGTGCTCCTCGGCCAGTTCGCGCATGGTGCGCAGCACCTCGCCGGTCAGCTCGGGATCCAGCGCCGAGGTGGGCTCGTCGAACAACAGAATGTCCGGCTCCATGGCCAGCGCACGGGCAATCGCCACGCGCTGCTTCTGACCGCCGGAGAGATGGTTGGGGTAGGCATCGCGCTTGGCCGCCAGACCCACCTTGGCAAGCAGAGCCTCGGCCTTGGGAATGATGTCTTCGCGCTTCATGCCCTTGACGATGACGGGCGCCTCGATGATGTTTTCCAGCACCGTGAGATGGGGAAACAGATTGAAGGACTGAAACACCATGCCCATCTTGCGGCCGATCTTGCGGATTTCGGCATCGCTCACATACTGAGCCCTGGCCTCGCCCTCGGAGCGCGCCAACACCTCGCCTTCGATGCTGATGGTGCCGCGGTCAATCGTCTCCAGGTGGTTGAGGCAGCGCAAAAAGGTGCTCTTGCCCGAGCCGGACGGGCCGATCACGGCCACCACCTCGCCGCGCAGCAGCTCCAGAGAGACGCCGCGCAGCACTTCGTTGCTGCCAAAGGCCTTGTGGATGCCCTGGGCGGAAATCATCACATCAGGCGTCGTACTTGGCATATTTTTTCTCAAGATATTGGAAGCCCCAGGTCAGCACCAGGGTCATGATGAGATAGAAGGCCGCAGCTACGATGAAGGGCGTGAAGCTGAAGTCGCGCTGCACCACGCCGCGCGCCACGCGCAGCAGATCGTTGAGTGCCAGCACATAGATCAGCGAGGTGTCCTTGACCAGGGTGATGGTCTCGTTGCTGACGGGCGGCAGGATGCGGGCCCACATCTGGGGCAGCACGATGCGGCGCATGGTCTGGGCATAGGTCATGCCCAGCACCTTGGCGCCCTCGTACTGGCCGCGGTCCACGGACTTGATGCCGGCGCGGAAGATCTCCGCAAAGTAGGCCGCATAGTTCAGCGCAAACGCCACCACGGCGGCAGGAAAGTCGGGCAGGCGCACACCGATGTAGGGCACAAAGGGCAGCGCGAAGTACACGAACAGCAGCTGCAGCATCAGCGGCGTGCCACGCATCAGCCAGATATAGGCGCCCACGGCGCTGCTCAGCGGCTTGATGCTGGAGATGCGCATCAGCGCCAGCGCCAGACCCATGGGAATGGACAGCGCCAGCGTGATGAAAAACAGCTTGAGTGTGACAAGGGCACCAGCCGACATGGGCCCCAGGAGCGAGATTACATAGTCCATCAAATGGCCTTCAGTGTGGCGCTGCAGCTATCGAAAGCCCGCCACAGGCACGGGCGTGCGCAGGAGGAAGTGTTTGCACGCATTGTCGTCGCAAAAAAAACCGGCAATGCCAGGCATTGCCGGTGCAGTACGTCAAAAAGGGATTAGTGCTTGATGACGTCGGCGCCGAACCACTTCTGGGCGATTTCAGCAGCCTTGCCGTCCTTCTTCATTTCGGTCAGCACATCGTTGACCTTGTTGCGAGTGGCTTCGTCGTCCTTGCGGAAACCCACACCGTAGTCTTCGGTGCCGAAGTCCTCGGCCAGCACCACGTAGTTGTCGGGCTTCTTGTTGACGTAGTAGCGACCCACCACTTCATCCACCACCACCACGTCCAGACGGCCGGCTTCCAGGTCCATCATGGCAGCGATGTTGTCACCGAAAAGCTTGGTTTCCTTGAACTTGTCCGACAGTTCCTTGTCCTTGGTCAGGGCGGTCACGGCGCTGGAGCCTTCCTGGGCGCCCACGATCTTGCCGACCATGTCAGCCTTGCCCTTGATGGGAGAGCCGGCCTTCACGATGATGATCTGCTTGTTCACCATATAGGGGTCGGAGAACAGGATCTTTTCCTTGCGCTCTTCCAGAATGGTCAGGCCGTTCCACAGAGCGTCCACGCGCTTGCCCAGCAGCTCGGCTTCCTTGGCGTTCCAGTCGATGGGCTTGAACTCCACTTCGATATTCGCGCGCTTGGCGACTTCACGGGCCATGTCGATGTCGAAACCGACCAGCTCGTTCTTTTCGTCACGGAAACCCATGGGCGGGAAGTTGTCGTCCAGGCCCACCACCAGCTTGGCGGCGGCTGCTGCGGGAGCGGGCGCAGGAGCTGCAGCGGTGTTGCTTGCGGGCTCGTTCTTGCCACAGGCAGCCAAAATTGCAGTCAGGGCCACCGAGGCCAGCAGGGTACGTTTTTTCATGGCGTCAAAATTTGAAGTGGAAAAAGCGGAGGCAGGGGCTTTGTCTCCCGTCCGGGGCCACCGCAGCCGCCCCGAAGCCGGGCTGCCGCCAGCGCCGAATCCGCTATTGTCGCGCAGACGGGACAGAACGTCACTCGCCGGTCGCAAAACCATCACGACTTAGGCAAAACAGGTTCAGGCAAGACGGCTTCCTCAGGGGGCAGACCGTTGTTGCATTCTTGTTTGCACAAGTCCACACCATGTGCAAGCTTGCCAAACTCCAAACCATGTCACCACCGTCACCAGACACCAGCCAGCTCCCGCCTGCCTTGCAGCAGGCCTATCGCGATGCGCTCTACCGGGTCGATGCAGCCCAGGGCGCTGTCGCACAGACGCTACGCGTGGGCGAGCGCAATGACTGGCTCGGGCAACAACTGGGACGGCAGCTCGTCCAGGCCGCCTGCTATCTCACTGCCTGCAATCCCTTGGGACAGATCCTGGAACCTGCGGAGAACGCCCGCCGCATGCGCGCCCTGCGCCAGGAGCTGGACAGCGAGGGCTGGCAGTACCTGGGCGGCTCGGGCCAGGACCCGCTCGGCCATTGGCCTGCGGAGGACAGCGTGATGATCTGGGGCATGGATGCCGACACGGCCATGCAATGGGGCCGGCACTGGCAGCAGAATGCCGTGCTGTGGAGCGATGCCGACGCCCGCCCTCGGCTTCTGTGGCTACGCTGACTTTTTCTAATAGCAACATACGCTTTACAGCAATCAAAAACCCACTGAAATCTCTCTGAATTCCATTTAAGGAAAGCGCTTAAAGCTATCAAAAAAAAAAAGGCATTCCGGGGAATGCCTTTTGTTTGATGACCCGCCGTGAATGATCAGCGAGGCAGTTCGCTGGCGCCCATCAGGAACTCGTCCACGGCACGTGCGGCCTGGCGGCCTTCACGAATGGCCCACACGACCAGCGACTGGCCACGGCGGATGTCGCCGGCAGCGAACACCTTGGACACGCTGGTGGCATAGCCGCCGATGAAATCGGTGCTGGCCTTGGCGTTGCCGCGCGCATCCTTGTCAACGCCAAAGGCTTCGAGCACGGTGGCGACGGGGTTCACAAAGCCCATGGCCAGCAGCACCAGATCCGCAGGCCAGACCTTTTCCGTGCCGGGCACTTCGCTCAGCTTGCCATCCTTGAACTCGACCTGCACGGTGGTCAGGCTCTTGACCTTGCCCTTTTCGCCGCCGAATTCCTTGGTGGAGATGGCGAACTCGCGCACCACGCCTTCGTCGTGGCTGGACGAGGTACGCAGCTTGATCGGCCAGTAAGGCCAGACCAGGGGCTTGTTCTCCTGCTCGGGCGGCATGGGCATGACCTCGAACTGGGTCACGCTCTTGGCGCCGTGGCGGTTGGAGGTGCCCACGCAGTCGGAGCCGGTGTCGCCACCGCCGATGACGATGACATGCTTGCCGTCGGCACGGATCTGGCCCTTGAGCTTGTCGCCCGCGTTGACCTTGTTCTGCTGGGGCAGGAACTCCATCGCGAAGTGCACGCCTTCCAGATCTCGGCCGGGCACGGGCAGATCACGCGACTGCTCGGAGCCGCCAGTCAGCAGCACGGCATCGAACTCGGCGTTGAGCTGCTCGGGGCTGATGGTTTCCTTGGCCCAGTTGGTGACCTTGGAGTCCTTGCCCAAGCCGTCCTTGCCGGCAATCAGCACGCCGGTGCGGATCTTCAGGCCTTCGGCCACCATCTGCTCGACACGGCGATCGATCAGGCCCTTGTCCAGCTTGAAGTCGGGGATGCCGTAGCGCAGCAGGCCGCCCACGCGGTCGTTCTTCTCGAACAGGGTCACGTCGTGGCCGGCGCGCACCAGTTGCTGGGCTGCCGCCATGCCTGCAGGGCCGGCACCGACCACGGCCACCTTCTTGCCGGTCTTGTGCTTGGGCAGCAGGGGCTTGACCCAGCCTTCGCTCCAGGCACGGTCGATGATGGAGTGTTCGATGGACTTGATGCCGATGGCGTCGCCATTGATATTGGCCACGCAGGCAGCTTCGCAGGGTGCGGGGCAGATGCGGCCCGTGAACTCGGGGAAGTTGTTGGTGCTGTGCAGCGTGGTGATGGCGTTCTTCCAGTCACCCTGGTACACGAGGTCGTTGAAGTCCGGAATGATGTTGTTGACCGGGCAGCCGTTGTTGCAGAACGGCGTGCCGCAGTCCATGCAGCGTGCAGCCTGCACCTTGGCCTGATCGGTGGTCAGGCCGATGACGAATTCCTTGTAGTGCTTGAGACGTTCCGCAACGGGGGCATAGCCCTCTTCGATGCGTTCGTATTCCATGAAGCCGGTGGTCTTTCCCATGATCTTTAATCCTTGAAATCTGTGTTCGCTTGCAGTGCGGTGGCCGCCTGGCCGCCACCGCTTGGAGCCGTGTTTACTTGGCGGCTACTGCTTCTTTCTGAGGAGCTGCTGGCGCTTTCGCAGCTTGCTTTTCCTTCTGTTTGCGTTCAAAGATCTCGCCGAGTGCACGCTGGTACTCGGTCGGGAACACCTTGACAAACTTGGCACGCGCTGCGGCCCAGTTGTCCAGCAGATCACGGGCACGCTTGGAACCCGTCCAGCGGCTGTGAGCCTCCACCATATTGCGCAGTTGCTGATCGTCGCTCTGGCCGCGGTGCCAGATGCCGGGATCGACACGCGAGACAAACTCGTCGTGCGGCAGCACCTTCTCCAGCTTCACCGAAGCGGTGTTGCAACGCTCGGCAAACTTGCCGTCCTCGTCGTAGACATAGGCTACGCCGCCGCTCATGCCGGCCGCGAAGTTGCGGCCGGTCTTGCCCAGCACGACCACGGTACCGCCGGTCATGTATTCGCAGCCGTGGTCACCCACGCCTTCGACCACGGCCGTGGCGCCGGACAGACGCACGGCAAAGCGCTCGCCGGCCACGCCGCTGAAGAAGGCCTCACCGCTGGTGGCGCCGAACATCACGGTGTTGCCCACGATGGTGTTGGTGGTGGTGGAGCCACGGAACTCATGGCTGGGATGCACCACCACACGGCCGCCGGACAGGCCCTTGCCGGTGTAGTCGTTGGCTTCGCCGCTGAGGTTCAGCGTGATGCCGTTGCACAGGAAGGCACCGAAGGACTGGCCGCCCGTACCTTCGAAGTGGATGCGGATGGTGTCGTCTGGCAGGCCTTCGGCGTGATGCTTGGTCACCGCGCCAGAGAGCATGGCACCGACGGAGCGGTTGACGTTGCGCGCCACTTCCATGATGCGCACCTTCTCGCCGTTGTCGATGGCGGGCTTGCAGCGCTCGATGAGCTTGACGTCCAGCGCCTTGTCCAGCAGGTGATCCTGGCTTTCCACGTGATAGCGGGCCACGTCGGCAGGCACTTCGGGCTGGGCGAACAGACGGCTGAAGTCCAGGCCCTGAGCCTTCCAGTGCGCTATGCCCTTGCGGGTGTCGAGCAGGTCGGAACGGCCGATCAGGTCGTCGAACTTGGCGATACCCAGCTGGGCCATGATCTGGCGCACTTCTTCGGCGATGAAGAAGAAATAGTTCACCACATGCTCGGGTTTGCCGGTGAACTTGGCACGCAGCACGGGATCTTGCGTGGCCACGCCCACGGGGCAGGTGTTGAGGTGGCACTTGCGCATCATGATGCAGCCTTCCACCACCAGCGGAGCCGTGGCGAAGCCGAACTCGTCGGCACCCAGCAGAGCACCGATGACCACGTCGCGGCCGGTCTTCATCTGGCCGTCGGCCTGCACACGCACACGGCCGCGCAGACGGTTCAGCACCAGGGTCTGCTGGGTCTCGGCCAGGCCGATTTCCCAGGGGCCGCCCGCATGCTTGATGGAGGACCAGGGCGAGGCGCCGGTGCCGCCGTCGTGCCCTGCGATCACCAGGTGATCGCTCTTGCACTTGGTCACGCCTGCGGCAATCGTGCCCACACCGACTTCGGACACCAGCTTGGTGCTGATGCTGGCGTGCGGAGCCACGTTCTTCAGATCGTGGATCAGCTGCGCCAGGTCTTCGATCGAGTAGATGTCATGGTGTGGAGGAGGCGAGATCAGGCCCACACCGGGCACCGAGTGACGCAGTGCGCCGATGTAGTCGGAGACCTTGCCGCCGGGCAGCTGACCGCCTTCACCGGGCTTGGCGCCCTGAGCCATCTTGATCTGGATCTGGTCCGAAGAGGCCAGATATTCGGCAGTCACGCCGAAACGACCGGACGCGACCTGCTTGATCTTGGAGCGCAGCGAGTCGCCGGCCTGCAGTTCGATATCGGACTCGACCTTGTCCTTGCCGATGATGGAGGCCAGGGTTTCGCCCTTGCTGATGGGGATGCCCTTGAGCTCGTTGCGATAGCGCTTGGGATCTTCGCCGCCCTCGCCGGTGTTGCTCTTGCCGCCGATGCGGTTCATGGCCACGGCCAGCGTGGCATGGGCTTCGGTGGAGATGGAGCCCAGGGACATGGCACCCGTGGCAAAGCGCTTCACGATTTCCTTGGCCGACTCGACCTGGTCCACGGGAATCGCCTTGGCGGGATCGAACTTGAACTCGAACAGGCCGCGCAGCGTCATGTGGCGCTTGGTCTGGTCGTTGATCAGCTGGGCGTATTCCTTGTAGGTGCTGAAGTTGTTGGCACGTGTGGAGTGCTGCAGCTTGGCGATCACGTCAGGCGTCCACATATGCTCTTCGCCACGGGCGCGCCAGGCGTACTCGCCGCCGGCATCCAGCATGGTTTCGAGCACGGGGTCGTCGCTGAAGGCAGCTTCGTGGTTGCGGATGGTTTCCTCGGCGATCTCGAAGACGCCGATGCCTTCCACACGGCTGGCCGTGCCCGTGAAGTACTTGTCCACGGTCTCGCTGTTCAGGCCCACGGCTTCGAACAGCTGGGCGCCGCAGTAGGACATATAGGTGGACACGCCCATCTTGGACATGATCTTGGACAGGCCCTTGCCGATGGCCTTCACATAGTGATAGATGGCCTTGTCGGCAGTGATGGGCGCAGCTTCGCGGCTGAAGATGTCGACCAGGGTCTCCATCGCCAGATAGGGATGCACGGCTTCCGCACCGTAGCCGGCCAGCACGGCGAAGTGGTGCACTTCGCGGGCCGTGCCGGTTTCCACCACTAGACCGGCGGTGGTGCGCAGGCCTTCACGCACCAGATGCTGGTGGATGGCGGACAGAGCCAGCAGCGCAGGGATGGCCACTTGCGTGGCGCTCATGTTGCGGTCGCTGATGATCAGGATGTTGGCACCGCCCTTGATCTCGTCCACGGCGTGGGCGCACAGCGAGGCCAGCTTGGCTTCCACACCCTGCTTGCCCCAGGACAGCGGGTAGGTGATGTCGATCGTCGAGCTCTTGAACTTGCCGTTGGTGCGCTTCTCGATATCACGCAGCCTGGCCATGCCTTCGAAGTCGAGCACGGGCTGCTGCAGCTCCAGGCGCATGGGCGGGTTGACCTGGTTGATGTCCAGCAGGTTGGGCTTGGGGCCCACGAACGACACCAGCGACATCACGATCGCTTCGCGGATCGGGTCGATGGGGGGGGTTCGTCACCTGGGCGAACATCTGACGGAAGTAGTTGTACAGCGGCTTGTTCTTGTCGGACAGCACGGCCAGCGGGCTGTCGTTGCCCATGGAGCCAATGCCTTCCTCGCCCTTTTCGGCCATCGGGGTCAGCAGGAACTTGATGTCTTCCTGCGTGAAGCCGAAGGCTTGCTGGCGGTCCAGCAGGGACAGCTCGGTCTTGGCTGCGGGTGCCTTGAAGTCGGCGGGGATTTCCACCTCGTCGAGCTTGATGCGCAGGTTCTCGATCCACTGCTTGTAGGGCTTGGTGTTGACGACGTTGGCCTTGAGTTCTTCGTCTTCGATCATGCGACCCTGCTCCAGGTCGATCAGCAGCATCTTGCCGGGCTGCAGGCGCCACTTGCGCACGATCTTGCTATCGGGCACGGGCAGCACGCCGGCTTCGGAAGCCAGGATCACCATATCGTCGTCGGTGATGCAGTAGCGCGAGGGGCGCAGACCGTTACGGTCCAGCGTGGCGCCGATCTGGCGACCATCGGTAAACACGATGGAGGCGGGGCCGTCCCAGGGCTCGATCATCGCAGCGTGGTATTCATAGAAGGCGCGGCGACGCTCGTCCATGGCTTCGTGCTGCTCCCAGGGCTCGGGAATCATCATCATCACGGCCTGGCTGATGGGGTAGCCGGCCATGGTCAGCAGTTCCAGGCAGTTGTCGAAGGTGGCAGTGTCGGACTGGCCGGCAAAGCTGATGGGATAGAGCTTTTGCAGGTCTTCGCCCAGCACGGGAGAGGCCATCACGCCTTCGCGCGCCAGCATCCAGTTGTAGTTGCCGCGCACGGTGTTGATTTCACCGTTGTGGGCCACATAGCGGTAGGGGTGAGCCAGAGGCCACTCGGGGAAGGTGTTGGTGGAGAAACGCTGGTGCACCAGGCCGATGGCCGAGACGCAGCGCTCGTCGGCCAGATCACGGTAGTACACGCCCACCTGATCGGCCAGCAGCAGGCCCTTGTAGACCACGGTGCGGCTGCTCATGCTGGGAACGTAGTATTCCTTGCTGTGCTTGAGGCCCAGGTTCTGGATGGCGGCCGAGGCCGTCTTGCGGATCACGTACAGCTTGCGCTCCAGCGCGTCCTGCACGATGACGTCGGCGCCACGGCCGATGAAGACCTGGCGCAGGATGGGCTCCTTTTCCTGCACGGTGGGCGACATGGGCATGTCGCGGTTCACCGGCACATCGCGCCAGCCCAGCAGCACCTGGCCTTCGGCCTTGATGGCGCGCTCCATCTCCTGCTGGCAAGCCAGGCGCGAGGCATGTTCCTTGGGCAGGAAGATCATGCCCACGCCATATTCGCCGGCGGGGGGCAGTGCCACGCCCTGCTTGGCCATTTCTTCGCGGTAGAGCTGATCGGGGATCTGGATCAGGATACCGGCGCCGTCCCCCATCAGAGGGTCCGCACCCACTGCACCGCGATGGTCGATGTTCTCGAGGATCTTCAGTGCCCCCAGCACGATGTCATGGCGCTTCTGGCCCTTGATATGGGCCACAAAGCCCAGACCGCAGGCATCGTGTTCGTTGCTCTTGGAGTACAGACCGTGGTCCTGGAGATACTTGATCTCGGCAGCAGTCGTCATGGGGAATCCTCTTATATCAATCGCGGGGAACGCAAGATTACGACAGGACATGAAGTTATGCAATAAGTTTTAATTAGGGTCAGATTCCAATTAATTCCCAACTTTTTTTATTTGCATTTAATTAGGGACATATAAAAATAGAGTGAAGCAATCCAATAAAAACAAGGGGTTGGAAGAACCGCCTAGTCTTCGTGCACCGAAGCTGTGCGTGCTGCAGGCCTGCCGGCCTTCTGCCGCTTCACGCGTCGCTCGGTTTTCTGTTGCAAATTTTCAATGAAATCGGGCTCGCCCAAAGCCCAGCCACGCAGTGCGGCATGGCTGATCTGCGCCTGGGTATCGGCATCCAGACCCGCCTCCACGGCCCTGACATAAGCGGCATCTCTGGCAAACGGCGTGTTGCCCAGGGCCCAGAAAAGCGCATGCGGGCTGATGAGCGCATCGCTTTGCAGGCCTGCGTTGTGCGCATAGCTGGACCAGGGCCAGTCCACCGCGCGCTGCACCAGCCCGTCGCGCACGGGGTTGAGATCCATGGAGACCATGGTGGCCATCAGCCATTGCTCGGCCTGCAGCACGGTGCAGCGATAGCGCCCCTCCCACAGCGTACCGGTGCGTCCGTGGCGGTTGTTGAAGTAGCGCACATAGCTGCGCCCCACGGCCTGCATGAACTGGGGCACGCCCTGCTCCGTTCTGGGCGTCAGCAGCAGATGGAAGTGATTGGGCATGAGCACATAGGCATGCACATCGACCTCGAAGCGCCGCGCCATCTCGCGCATCAGATCCAGCATGACCAGGCGATCCTGCGCGTCCACAAAGATCTCGCCGCTGTTGTTGCCACGCTGGATGATGTGGTGCGGCATGTTTGCCAGCGTGAGACGGGGAAGACGGGCCATGGAGCGGACTTGAGCAGGGGCGACAGAGAAGGCGTTTCGGTCATTATGAAGCGTCACGCCAGGGCCGACGCGTCCTCAGGCGCCAGACATCACAGATGCATGCGACCCGAAGCACTCAGCAACTGACTGATGTGGCGCGTAGCGGCCAGCAACTGCGGCAGCAACCGCTCGCGCATCATCTGCTCGCTGGTGCGGTTGGCCTGACCACTGATGTTGAGCGCCGCCACGGTCTGGCCGCGCGCGTTGCGTATGGGGGCGGCAATCGAGATCAGGCCCTCCTCCAGCTCCTGGTTGAGCAGGGCCCAGCCCTGCTCGCGCACGCGGGCGATCTCGGCATACAGTTCATCGTCGCCGGTCAGCGTGTGGCGCGTGAAGGCGCGCTGCTCGCGCCGGGCCATCAGCGCCCGCAGCTCATCGGGGGGCAGAGCCGCCAGCAGCACCCGGCCCATGGATGTCCAGAAGGCAGGCAGTCGCGAGCCCACGCCCAGATTGGTACTCATGATCTTGTGCGTGTGCACGCGCAGAACATAGACCACGTCCAGGCCCTCGAGCACCGCGGCCGAGCATGACTCCTTGACCTCGTCCACCAGCGCCTCCATCGCAGGCTCGGCCAGATTCCACAGCGGCGTGGAGCTCAGATAGGCAAAGCCCAGATCCAGGATGCGCGGCGTGAGTGCGTAGTACTTGCCATCGCTGCGCACATAGCCCAGCGTCTGCAGCGTCAGCAGGATGCGCCTTGCACCGGCACGCGTCAGACCCGTGGCGGCAGCCACCTCGCTGAGCGTCTGCTCGGGCGCCCTGGCGCTGAACGAACGTATGACTTCCAGCCCCCTGGCAAAGGACTGCACATAGCTGTCACCGGGCTTGAGCGAGACCGCTTCGCCCTCGACCTGGGTTTTCCCTGATGTGGTTTTTACAGTCTCCATTTTCATCATCCTTTTCTACAATTCTTTTAGCGAACAAATGTTCTATATACGAACATTTTAGCGCCAATGGCGCAGATCTTTGTGTAGAAAAATTGGAGACACCCATGATCAACAAGATCGCCGACTCGGTCGCTCAGGCCCTGTCCGGCATTCAAGACGGCTCCACCGTGCTCATCGGCGGCTTCGGCACCTCGGGCATCCCCGGCGAGCTGATCGACGGCCTGATCGCCCAGGGTGCACGCGAGCTCACCGTGGTCAACAACAATGCCGGCAATGGCGACACCGGCCTGGCCGCCCTGCTCAAGACCGGCCAGGTGCGCAAGATCATCTGCAGCTTCCCGCGCCAGGTGGACAGCTGGGTCTTCGACGAGCTGTACCGCAGCGGCAAGATCGAGCTCGAACTGGTGGCCCAGGGCAATCTAGCCGAGCGCATGCGCGCTGCCGCCGCAGGCATAGGCGCTTTCTTCTGCCCCACGGCCTACGGCACCGAACTCGCAAAAGGCAAGGAAACGCGCGAGATCAACGGCAAGCACTATGTGCTGGAGTACCCCATCCATGGCGATGTGGCCTTGATCAAGGCAGAAAAAGGCGACCGCTGGGGCAATCTGACCTACCGCATGTCGGCGCGCAACTTCGGCCCCGTGATGGCTTCGGCCGCCAGGTTCACCGTGGCCACCGTGCATGAGATCGTGGAACTCGGCCAGCTTGACCCCGAAACCGTGGTCACCCCGGGCATTTATGTGAGCCAGGTGGTGAAGATCGAGCGCGTGGCCACCCAGGCCGGCGGCTTCAAGAAGGCGGCCTGAGCCCGCCAAGGTCCAGCAAGGAGATACAAGCGTGAGCTATCAAAAACGAAGCAAGGACGAACTGGCCCTGCGCGTGGCCCAGGACATTCATGACGGTGCCTATGTGAATCTGGGCATAGGCCAGCCCACCCTGGTGGCCAACCACATCCCCGCAGGACGCGAGATCGTGCTGCAAAGCGAGAACGGCATTCTGGGCATGGGCCCGGCACCGGCGGCCGGCTCCGAAGATTACGACCTGACCAATGCCGGCAAGCAGCCCGTGACCCTGCTGCCCGGCGGCAGCTATTTCCACCACGCCGACAGCTTCGCCATGATGCGCGGCGGTCACCTGGACATCTGCGTACTCGGAGCCTTCCAGGTTTCGGCCACGGGCGATCTGGCCAACTGGAGCACAGGCGAGCCCGGCGCCATCCCCGCCGTGGGCGGAGCCATGGACCTGGCCATTGGCGCCAAGCAGACCTGGGTGATGATGGATCTGCTCACCAAAAAGGGCGAGAGCAAGGTCGTGGTCCAGTGCAGCTACCCGCTGACCGGCCTGGGCTGTGTCAAACGCATCTATACCGATCTGTGCACCCTGGCATGCACCCCCGAGGGGCTGCGCCTGATCGACAAGGTCGAAGGCCTGGAGCACGCCGAACTCGAACGCATCGTGGGCCTGCCCATCGCGGCCTGAACGGCCCTCAGGCCAATCCGGCCTAGACCCCAAGCTCAATTTTTATAACGGAGACATGTCATGAGCAACCAGAACCAAGCCTTTATCTGCGACGCCATCCGCACCCCCTTCGGTCGCTACGGCGGCGCGCTGTCCAGCGTGCGCACCGATGATCTGGGCGCCCTGCCCATCAAGGCGCTGATGCAGCGCAACCCCAATGTGGACTGGACTGCCGTGGCCGATGTGCTCTATGGCTGTGCCAACCAGGCCGGCGAGGACAACCGCAACGTGGCGCGCATGTCGGCGCTGCTGGCCGGCCTGCCCATCGATGTGCCCGGCGCCACCATCAACCGCCTGTGCGGCTCGGGTCTGGACGCTGTCGGCACGGCCGCGCGTGCAATCAAGTCCGGCGAAGCCCGCCTGATGATCGCCGGCGGCGTGGAGAGCATGAGCCGCGCCCCCTTCGTCATGCCCAAGGCCGAGTCCGCCTTCAGCCGCAACAATGCCGTCTACGACACCACCATTGGCTGGCGCTTTGTCAACAAGCTGATGAAAGCACAGTACGGCGTGGACTCCATGCCCGAGACCGCCGAAAACGTGGCCGACGATTTCGGAATCGAACGCGAAGCCCAGGACCGCATGGCCCTGGCCAGCCAGGAAAAGGCCGCGGCTGCGATTGCTGCCGGCCATCTGGCGCGCGAGATCGTGCCCGTCTCCATCGCCCAGAAAAAGGGCGATCCCATCGTCGTGAGCCAGGATGAGCACCCCCGCGCCACCACCATCGAGGCCTTGGCCAGGCTCAAGGGCGTGGTACGCCCTGACGGCACGGTCACGGCCGGCAACGCCAGCGGCGTCAACGACGGTGCCTGCGCCCTGCTGCTGGCCAACGAGGAAGCCGCCAAGCAATACGGCCTGGTGCCGCGCGCCCGTGTGGTCGGCATGGCCGTGGCCGGCGTCGCGCCGCGCATCATGGGCTTCGGCCCCGCTCCCGCCGTGCGCAAGGTGCTGGCCCAGACAGGACTGACTCTTGAGCAGATGGATGTCATCGAGCTCAACGAAGCCTTTGCCGCACAAGGCCTGGCCGTGCTGCGCGACCTGGGCATTGCCGACGACGACCGCCGCGTCAACCAGTGGGGCGGCGCCATCGCCCTGGGCCATCCCCTGGGCGCATCGGGCGCCCGCCTGGCCACCACGGCCGTGAACCAGCTGCATGCCTTCGGCGGCCGCTATGCGCTGTGCACCATGTGCATCGGCGTGGGCCAGGGCATCGCCGTGGTGCTCGAACGCGTCTGATCCCGACTGCAGCAGGGACCGGCCAAGTCCGGCCTGCTGCCGCCCCCTGCCTCTTACACCCAAACAACGACCGCTGGCGTGCACCTTCTCTCGCAGGTGTGCCACCGCGGCAGCCCGCGCCCCGGCCACTGGCCGGCGGTGTCTTGCCTTTTTCCGGAGACCTCAATGTCCAATTCCCTTTCCCTGTCTCGCCGCCGCAGCCTGCAGACCCTGGCAGCAACCGCCCTGTTCGCTCTGGGCGCTGCTCCCGCCATGGCCCAGGCGTCCTATCCCAGCAAGCCCATCACCATGATCGTGCCCTTCTCGGCCGGCGGCACGACCGACATCCTGGCGCGTGTGGTGGGCCAGGCCCTGAGCACCGAACTGGGCCAGAGCATCATCATCGACAACCGCCCCGGCGCGGGCGGCAATATCGGCGGCCAGGCCGCGGCCCGCGCAGCCGGTGACGGCTACACCCTGTTCATGGGAACGGTGGGCACGCACGCCATCAACGAAGCCCTGTACAAAAAGATGCCCTTCGACCCGGTCAAGGACTTCGCTCCGCTGACCCGCGTCGCCAATGTGCCCAATCTGCTGGTGGCCCACCCCAGCCAGCCCTTCAAGACGGTCAAGGAAATGATGGCCTACGCCAAGGCCAATCCCGGCAAGCTGAATTTCGGCTCCTCGGGCTCGGGCAGCTCCATCCACCTGTCTGGCGAGCTGTTCAAGTCCATGACCCATCTGGACATGGTGCATGTGCCCTACAAGGGCAGCGCGCCGGCCATCACCGATCTGCTGGGCAACCAGATCGCCATCATGTTCGACAACATGCCCTCGGCCATCCAGCATGTGCGCTCGGGCAAGCTGCGCCCCATCGCCGTGACCACGGCCAAGCGCTCGCCCGAACTGCCCGATGTGCCCACCGTGGCCGAAGCCGGCGTGCCCGGCTATGAAGCCACTTCCTGGTTCGGTCTCTTCGTACCTGTCAAGACACCGGCCGACATCCAGCAAAAGCTGCATGCCGCCATTGCCAAGGTGCTCAAGGATCCCGCCGTGATCAAGAAGATCAACGACCAGGGCGGCGAAGTCGTGATCGACACCCAGGAAGGCTTTGCCAAGTTCATCGACGCCGAAGCCAAGAAGTGGGGCAAGGTCGTCAAGGACTCCGGCGCCAGCGTCTGATCCCACCCAGGTACCGGCCTGTCCCGACCCCAGCACTGCCGGCGCATGCCGGTGGCTGCTGTTGCCCTCCCGGGCCCGCGCCTGTCGCAACCGCCCCGTTTTCCGTTTGAAAGTTATTGCCATGTCTTCCCAGAGCGCCTCCCTTACTGACCGCCCTCGCGTGTTGATCACCGGTGGCGGAGCCGGCATCGGCGCTGCCGCTGCCGAGCGCTGCCGCGCCGACGGCTACGAGCCCATCATCATCGACCGCGTGGTCGATCACGTTCCCGGCGGCATACAGGCCGACCTCAGCGACGCCGAGGACACGGCCCGCGCCCTGCGTCAGGCTCTGGAAACCGGCCCCATCACGCGCCTGATCAACAACGTCGGCGTGGTCGTACCCAACGACGCCGCCTCGCAGACCCTGGCCGAGTTCGACCTGGCCGTCTCGCTGAACCTGCGCTGCGCCTTCCAGTGCATGCAGGCCCTGCTGCCCGGCATGAAGCAAGCGGGGTTCGGGCGCATCGTCAACATGTCCTCGCGCGCCGCGCTGGGCAAGGACTTGCGCACAGCCTACGCGGCCACCAAGGCCGGTCTGATCGGCATGACCCGCGTCTGGGCGCTGGAGCTGGGCCAATGGGGCATCACGGCCAACGCCATAGGCCCCGGCCCGATACGCACCGAGCTGTTCGACAAGGCCAATCCGCCCGACGCCCCGCGCACGCAGAAGATCATTGCTTCCGTACCCGTCAAGCGGGTGGGAACTCCCGAGGATGTGGCCCATGCCGTGTCTTACATGCTCGACGAGCGCAGCGGCTTTGTGACCGGACAGGTGCTCTATGTCTGCGGCGGCATGACCGTGGGCGTCGCCTCCGTGTAAGCGGCTCGATACGAGCTGCTGCCTGGGCAAGCCAAGTCCCCGAGCCGCAGATGCATCACCCTCGTCCGGCGCGCACCCTGCAAGCTTGCGGGATCTGGATGCTTTTTAATTTTGATAGCTTAAAGCGCCTTCTCCATAATGATTTCAATGTGTTTTATGCTTGAAACCATTTATGGAAAGGCGACCGAAGCTCTCAATAAGAGAGCCCTTCTGCTTGGCATCTCGACGCGCACAGGCCGCGCCTTTGCTGGCCTTCAGGTATAGCGCTTGGCGCGCAGATTGTTCTTCATCTGCTCCAGCGCCGGCTGAAGTGCCGGCCCGATGCGCAAAGCCACACAGGTCGCCAGCACGTCGATGATGAGCAGGTGCAGCAGCCGCGAGACCATGGGACTGTAGCGGTCGTAGCCTTCGGGGTGATCGGCAGCCAGATGCACCTGGCAAGCGGAGGCAAGAGGCGAGCCGCTGGCCGTGATGGCGATGGTGGTGGCCCCATTCTTGCGGGCGATATCTGCGGCGTCCATCAGATCTCGCGTGCGCCCGGAGTTCGAGATGATGACCACGCAGTCGCCCGGACCCAGCAAGGTCGCGCTCATGACCTGCATATGGCCATCGCTGGTGGCCAGACTGGTCACACCGAGGCGGAAAAACTTGTGCTGGGCATCCAGCGCCACGATGCCCGAGTTCCCGGCGCCGTAAAACTCGATGCGCTTGCCGGTCTGCCAGGTCGCGGCAATCGCCTGTGCAGCCTGCTCTATGGCCGCCGTGCTGGCCGCATTGCGGTACTGTAGAAAAGCGGCAACCGCGTTGTCCACCACCTTGACCATGACATCGCTGGTCTTGTCATCGCTGTCCACACTGCGATGGATGAAGGGCACGCCTTCGCTGACGCTGCCCGCGAGCTTGAGCTTGAAGTCCGCCAGGCCGTCATAGCCCATGCTGCGGCAAAAGCGCACCACCGTGGGTTTGCTGACATGTGCCCGCACTGCCAGCTCTCGCACCGGCAGATGCGCGAAGGCCCGCGGATCGGCCAGTACCAGGCGTGCAACACGCTGCTCTGCAGGCGCCAGGGACGGAAGGGAGGCAGTAATCCGATCAAGCATATTGGCGCAGATGAGGTGGAGGCAATGAATGAGTGCAGAAAAAAGCGAGCATAAGACCGAAGCGCCTCATGCCTCGCAAAATGGCAGCAAAACTTGAATATTTCCGCAAATAAATAGGCGAGCGCGCATATTCAGCAGGGTTTGCCTTGATGCATCCTCAAACGGAGTATCTGCAAGCTCATTCTCAATCAGGGATTCACGCTCTACACTTGCTGGTTAGTTTGAAACACAGCAAAGGATGGACATGAATCAGTTGGAGGCGCTCAAGCAATTCACGACCGTGGTCGCGGACACCGGTGATTTTCATCAACTGGCGCAGTTTCAACCGCAAGATGCCACCACCAATCCATCCCTGATTCTCAAAGCGGTTCAAAAGACCGAATATGCACCGCTGATGCGCGCCACCGTGGCGCAATTCAAAGACCGGGGGCTGGACGAAATCATGGACCGGACGCTGGTGCGCTTCGGCTGCGAGATTCTGAACACCATACCCGGTCGTGTTTCCACCGAAGTCGATGCCCGCCTGTCTTTCGATACCGTGGCCACGGTCACGCGCGCCGAGCGACTGGTCGAGCTGTATCAGGCTGCAGGCATCCACACCGAGCGTGTGCTCATCAAGATCGCCGCCACCTGGGAAGGGATTGAAGCGGCCCGCATTCTCGAGCAGCGCGGCATTCACACCAATCTGACGCTGCTGTTCTCCTTCTGCCAGGCCGTTGCCTGCGGCCAGGCCAAGGTCCAACTGATCTCGCCCTTTGTGGGCCGCATCTACGACTGGTACAAAAAGCAGGCCGGCGCGCAGTGGGATGAAGCCACCATGGCCGGCGCCAATGATCCGGGCGTGCGCTCCGTACAGAAGATCTACGACTATTACAAGCACTTCGATGTTTCCACCGAGGTCATGGGTGCAAGCTTTCGTAATACCGGCCAGATTCTGGCTCTGGCGGGCTGCGATCTGCTTACCATTGCACCTGAGCTGCTGGCCCAGCTCCGCGCACAGCAGGACGACGCCATGCCTTTGACTCGCGCCCTGGACCCGGACAAGGCCAGAGCCCAGCCGCAGGAACGCGTTCTGTATGACCAGGCCTCGTTTCGCTTTGCGCTGAACGAAGATGCCATGGCCACCGAAAAGCTGGCCGAGGGCATTCGCGCTTTCACCGCGGACACCCTGAAGCTGGAAGCATTGATGCAGCAAGCGGCTGCAGATTGACGGAAATTTCCTTTGACGCCTCTTTGTCACGAACTGCCTGCCTGGCAGGCTTTGCAAACCCATTACCGGTCGCAGATCCAGCATCTGGATTTGCGCCAGGCTTTTGCACAAGACCCGCAACGTCTTGACGCCCTGAGCATGCAGGCGCCGCATGTCTTCGCCGATCTGTCGAAGAACCTCTGGACTGGCGAGACCGAGGCCTTGCTGAGGCAGCTTGCAACCGAGAGCCAGCTCTCGAGCAAGCGAGACGCCATGCTGGCCGGCGCAGCCATCAATACCAGCGAGCAGCGCAGCGCGATGCACTGGCTGCTGCGCACTCCTGCAGACGGCGGGCAGCTCGCCCAGTCACCCGTGCTTCGGTCCTGGCCCCAGGACATGCATTCGGCGCTGCGTGAGGTTCACGACACACTGGATCGAATGCTCGCCCTGGCCGATCAGATCAGGGGCAGCCAACAGATCACCGATATCGTCAATATCGGCATCGGCGGCTCGCACCTGGGTCCGGAAGTCGTGGTCAATGCCCTTGAGGACTGGATAGACCAGGACAAGAACTTTCACTTTGTCTCCAATGTGGACGGCCACGAGCTGGGACATGTGCTGCGCCGGGTCAAACCGGAAAGCACGCTGTTTCTAATTGCCTCGAAATCCTTCACCACGGCCGAGACCATGCTGAATGCTCGCTCGGCCAGGCAGTGGTTTCTCGATCATGGCGGCAGCGAAGATCCGCAGGCCCCATGCTCGATCGACCGACACTTCGTGGCCCTCACCACCAATACACAGGCGGCTGCAGAGTTCGGCATACAGCGCACGCTGGGTTTCTGGGATTGGGTAGGCGGACGCTTTTCGCTGTGGTCCGCCATCGGCTTGCCTATCGCCATCGCCATAGGCTCGGCGCAATTCAGGGCGCTACTGGGCGGCGCGCACGCGATGGACGCCCACTTTTTCACAGCCCCTCTGGAGAGCAATCTCCCGGTGCGCCTGGGACTACTGGACATCTGGTATCGCAATTTCTGCCAGTTTTCCAGCCGCTGCATTGCACCTTACAGCCATGGACTGCGCCGCCTGACGGCCTATCTGCAGCAACTGGAGATGGAGAGCAATGGCAAAAGCATCAACAAGAATGGCGTTCGGCTCACAGCTCCCACGGCACCGGTGATCTGGGGCGAGCCCGGCACCAATGGGCAGCATGCTTTTTTCCAGATGCTGCACCAGGGGCAGGATCTCATACCGGTCGAATTCATTGCCCTGCGCGACGGGGGCAAATACCTGGGCGAGCACCATCAAAGCCTGGTAGTCAACGCGATTGCCCAGGCCCAGGCGCTGATGGTGGGGCGCTGCGGCGAAGGTCTGGAAAAAGACTGCCCCGGCAATCGCCCCAGCAGTTTCTTGATGCTTGAAAGACTGGATCCAGCCTCTCTGGGCGCCTTGATTGCGCTGTATGAACATCGCATTTTTGTCTCTGGCGCCATCTGGGACATCAACAGCTTCGACCAGTGGGGTGTGGAACTGGGCAAGAAGCTGGCAAAGCAGCTTCATGCCCGCCAGAACCACAATGACTGGGAAGGAGTGGACGCGTCAACGCAGGAGCTGATGAAGCGCCTGATGGAGAGTCACTGAGCATCACAAGCAGCGGGCCCGGCAGAGCTCATGCTTCAAGCCTGCTCAGTCCGCGCTGGTTTGCTGCAAATGGGGATAGCGCACGCCAGCCAGGCCTTCCAGTCCAAACTCGGCGAGCAGCTGACGCAGGCGTTGCGCCGCACTGCGCTTTTTCTGTCCCGTATAACGGGCCACAATCAATTCGTTTTTCATGCTGTGCTCCCAGCCCACCAGCTCGGTGACTGTGACCTGGTAGCCGCAAGCCTCCAGATACAGACAGCGCAGCACATTGGTAATCTGACTGCCCATCTCGCGAGTGTGGATCGGGTGACGCCACAACTCGGCCAGCGGAGTACGCGCCAGGCTCATGGCCTTGGTCTGGCGCAGACATGCAGCTACCTCGGCCTGGCAGCAAGGCACCAGCACCATGGCCTTGGCCTGCTTTTCCAGCCCGAAGGCGATCGCATCATCAGTCGCCGTATCGCAGGCGTGCAAGGCCGTGACCACGTCAAACTGCGAAGGCATGAAGTCTGCTCGCGTGGACTCGGCCACCGACATATTGAGAAACTCCATGCGCTCGAAGCCAAGTTCAGCCGCCAGCTTCTGAGATGCCTCGACCAAAGGCGCACGCGTCTCGATACCGAAAATCCGGCCCTGAGCCAAGGCCTTGAAATACAGGTCGTAAAGAATGAACCCCAGATAGGACTTGCCCGCACCATGGTCAGCCAATGTCACGGCATGCCCATCCTTGGACAGCTCGGCAAGCAAAGGTTCGATGAACTGATAGAGGTGATAGACCTGCTTGAGCTTGCGGCGCGAATCCTGATTGAGCTTTCCCTCGCGCGTGAGGATATGCAGGGCCTTGAGCAACTCAAGGCTCTGGCCGGGCTTGAGCCCCAGTTGCTCGGCGATATCAAGTGCCCCTGCTTTGGCGGGCTTTTGCAGGCTCTGCTTTTTATCGGTCTTGCCCATCACTTCTCTGCCTTCGTCTGACCATGGCCGGTCACGGGGCAGCGAGCCCCGACATCCAGGTCCAGCCAGCCTTCGATGCCGATCTTTTCCAGCGTTTCCATATTGCGCTCGTATATCGTTTCGGCTTCCGGAAACACCTCCACAGCCTTGTCGATACTGTCTTCGCGCAGCAAGTGCAATATGGGATAGGGAGCACGATTGGTGCAGTTGGTAACGTCGTCCACATCCGTGCCCTCAAACTGAAATTGAGGATGGAACGAGGCCACCTGCAAGATGCCGCCCAGATCCAGCTCCTCGATCATGGCATCCGCCACTTCAAGAAAGTCATTGAAGTCCAGAAAATCCTGCAGGGCATGGGGCAGTATCAGCAGTGTGGTGTCGCGTTTTTCTGCGTTGGCTTCGGCCAGGGCCTCAAGCTCGCGATGCAGAGCCTCGGCAACAGCCTCCGCATCGGTCGCATCGCTGACGGCGTAGTGGATCTGAGCCTTGACATGCACGCCTTTGGCGAAAGGGCATAGGTTGAGACCTATCACGGCCTTTTCCAGCCAGCGCACGGTATCCGCAATCACAAGCTCCGGCGGGAAAGCCTGATCGGCGATGGTTGAAGTTTCGGTCATGACAGGGCCCTCCAAAATGCAAACGGGGGCCATCGCCCCCAAAGAATGCGCACTGGGCGGGAAATATTCCGGCTCTAGATACACAGAACCGCTATTTTAGCGATCCGGCCTGTGCCATGCTCGCCACTGGCAGCAAGACCGTTGAGGAGCTTCCTTCAGGCCTCGCCCAGCAGCCTGAGCCCGGTGATGCGCTCATGCTCTCGCGCCGCATAACGATCCGTCATACCCGCAATAAAGTCTGCCACCACTCGCGCACGTTCATGCAGGGTAGTGACGATATGGGCACGCTGAACAAAGCGCGGCTTCATGCGTTCAGGCTCCACCATATAAGCAGCAAACAGCTCTTTCACAACTTGCTGGGCACTGTTCATGGTCTGCATGACTTGAGGATGCCGATAGAGCTGCCTGAACAAGAACTGCTTTAGCACCAGAGACTGCGCTTTCATCTCTTCGCTGAAACCGATCAGCGTCCGGCCGTGCTGACGAACCTCCTGCACCGAGCGCACAGCCGCCTGCTCAATACCGGCCTGTGAGTGATGGATGACGTCATAGACCTGGTCACTGAGCATGCGGCGAATGCTCTCATAGAGCAGCTTGCGCTGAGCATCCGGCAGAGCCAGATCGGGCCAATCCGCCAATGTCGAGGCGTAATAGCGGGCAAACAACGGCACGGCTTCACGCAGCTGGGCCATGGTGATCAAACCCGATCGAACGCCGTCGTCCACATCGTGGGCGTTATAGGCAATCGCATCCGCCAGATTGCATAGCTGCGCCTCCAGAGAAGGCTGAGTGCCATCCAGAAAACGCTGAGCCACGCCGCCGGGCTCACGTGCATTCAGCAATTGCGCATTGTTGGGCGAGCAATGCTTGAGAATTCCCTCGCGCGTTTCAAAAGTCAGGTTCAGACCGTCAAAGGCAGGATAACGCTCCTCCAACCTGTCCACTACACGCAGACTTTGCAGATTGTGCTCAAAACCGCCATGGGGCTTCATGCACTCATTGAGCGCGTCTTGCCCCGCATGTCCAAAAGGTGTGTGCCCCAGATCATGCGCCAGACAGATGGCTTCAACCAGGTCTTCATCCAGCCGCAAAGAACGCGCGATGGAGCGCCCCAGTTGTGCCACTTCCAGAGAATGCGTGAGCCGGGTTCGGAACAGATCGCCCTCATGGTTCACAAAGACCTGGGTCTTGTAAACCAGTCGCCTGAAGGCCGAGGAGTGAACAATGCGATCCCGATCGCGCTGAAAGTCGCTGCGCGTGGGAGCCGGGGGCTCAGCAAAGCGACGCCCGCGGCTTTGCTGGGGATGGCAGGCATAGGAAGCCAGAGCGGTCATGCAAATCGCCTCAACAACTCGATGCAATGACTCTAACAGCTATGGTCTCGCTTCCCCCAGGGTCTGCTCACATAGCGCCATCCATCAAGCGCAGCAACTCTCGATCACTTCACGCACCAGAGCGTCGGGTGCCGACCTCATCACCGCCTTGCCGGGACCATCGATCAGCACAAAGCGGATTTCACCGGCTTCGGATTTCTTGTCGACCCGCATCAGCTCCAGATAGCGACCAGCATTGTCCTGGACATCGATGACCGCTGCGCGCACCGGCAAGCCTGCTCGCTCAATCAGCTTGCGCAGACGCGAGACAAAGCTCGCCTCCACCAGGCCAAGACGTTGGGACAGCTCCGCCGCCATCACCATGCCTGCCGCCACACCTTCACCGTGCAGCCAGTTGCCGTAGCCCATGCCGGCCTCGATCGCATGACCGAAGGTATGACCAAAATTGAGAATCGCGCGCAGACCTGCTTCCTTCTCGTCCTGCCCCACGACCCAGGCCTTGATCTCCACACTTCGCTTGACGGCATGGACAAGCATGTCGCGATCGCGGCGCAGCAGGCCATCCATGTTCTGCTCAAGCCAGTCGAAGAACTGCATATCGGCAATAGGGCCGTATTTGATGATTTCCCCCAGACCTGCGCTCAACTCGCGCTCGGGCAGGGTATCCAGCGTAGCAAGATCGCAGAGCACCAGCTGCGGCTGGTAGAAGGCCCCAATCATGTTCTTGCCCAGCGGGTGGTTGATGGCAGTCTTGCCCCCCACCGAAGAATCGACCTGGGACAGCAGCGTGGTCGGCACCTGCACAAAAGGCACGCCACGCATATAGCTGGCGGCAGCAAAGCCCGTCATATCCCCCACAACACCGCCACCCAGTGCAAACAGCACCGTCTTGCGGTCACAACCATGCTGCAGCAGGGCATCAAAAATCAGGTTCAGAGTCTGCCAGTCTTTATGCGCTTCGCCATCGGGCAACACCACCTCGTGAACCTGAGCGTATTGGCCGCTCAAGGCCTGCTTGAGCGTAGACAGATAAAGCGGGGCCACGACATCATTCGTCACGACCAGAGCCGCCGCCGCCTTGGGCAATGCCTGCCAAGTGGAGCTCTGGGCCAGCAAGCCCTCTGCAATCACGATGGGATAGCTGCGCTCTCCCAGATCAATATGCACCGTTTCCACGTTCAACCTCTCTCAAAATACATAGCAGGAACCACACGCAGTGTATTGACCAACAAGCTTTTCAGCGCAATCCGGAATGCTGACCGAGTTCAATCTGCATGGCCACTCGCTGAGCCACCTGCGTGGCGGACAGGCCGCTGCCCGCCACCACAAAATCTGCAACCTCCTTGTAGAGCGGATCTCTGATGGCATGCAAATCCAGCAAGCGCTGCAAAGGATTGTCCACTTGCAGCAAGGGACGCTGAGTATCCCGCTGCAGGCGCTTGGCAATCTCATGCGGTGATGCACTCAGATAGACCACCTGTGCATGCTCGGCCAGCTCTTGCCGGTTTTCAGCCTTCAGCACGGCACCGCCACCTGTGGCAACCACCGTTTTCTCAGGTCGCGCCAGCAGCGCTGCCAGCACCTCTTGCTCTACATCCCTGAATCTGGACTCGCCTTCCTTGGCAAAAAAATCGCGAATCATGCAGCCGATATGCTCTTCGATGGCCACATCCACATCCACAAAAGGCATAGACCAACGCTTGGCCAAATAGCGTCCGATGGTGGATTTGCCGGAGCCTGGCAAACCCACAAGGGCAATATGAAATTTCTTTAGAACAGTCATCGCGTTACCGTCATCCGCCAATCTGGCCAGCCCATGATTCTCGCAGCCCGCAGATATTACAAATGAAAAGGCCCGCATCAACTCGTGCGGGCCCTATGTAAAAACTGATAACAGTTATTTGCTGGTGCTGCGCGCCTGGCTCAGCATCTTGGGAGTGATGAAAACCAGCATTTCACGCTTGCTCGAAGCCTTGGTGTTGCTACGGAACAAATGCCCCAACACAGGCAGATCTCCGAACAGCGGTACCTTGTTGAGCTGGTTGGTTTCCTCCAGTTCAAAGATACCGCCAATCACGACCGTGCCGCCATTCTCGACCAGCACCTGGGTCTTGACATGTTTGGTATCAATGGCGACGCCCTGAGTCGTGGTCTCACCGCGACTGTCCTTGTTCACATCCAGATCCAGAATGATGTCGCCTTCAGGGGTAATTTGCGGAGTCACTTCCAGCTTCAGCACGGCCTTCTTGAACGAGATGGTCGTGGCGCCATTCGGCGCAGTCACGGAGTATGGGTATTCCGTGCCTTGCTCGATCAATGCCTTGTTCTGGTCTGCCGTCACCAGACGGGGGTTGGAGATGATCTTGCCGTCGCCTTCTGCTTCCAAAGCGGACAGCTCCAGGGACAGGAAACGTGTCATCGAGCTATTGAAGACAGAGAATGCGACCTGACCCACAGTGTTGATTCCCGAAACACTGGCGGGCAAATTGACAAAATTGCCACTGGGGAACTTGGAGCTTGATCCCGAGCTGCTATCAGGCAGGAACTGAGACGATGTCATGGAGGCATTGCTGCCAACAGCCCCTCCGCCAAACTTCACACCCAGCGAACGGCCAAAGGTATCGCGTGCCTCCACAATGCGGGCCTCGATCATGACCTGGCGCACCGGCACATCCAGCGTTGCCAGCAAAGCCTTCATTTCTTCCAGCTTGGTCGGCGTATCCGTCACAAACAGCTGATTGGTGCGTGGCTCGGAAATGGCGGAGCCTCTCGACGACAGAAAGCGCGTGCTGGACCCTGTACCGCCTGCACCGCCGCCGCCTGTCGAAGTCGTGATCTGCTGCAGAATGTCCGCCGCCTTCGCATAGTTGAGCTGGAAGCCTTGCGTGCGCAAAGGCTCCAGCTTCTGGATTTCCATGGCCGCTTCGTAGTCACGCTTGGTCCGCGCGTCAATCTCGTCCTTGGGAGCGATCCAGAGCACGGAGCCGGACTTGCGCATGCCCAGCCCCTTGGCATCCATGATGATCTGAAGAGCCTGGTCCCATGGCACATCCTTCAGACGCAGAGTCAAGGCACCTGTCACCGTATCCGAGGTGACGATATTGAAGTTGGTGAAGTCCGCGATGACCTGCAGCAAAGAGCGCACTTCAATATTCTGGAAATTGAGCGACAGCTTTTCGCCGCTGTAGCCCGGGCCTTGCGTCAACTTGCTGGTGTCGACCTTTTTCTGACGCACTTCCACCACGAACTGATTGTCGCTCTGGTATGCGCTGTGCTCCCAATCACCCACAGGGTCAATGCGCATCCGAACACGATCGCCTTGCTGAGTGGTCGATATCGTTTGCACAGGCGTACCGAAATCTCCCACATCGAGCTTCTTGCGCAAATTTTCAGGCAGAGCTGTACGCAGGAAGTCCACCGTCAGGCCCTTGCCCTCCTGCCGCAGATCCACCCCCACCTGGCTGCTGCCAAGGCTGACTACAACCCGGCCGGAGCCATCGCTACCACGGCGAAAGTCGATACCGCGAATCGGAGCGGCATCAGAGGCTGCCGTCTTGTTCTCGAACACCGGTGCCATGACAGGAGTCGCAGCTGCAGCGGTTGTCGCGGCACCTGCGGGATCAAGCAAGATCAGCAAAGATTTGCCCTGGCGCTGCAAGCGATAGGTCGTAGCCGTCTTCAGATTCAATACCAGGCGTGAGCGACCCGATGCTTCCACCAGATTTGCCGAGCGCAGATTGCCCTGATTGAATTCAAGCAACGACTTGCCCGAGCCATTGCTCACACCCGGAAAATCCAGAGCGATACGCGCCGGAGACTGAACCACGAATCCGGTCGGGTCTGCAGCCAGCGGTTCGGACAGCTCGACACGGACGACCTCGGAGCCTGACTGCAAAGCGCCTGTAACAGCCTCAATACGGGCTTGCGCCCAAGCTGCCGAAGAAAGCAAAAGGCCGCTCAGGGTCAGACCCCAACGGGCCTTCGCCATAGTGCTGCGATTAATACCCATCATTTGCCGACCTCCTGCAACTCCAAAGTGCTTGTTCTTTCAATCCAGTCACCACCGCCATCCTGGACAATTTCTCTTAGCTGGATGGAGTTTTCCGTAATCTTGGTGATCTTTCCGTAGTTCTGCCCCAGATAGTTGCCGACACGTACCTGATAGAGCAGGCCGCCGACTTTGACCAAGGCCGTGGGCACGTTCTTTTTGTCGAGACTGCCCACCATGGTCATGGTGTCCAGCGGCTCGGCCTCCAGCGGCTCCTTGCGGCGACTCAGCTCTGGCGTGAGCAACGCCGTGCTGATGTTGGATTGCGCAGACTCCTTGCGCAGCACCTGGATCAGCTTGAGCGGATTAAAGGGATCCATGCCATCAGCCCCTGTATAGGCCTGGGGCTTGAAAGGCTTGGGCTCCTCCAGAGGAGTCACGCGAGGCTTGGCATTGGCACGCTCCTGGGCCATCCACTCACGCAGTTGCTCCTCCTCGGAGGAGGTGCAGCCCGCCAGCAAAGCACTGCTCATCAGGACCAGCCAGACAGGGCTCAAGAATGCTCTGCTCATTTCTTCCCCTTGGCCGCGTCACGCTGCGCCTTGACTTCGTCCGCATCCAGATATCGGAAGGTCCGTGCCGTGGCATCCATGGACAGCACATCCGTGTCCTTGCCGCCCGGGGCGATGGACAGATTGTTCAAGGTCACGATACGGGACAGGAAAGCGATATCCGAGGCAAAAGCACCGATGTCGTGATAGCGTCCCGTCACCTTCAGGGTGATTGGCAGCTCGGCGTAGTACTCCTTGGTCACCATGGCGCCAGGGCGGAATACTTCAAACTGCAGACTACGCCCCAAGCCGGCCTGGTTGATATCGGAAAGCAGAGCAGCCATCTCCGCCTTGCTGGGCAGTTGCTTTTCCAGCTGCGTCACATACTGCTGCACCTGCTCGCGCTGCTTCTTCAAGCCCTCCAGGCTCACCGCCTTGACCATTTTCTTGGAGTAGTCTTCGCGCAGAGTCACCTCGGTCGCACGCTCGGCGTCGAGCTCTGCCTCGTAATCCTTCAGAACGACGAACCACAGCAAGGCAGCGACAGCGACTGCAACGGCCACATACAGCAGTGCCTTGGGCAAGGCTGGCCAGACCGAGGGGTCATTGGGGTCCAGATTCCGGAATTGGCGCTGAATCCTCTCTTGCAGCGCAGCGAAATCGATGTCCAGAGATTTCTTCTTTTTTGCCATTACTGCGCCTTCACAGAAGAGCTTGCAGCAAGCAGATTTTTCTCCGCATCGCTGGCCCTGGTCAGATTGAAGCGCAATGTGAATGCAGCTGCACGGCGCTTATCCTTGGCAGTCACATCAACAGTCTTGGCCACAATTTCCATCAGCTCCGGCTTGGAGAACCAGGGCGAGCCATCCGTAAGATTGCGCAGCATCTCGGAAATACGTTCATTCGACTGTGCAGTTCCCTGCATGGTCACCGACAAGCCTTCTTGCTTGATGCTGCTGATGTAGACACCGTCCGGCAGTTGCTTGACTAGCTCATTGAGCATGTACACCGGCAGGTTGCGGTCGGACTGTAGATCCTCCACCGCCTTCTGCCGTGCACGCAGAGCGGTGATTTCGGCCTCGAGCCCCTCGATTTCCTTGATCTGTGTTTCCAGGACCTTGATTTCGGAGCGCAGCAGATTGTTCTTGTTCTGCTGGCCCTCGATCATCATCTGGAAGTACCAGTAAATCAGTGCTGCGATCAGCAGTCCACCCAGTGCGCCCAGCACCATATTGACCTGAAACGCCTCTTTACGGCGTTTCTTGGCCGCCTCGCGGTGCGGTAAAAGGTTAATCAGTATCACTCTTGAAACCTCCGCATGGCCAAACCGCAAGAGGTCAGATAGGACGGCGCTTCACGCGCCATCTTCTTCAGACGCACGCCGCTGCCAATTTCCATGCCTTCAAAGGGATTGGCAAGACTGCAGGCACATCCCGTCTGCTGGCTGACGGCATCCACCAGCCCCGGCAAGGACGACGATCCACCTGCCAGCAAAACATGATCGACGCGGTTATAGGGAGTACTCGTGAAAAAGAACTGCAACGCTCGCGCCACTTCCTGGGTCAGGCTTTGCACAAAGGGCTTGAGCACACCAGCCGCGTAGTCGTCCGGCAATTCGCCGCTGCGCTTCTTGGCCTCCGCCTCTTCCGGAGAAAAACCGTACTGGCGTGCAATCAACTGGGTAAGCTGTGCGCCGCCAAAGGCCTGATCACGCTCATACAGCACCTCGTCATTGCGAAGCACCTGCATGCTGGTGGTCATTGCTCCCACCTCGAACAGCGCCACAACGGCGTCACGCCCGGCATTGGGCAAACGCGACACCAGACGCGTTGCCGCCATTCGGGCAGCGTAGGGCTCGATATCGATCACCATGGGCTTGAGACCGGCTGCCTCGGCCAGGCCCTGGCGGTCCTGCACTTTTTCCTTGCGCGATGCAGCGATCAGCACATCCACATCGCCAGGCGACACCAGCGACGGACCTATGACACAGAAATCCAGGCTCACCTCATCGAGCGAGAACGGAATGTATTGATTGGCTTCGGACTCGACCTGAACTTCCATTTCCAGCTCGGTCAAGCCGGCTGGCAAGGTGATCTTCTTGGTAATCACCGCAGCGGCAGGCAGTGCCATGGCCACTTGCTTTGTACGCGTTCCGCTTTTCTTGACCAGGCGGCGCACAGCCTCCGCCACCTCATCAAATTTCTCAATATTGCCGTCGGTGATCCAGCCTTTTTCAAGAGGCTCAATCGCACAACGCTCCAGTTGCCACTCGCCGGATTTGCTTTTGGCCAGCTCGACCAGCTTCACGCTGGAGGAGCTGACATCAATGCCAAGCAAAGGTGCAGGCTGACGGCTGAATAAAGAACTCAGAGCAATCAACATGCCCCCCCAGGTTTGTAAGAATGGAAACAAAAGCCAGCAATACCCCGGAATCCTAGCAGCAAGCTATAGCAGCACATGCTTTGCTGCAGCGCTTTTCACCGTATTTCGTGGTCAAAAAAAAGACAAACTTGTGTAACGTCAAACCGCAAGAACCTCAGCCCTTGCGCATACTGGTGCTTACCCTGTGATTTAGGATTCAATCAAAGCGCGGCACCCACCCGGCCGCCACGATGCTTTTCCGGGCGGCATTTCTATAATGCCCTACCCCTTGCCAATACTGCGAAATGCCGCCATCAGAACATTCTGCTCACCAGGCACCTGCGCCTGGGTCTCAAACTCCCAAAAAACGCATGCACTGGCTGCCGCGTTCCATTTTCTGGCTGATCGGACTTGCCGTCGCCGCCGCCCTGGCCGTGTTGCTGGCCGTGGCCGTGGCGCTGGCCATGGCTTACCCCAATCTTCCAGACGTCTCCGAACTTGCAGACTACCGCCCCAAGCTACCGCTGCGGGTCTACTCCAGCGAAGGCGCTCTGCTGGGCGAATTTGGGGAGGAGCGTCGCACCCTGACGCCCATCAACGAGATCCCCAAGGTCATGACGGATGCCGTGCTGGCCATCGAAGACACCCGCTTCTTCGAGCATGGCGGCGTGGACTACAAGGGCATGCTGCGTGCTGCGCTGGCCAACCTGGGCAAGGTCAAGAGCCAGGGCGCCTCGACCATCACCATGCAGGTCGCACGCAATGTCTACCTCTCTTCCGAGAAGACCTATACCCGCAAGATCTACGAAATCCTGCTGACCTTCAAGCTTGAGCACTTGCTCACCAAGGAACAGATCCTCGAGATCTACATGAACCAGATTTTCCTTGGCAACCGTGCCTATGGCTTTGCAGCAGCCTGTGAAGCCTATTTCGGTCATCCGCTCAAGGACATCACGGTGGCCGAAGCCGCCATGCTGGCAGGCCTGCCCAAGGCTCCATCGGCCTACAACCCGATCAGCAACCCCAAGCGCGCCCGCATCCGCCAGCTCTACATCATCGAGCGCATGGAGGAAAACGGTTTCATCACTGCAGATCAGGCCAAGCAGGCCCGCGAAGAGCCGCTCAAGCTGCGTACTGCCGCCAGTTCGACCCGTGTACATGCAGAGTACGTGGCTGAAATGGCCCGTCAACTGATCTTTGCCCAATACGGCAGCGACGCCTATACCCGCGGCCTGAACGTCTACACCACCCTCAATGCCGGTGAACAAGAGGCTGCCTACAAGGCTTTGCGCGAAGGCATCATGAACTACGAACGCCGCCAGAAGTACCGCGGCCCCGAGAAGTTCATCACTCTGCCAGCCAACGCTCAGGAGCTGGAAGACGCCATCGACGATGCCCTGGCCAACCATCCCGACAACGGCGATGTGGTTGCGGCCGTGGTGCTGGAAGCCTCGCCGCGCAAGATTGTCGCGGCCCGTGCGGACGGTACCCATTTCGAGATCACGGGCGACAACCTCAAGCCCGCCGAATCCGGCCTCAGCCCCAAGGCACCGCCCAATATCAAGATCCGCCCCGGTGCCGTGATCCGCGCCATCAAGAACGCCAAGGGTGCCTGGGAAATCACCCAGCTACCCGAAGTCGAGGGTGCTTTTGTGGCCATGTCCACGCAAACCGGCGCCATCCGCGCGCTGATCGGTGGTTTCGACTTCGAAAAGAACAAGTTCAACCACGTGACCCAGGCCTGGCGCCAGCCCGGCTCCAGCTTCAAGCCCTTCATCTACTCGGCGGCGCTGGAGCACGGTTTCTCGCCCTCCACCATGATCAACGACGCACCGATCTTCTTCAGTGCAGCAACCACCGGTGGTCAGCCCTGGGAGCCCAAGAACTACGACGGCCGCTACGACGGCCCCATGACCATGCGTACGGGCTTGAACAAGTCCAAGAACATGATCTCCATCCGGTTGCTGCAGGCCATCGGTCCCAAGACTGGACAGGAATGGGCGACGCGCTTTGGCTTTGACGCCGCCAAGCAGCCCGCTTACCTGACCATGGCTTTGGGCGCCGGTTCCGTCACGCCGCTGCAGATGGCGGGAGCCTATTCGGTGTTTGCCAACGGCGGCCACCGCATCAACCCCTGGCTGATTGCCCGCGTGACAGACCACAAGGGTCGCATCCTCTCCGAGTTCACGCCGCCAGCGGTGAAGGAGCTGCCCCAGGCCATCCCCGAGCGCAATGCCTTCCTCACCGGTACCCTGCTCAATGATGTGGCACGCGTGGGCACGGCTGCACGTGCCCAGGCCACACTCAAGCGCCCCGACCTGTATGGCAAGACCGGCACCACCAATGACTCGGTGGACGCCTGGTTTGCCGGCTACCAGCCCAGCATTGCCGCAGTCTCCTGGATTGGCTACGACACTCCGCGCAACCTGGGTTCGCGCGAAACCGGTGGCGGCCTGAGCCTGCCCATCTGGATCAATTTCATGCAGCACGCACTCAAGGGTGTGCCGGTGGCCGAAGTGCAGACCCCGCCCGGCGTGGTCAATATGGGCGGCGACTGGTATTACGAAGAAAACGCCCGCAACGGCGGCGTCTCCAGCCTCGGTATGGAAGGCGCCTCCGATCCTGGCAACGCAGGCCCGGGTGCCACCCAGCCGCCTGCCGCAGAGGAGCGCAGCCGCATTCTGGACCTGTTCAGAAACTAAGCCCTCGCAAAGCAAAAAGCCTGCCTCTCGTCGAGGCAGGCTTTTTTTATTCCAGCGCCCTGAAGACTCAGGCCAGGGCCTTGAACTCCAGAGCCATGCCCGACTGCTCGCTTGCATATTGCGTCAGATTGGCAAAGAACTCGCCAGCACCCTTGGTGTCCAGCCAGACTTTCTTGTCCTCGTCAAAGCGATAGTGAAAGCCACCTGCCTTGGCCGCCAGCCAGATTTCATGCAGGGGTTTTTGCTGGTTGATGACAATCTGGCTGCGATTGGCAAACACCAAAGTCACCATGCCGCCCACACGCTGGGCATCAAGGTCGGCATCGGTTTCGTCATTGATGCGATCACAGCATTGCTCCACAGCCAGCAGAAGTTGGTCGGCGCGATCCAGATATTCAAGGTCAGTCATTACAATTTGCCCATGTTGAAAGCCAACCAAATTTTAGTCAGGAGCATTGCCCTTGCGGCTTGTGCGGCGTCCCTGGCAGCACTTTCCGCCTGCGGGCAAAAAGGCCCGCTCTATCTGCCTACAGATCCTGCGGCGCAGGGTCGCGCCACGCTGCCCGAAACGCTTGGCATTTCCCCCAAGCCTTCCAGCGCAGCAACACCCGCAACGAAAGCCACGCCGATAGAGGCTGACGAGATTCCCCAGATCGATGCCAAGCCCTGAGGCTTGATGCACATCAACATGGCGCCCGGACTTACTCTCTAGAGTGATGGCATCTTGTCCTTTGACAAACTGCCATGTCCATTGAGCTCTATCGCGACAAAAACCACGTCTGTCTGATGTTCACCGACCTCATCGAAGAGGACGGTCAGGCCATTCAGGCCAATCAGTTCCTGATCGTGGACAACGGCACGGGCGCCATCATTGATCCCGGTGGCAACCTGGCTTTCAACGAGCTGTTCATGGGCATGTCGCGGCATTTCCCGCCGCAAAAGCTCGCCTATCTGATTGCCTCGCATGCCGACCCGGACATCATCGCCTCGCTGGATCGCTGGATGAGCAGCACGCGCGCACAACTGGTCATCTCGCGCATCTGGGAGCGCTTTGCACCGCACTTCACCAAGGTGGGCAAGACGGAAAACCGCGTCATCGGCGTACCTGACTCGGGCGGACGCCTGCCTCTGGGCCATAGCGAGCTAGTGCTGCTGCCCGCGCATTTTCTCCATGCCGAGGGGAACTTTCACTTCTACGACCCCATCAGCAAGATTCTGTTCACGGGCGACCTCGGCGTTTCTCTGACCACCGGCGCAGAAGCGCAGAAGCCCGTCACCGACCTCGCTCCTCATATCTCGCGCATGGAAGGCTTTCACCGCCGCTACATGGTCTCCAACAAGATTCTGAGGCTATGGGTGCAGATGGCACGGCAGTTGCCCATAGACATGATCGTGCCCCAGCATGGCGCGCCCATCATGGGCAAACAGGCGATTGGCGACCTGCTCAACTGGCTCGAAGGCCTGCAATGCGGAATCGACCTGTTCGACCAGCGCGCTTACCAGCTGCCTTCAGCCGAGATCGACCCGATCTCGCGTCAGGTACGTCCGCCGCTGCGCGCCGTGGCCGGTTGATTGCTTCTGAGTGCACGCAGCACTCGCCAGCCAAGCAAGCTACCGAGAATGGCCGCATAGACGGCCACCTCGGCAAAATTGTTCTTTCCGGCGCGCATCCAGAAAAAATGCAGCAAAGCCAGAGGCACCGCCACATAGACGGCACGGTGCAGCCATTGCCAGCGCTTGCCGCCCAAAGCCCTGAGCATGAACTTTGGCGAAGTGACGGCCAGCACCAGCAGCAGCAGCCAGGTGCTGAAACCTACCAAGATGAACGGGCGCTTGGGAATATCGGCCACGATATCGCCCCAGTCCAGCCCCATGTCGAACCAGGCATAGCAAAGCAGGTGCAGACAGGCGTAGAAGAACACGTACAGGCCCAGCATGCGCCGGTAACGCACCAGCAGATTCCAGCCGCTGATCTGGCGCAGCGGCGTCACTGCCAGCACGATGCAGAGAAAACGCAGAGTCCAGTCGCCCGTGCTGCGCAGCAGGGCTTCGGCCGGATTGGCCCCCAGCCCGTCGGTGAACGCCGCATAGAACAGCCATGCGCAAGGCAGCAGGCATAGCGTGAAGACCAGTGGCTTGGCCCAGGGCCTGAGCAACCAGGCCTGCATCAGTAGAACTTCTTCAGGTCCATGCCCGCATACAGCGACGCCACCTGATCGCCATAGCCATTGAACAGCAAGGTCTTGCGGCGCTTGGCGAACAGCCCGCCCTCGCCGATGCGCCGCTCGGTGGCCTGGCTCCAGCGCGGATGATCAACCTCGGGATTCACATTCGAATAAAAGCCGTACTCGTTGCGTGCCGCCTTGTTCCAGGCGGTGCCTGGCTCCTTGTCGGTCAGACGGATCGCCACCAGCGACTTGGCGCTCTTGAAACCATATTTCCAGGGCACGACCAGACGCAGCGGCGCACCATTCTGGTTGGGCAGTACCTCGCCATACATGCCGAAGGCCAGCAGCGTCAGCGGGTGCATGGCCTCATCCAGCCGCAAGCCTTCGGTATAGGGCCAGTCCAGCACGCCGCTTCTGAGTCCGGGCATCTGGGCCTTGTCGGCCAGGGTGACGAATTCCACATACCTGGCGCCGGAGAGCGGCTGCACTTTCTTCAGCAACTCGGACAGCGAGTAGCCGACCCAGGGGATGACCATGGACCAGCCCTCCACGCAGCGCAGGCGGTAGATGCGCTCCTCCATGGGCGCGAGCTTGAGCAGGCTTTCGATATCCAGGGTCTGCGGCTTGTGCACCAGACCTTCTATGCGCACCGTCCAGGGCCGGGTCTTGAGCGTGTGCGCATTGCGTGCAGGCTCGTCCTTGTCCAGACCGAACTCGTAGTAGTTGTTGTAGCCCGTGGCGTCCTTGTAGGCCGTGGCGGCTTCCACCGTCATGGCCCCGGCAAGCTTGCTGGGCTGGCCCTTGAGAGGCGGCAGGCTGCCGCGTTCGGTCGCCGCCCATGCATCACGGCCGGCCCAGCCGGCCAAGGTGGCGCCCGCCGCCCCCATGGCCAGGGTCTGCAGAAAATCCCGGCGCTGCAGGTATTGGGTCTGAGGCGTGATCTCGCTGGCCAGTGGATGCTCGAAGCCTTGGTTACGGTGACGTATCAGCATAGGAGTGCTCCCAAACGACAATCAAGAGTAGTGCGATTTGGAAGCCCTCTGCGTCAGCAAAGTTCCCCCGAAGTGCGCAATAAAAAAGGAGCTGCTTGCGCTTGACGATCAATGGTTTCAGATTGTTTTCAACCTGAAATCCTTATTCAATCAGCGCAAGCAGCTCCTGTTTTTTGGAGTGCTTGTTACGCGGCCTACAGTTCGCCGTAGCTGTGCAGGCCCGACAGGAACATGTTCACGCCCAGGAAGGCAAAGGTGGTGACGGCCAGACCCGCCAGCGCCCACCAGGCGGACACCGTGCCGCGCAGGCCCTTCATCAGGCGCATGTGCAGCCAGGCTGCATAGTTGAGCCAGACGATCAGCGCCCAGGTTTCCTTGGGGTCCCAGCTCCAGTAACCGCCCCAGGCCTCGGCCGCCCACAGAGCGCCGAGCACGGTGGCGATGGTGAAAAAGGCAAAGCCCACGGCGATGGCCTTGTACATCACGTCATCCAGAATCTCGAACGAAGGCAGGCGGGCCGCAATGCGCTTGCGCGAGAGCAGGATGCCGGCCACGATCAGGGCCGAGATGCCGAAGTACACCATCCAGTAGCTGCCGCCGTTCTCGGTCGCGCCCTTGCGAAAGACGATGGGCTCGAAGCACAGCACCACGCCCAGCAGCCACAGCGGCGCAAGCTTGTACCACTTGGTCTCGGTGGCCTGCTGCTTGATCAGATAGGCAAACGCCACCATGGCCGACAGCGCGAACGTGCCGTAGCCTATGAAGTTGGCGGGCACATGCAGCTTCATCCACCAGCTCTTGAGAGCCGGCACCAGAGGCTGAATCTCATGGGCCTGGCGCACCAGCGTGTACCAGAGCAGAAAGCCCACGGCCGCGCTGACCACCAGCATCACAAAGCCGCCCAGGGCACGCGTGTCGTAATGCTGCTCGTAGTACAGATAGAAAATGGCCGTCATCCAGCAGAACATGACGAACACTTCGTAGAGATTGCTGACGGGGATATGGCCGATGTCCGGACCCAGCAGATAGCTCTCGTACCAGCGTACCATGGTGCCAATCAGCGCCATGGCCACGGCCAGCCACGCCAGGCGAGAGCCCAGCAGCGACATCACCGAGCGCTCGCCCTTGGCAAACACGCCTATCCAGTAGAAGACCGTGCTGATGAAGAACACCATGCTCATCCACAGGATGGCGGACTGGCTGGAGAGGAAGTACTTCAGGCCGAAGACGGTCTCCGACCGTGCCAGTTCGCCGCCATCTCCTCCCTGGTACAGACCGATGGCCATCAGCGAGAAGCCGGCCACGGTCAGCATCAGCACCGCCAGCGGGCGCCAGAACCAGCCCATCCAGATCATGGCCGGGATGGTCGCCAGCAAAATGCCCTTCTCATACACATCCATATAGGCGGCGTAGCGCTGCAGCGCATAGCCCAGGCCCACGGCCACCACGACCGCGAACAACCAGTCAAACCAGTTGCGGCGGGCGAAATAGCCTTCATTCAGAGTCAATGTCGTGGTTGCGGTGTTCATACAGAACCTCCGGGAGTCTTCTTTTGTAAGGGCTTGGCCCCGATCAGCTTGTCAGCCAGCATGACGAATTCGCGGTCGCCATCCATGGTCTTGCGGTTGGTGGACAAGGCCATGTTCGCATGGCTGCCACCATTCGCAGGGGTCAGCCAGATCCAGATGCGGCGGTCACGCACGTACAGCATGGCAAAAACGCCGAGGATCAGGAAGAGGCAACCCAGGTAAACAATGTTTTTACCGGGAGCTCGCGCCACCTGGAACACGCTGGCCTGAACCTGCTTGAAGTCCTGCAGCATGAAGACCACGGGCGCTGGGTAGAACTGCGCGTCGCTGAGCGAGAACACCGATTGCGTCATGAAGGCCTGGGTCTTCTCGTCGTTCTCGAAAGGCTTGAGCCCCGCCTGCTGGCGCACCTGCTGGGCCAGCTCGAACAGCACGCCGTTGAGAATCCGCACCAGCACCTCGCCGGCGCGCTCGCGCTCGGCCTCGGGCACATTGCTGTCCATGAAGTCCGATATCGCCTGCAAACCACCCAGCTGGCGGCCGTCAGGACCCTTGAGCTTGGCGTCCTGGCCGGCAAACAGCTCCAGCGCCTTGAGCGCGGACTGCGTCAGCGGCTCGGCCAGCTCGGGCTTGGAGACATCGACCGCACGCTGCACATAGGCGCGCGCCGCCTTCTCGGCCTGGGCCTTGTTCTGCATGGCCTGGCGCAGCTGCATGAAGGTGTTCATCGTGCCTTCAGGATCGGCAGGCACGCGCAGATAGCGCATCTGGTCGGCCTGATTCTCACGCACGCCAAGCAGGAAGACGGGCTGGCCCTCGCCCGTGTCCACGGGCAGCATATAGTTCTGGAACTCGCGCGCCTGACCCGAGGCATCGCGCAGCTTGTAGCCCACGCTGGGGCCGATATTGCGCAAATCCTTTTTGTCCGTGGTCTTGTGGGCAGCGCCCAGACGCTCGTCGATGGCCAGCTTCAGGTCGACCTTGCGCACATCGGTGCCGGCCTTGTCCTGGCCGCCGAAGTTCTCCACATTGATGGTGCGCAGCGCCGTGTACTCCAGAGTCACCTTGTCCTGCTGGCCATCGGCCAGCTTGCGCACGAACTCGGTGGAGTTGCCGATCACGCCCTCCACGTCGAAGGGCTGGGAGACGCCGTCCATGGGCACGGCATGCAGCTTGACGCTGGAGCCGCCGTCATCGAAGCTGCTCTGGTAGATCTCTATGCCCTTGTAGCTGGCCGGATGGTTCACTTCCACGCGCTTTTCCAGCTTCTCGCCGGTGGCGCGGTCATGAATCACTATATCGCTGGCAAACAGCTTGGGCATGCCGGTGGAGTAGTACTCCACGATGAATTTCTTGAGTTCCACCGAAAATGGCAGATCTTGCAGCAAGATGCCATCCGATTGATTCAGGATCGCAGTACCGGACTGCGTGCCTTCGGACACCATGAGGTTACCGCGAAAGGTCGGATTCTTGATCGACAGACGATGCTCGGGCGCCACGTCCGAGATCATGCCGCCGCCGGTATAAGGCGTTTTGCCGCCCAGCAGCATCTGGGCCCGCACGATGAGATCGCCGTCAAACAGCCCGCCAATGCAGATCAGCACGATCGCGCAATGCGCGGCGATATAGCCCAGCTTGTTGGCCGCACCGGCCTTGGCTGCCAGCATCCAGCCGGTACCGGGCCCGGCCGCCGTGTCGCGCTGCTGCATCTTGACCTTCCAGCCGCCAGACACCAGTTGCTGGCCGATGCGCTTGGCCGCCTCTTCGGTGCTGCCAGCCACATCCGCCTCGGCGCGATGATGGAAAGCCTTGAGGCTTTGCTCGCGGAGATTCTCCTTGTAGTTGCGGATGTCGGCCAGATATTTGGGAGCATGGCGGCTCACGCACAGCGAGGTGCTGATGACCAGGAAGGCCAGAATCAGCAGAAACCACCAGGCGCTGTAGACCGCATTGAGCTTCAGCGCCAGAAACAGCTGCGCCCAGAAGGGACCGAACTGGTTGACATAGTTGACCAGCGGTTCATGTTGCTTGAGCACCGTGCCGATGACCGATGCGATGCAGATCACCGTGAGCAGTGAAATCGCAAAGCGCATGGAGGCCAGCAACTCCAGAGTCGCGCGCACTGCCTGTGAGCGAGAGGAGTCACGATCGCGAAGTGGAAGGTCTGACATGAGGATGAGATAGAGCCGAACGCAAAAAGGCGGGCCATCTGCTGAACTAGCCGATGGGCCCGCCTGACTTGGGGGGTGCCAGATGCCTGAAAGTTCCCGGAGTCACCCGCGCATCTGGTGAAAAGGATTTTTAACGCAAGCCAGCTATATAGTCTGCCACGGCCTTGATTTCGCGATCATTAAGCTTGGCAGCAACCTGGGCCATGGGAATGCTATTGCTGCGCTTGCCGTCGCGGAAGTCCGTCAACGACTTCACGGTGTATTCCGCATGCTGACCCGACAGACGCGGGTACTGGGCCGGAATGCCGGAGCCGTTGGGGCTGTGGCAGCTCGCGCAGGCGGCAATCTGGCGATCCTGAATGCCGCCGCGATAAATGCGTTCACCCAGGGCGATGGAGTCCTTGTCCTTGGAGAAGCCGTTCTTGGGTGCCTGGGTATGCAGCCAGGCCGCAATGTTCTGCATGTCGCCATCGCTGAGCGTGGCGGCGAAGCCCTTCATCACCGGGTCATTGCGCTTGCCATCCTTGAACTCGCGCAGCTGCTTGACCAGATACTCGGGGTGCTGGCCTGCCAGCTTGGGCTGCAGGGGAATGGTGGAATTGCCGTCTGCGGCGTGACAGGCGGCGCAAACCGCCCCATAACTGGCTTGCCCTTTGGCAGCATCCGCCTTCACAGGTGTTTCTCCCGCCGAAAATGCGGGGAAGGCAGGTGCTGCGAAAATGGCAGCAGTCAGCAAAGAGGCAAGCAACTTCATATCAAGGGGCTGGGTCTATTGTTGAGAGCGCGAATCCGTCAAATTCTACAATGGGCCTCCCTGAAATAGTTACCGTCATGACCCATGCTTCCCCGGATACCACTGCCGGAAAAACACTTTCTTTGATCGACAGCAAGCTTGCGATGGGCTGGATGCACACCGCGCGCTTTTTCACGACTGCGGCCCAGCTCAACCAGCTGCCCAAAGTCGACGTTCCCGAGATTGCCTTCGTCGGTCGCTCCAACGCCGGCAAGTCCACCGCCATCAATACGCTGACCCAGCAAAAGCAGCTGGCTTTCGCTTCCAAGAAGCCTGGCCGCACCCAGCACATCAACCTGTTTGCGCTGGGCAAGCAGGGCGTGACCGATGCCGTGCTAGCCGACCTGCCCGGCTACGGCTACGCTGCCGTCTCGCGCACCGACAAGGAGCGCTGGCAGCGCGTCATGCTCAACTATCTGATGAGCCGCGAAAGCCTCTCTGCAGTGGTGCTGCTGTGCGACCCGCGCCTGGGCCTGACCGAACTCGACGAAGCCCTGCTGGATGCCATCCGTCCGCGCGTGGAGCAAGGTCTGAAGTTCCTCATCGTGCTGACCAAGGCCGACAAGCTGACCCGCGCCGAGCAGGCCAAGATCCTGTCCATCACCAAGCTCAATGCGGGCGGTGGCGAGGTGCGCCTGTTCTCCGCCCTCAAAAAGCAGGGCGTGGACGATGTGGCCCAGCTGCTGTGGCACTGGTGCCACCCCGAGGGGTTGCCCCAGGTGGCTCCCGTCACCCAAGCGACGCCCGCAGACGAGACACCTGCGCAAAATCAGCCATAGGCGCTTATCTTGCAAGCGCCAGAAGCTACAAAAAGGAGAGCTTCATGGTCATGACTTGCACGCATACCCTGTCCACAGGGGTTGAATTGGAATGCCGCACCAGCGGCGAGCCGGGTCAGCCCCTGTTGCTGTTTCTGCACGGTTTCCCCGAAGGCGCTTTCATCTGGGATGGGCTGCTTGAGCAATTCGGCAGCCGCTACCGCTGCGTGGCGCCCAATCTGCGCGGCTATGGCCGCTCCAGCCAGCCCACGTCCATCAGCGACTACCGTGCCAAATACCTGGTGGAGGATCTTGCCGCCTTGATTGCGCTGGAAAGCCCTGCCAAGCGCGCTGCCTGCGTGATTGCCCATGATTGGGGCGGTGCCGTGGCCTGGGGCCTGGCCAACCGCTATCCCCAGCAGCTTGAGCGGCTGCTCATACTCAACTCCCCGCATCCCGGCAGCTTCTTGCGGGAGCTGCAGTCCAATCCCGTGCAGCAGTCCGCCAGCCAGTACATGCATTTTCTGCGCCGGCCTGATGCCCCCGAGCTGCTGGCCGAAAACGGCTGGCAGCGCATGCTCGGATTCTTTCAGAACCCCGACGGCAGCATGCCCGCATGGCTGACGCCCGAGCGTCAGCAGCAATACCGCGAGCATTGGGATCTGGGCGTGCACGGCGCCTGCATGTTCTACGCGGCCAGCCCGCTGGTACCGCCCCGACCCGGCGGCAGCGCCGATGAGCTGCAGGACATTCGCGAGCTCAGCCTACCCGATGAAATGCTGCACATCCCTGTGCCGGTGCGCATTCTCTGGGGCAATAGCGACCTGGCACTGCAGCCCGCCTTGTTGCATGGGCTGGAGCAATGGGTGCCGCAGCTTGCGATAGAGCATCTGCAAGGCTGCAGTCACTGGGTGGTCCACGAGAGGCCGGAGGCCGTGCAGCGCGCTCTGGCGGAGTTTCTTTCAGCGCCAGCTCGCTCCTGAAAAGGAAGCCTCTGGCGCCCATGCCATCAGGCATGGAAACGATTTGGCGCCTATTTCCCGGAGTACAGCGATGGCTCGCCATCGGGGCGCGTCTTGAAGCGCTTGTGCACCCAGTAATACTGCGGAACCATGGTCATGATGGCGGCCTGCAGCTCGCGGTTCATGCGGGCGGTGTCGGCCACATGGTCGTCGGTCGGGAAGTTCTCCCAGGCCGGCGTCAGCTCGGCCACATAGCCTTCAGGCGTCATGCGGTTGTAGAGCGCCACCACCTTGGCCTTGCCCAGACGCGCAAAGCGCGAAAGCGAGGGAATCGTGGCCGTGTTTTCCACCGCAAAAAAGGGCACGAACACCGAATCGTTCTTGCCATAGTCCATATCGGGCAGCAGATACAGCAGCCCGCCCTTGCGCAGGCACTGGATGATGGGCTTGACGCCATCGGCACGATTGAGCATCTTCACATTGCCGAAGCGCTGACGGCCATTCATGAACCAGGCATCCAGGTCCGGATCGGGATTCGTGGCAAAGATGGAGGTGAACTCGCGCTCGGTATTGAGCGGCAGGGCCAGGCCACCGGCATCCATGCTGTAGAAATGCGGCGCGAAGACGATGGTAGGTGTATCGCCTTCCAGCTCATGCGTGGCTCCGACCAGCTTGACACGGCTGCGCACCAGTTCCTCCGATCCGAACCACAGCCAGCTTCTGTCGAGAAAAGTCTGGCAAAAGACCTCAAAAGACTCTTTCGCCCAGGCTTTGCGCTGCGCCTCAGGCACCTCGGGAAAGCACAGCTCGAAATTGCGCAGCGCGATGCGCCGGCGCTGGCCCGCCACCACAAACAGCACACGCCCCACAAACTTGCCCAGGCCACGCAGCACGGGCAGCGGCAGCTTGGCCAGCACATGCATGCAGCCGATAGCGATCTTGCTGGCGCTCATGCCTTCTCCCCCGAGAGTTGCTTGTCTTCACGCGGCTGCTTGTAGCGGCCATAGCCCCACAGGTATTGCTGCGGAGACTGGCGGATGGTGGTTTCCATGGCGTGATTGATCAGCGCCACGGTGGCTTCCAGCGATTGAGATTCGGGCACAGGCAATTCCTCTAGATACAGCGTGTAGCCCCGCCCCCAGGACTTGCGCTCGCACCGCGCCACGATGACCGTGGCCCCGGTTTGCAGCACCAGGCGTGCCGCCAATGTCATCGTATACGCATCACGGCCGAAAAAAGGCGACCAGATGCCCAGACCATTGGGCGGCACCTGATCGGGCAGCAGCCCCACGGCCGCACCCTGGCGCAGCGCCTTGATCATCTGACGCACACCCGCGAGAGTGGTGGGAACGGCCTGAACGCCAGGACGATTACGCGCGGTTTCCAGAATTTCGGCCAGCCAGCCCTGGCGTGCGGGGCGGTAGAGCACGGTGATTGCGCCATGCCGATCCGACCAGCGCCGCGCCGCGGCCTGCACGGACATCTCGAAGCAGCCCAGATGTGGCGTGAGAAACACAATGCCCTTGCCACGCGCATAGGCCTGCTCGGCCACGGCTCCATTGACGATATCGCAATCCGGCAACTGGCCCAGCCAGATGCGCGGCATCTCGAACACCATGCGACCCGCATGTCCCACCGCAGCCCTGACCTGCGCAAATGCATAGCCAGCCTGCGCCGCATTGGCTGCAAATCGGCGCCGATAGGTGGGAGATAGCGCCCAGGTCACCCACCCCATGGCCGCACCAAGGCCATGCAATAGCCATAAAGGCAGTGCAGCAAACAGTCGAAACAGGGAAGGCATTAGAATAGCGGGGTCGCTGAGTTAAAGAGCAACTTGCAGGGCGACGTAAAAACAAAACTGCTAAAGCGTTCGCCAGACTTCGAAGCTCGGGCAACGCAATTGCCCAAGCTACAAGGAGTTATATCAATGGCGAACAGCGATTTTCTGTTTACCTCGGAATCGGTTTCTGAAGGCCACCCCGACAAGGTCGCCGACCAGATCTCTGACGCGATTCTGGACGCTATTTTCACCCAAGACCCGCACAGCCGCGTGGCTGCCGAGACACTGACCAACACCGGTCTGGTGGTATTGGCCGGTGAAATCACCACTGGTGCGAATGTGGACTACATCCAGGTTGCACGCGACACCATCAAGCGCATCGGCTACGACAACACCGAATACGGCATCGACTACAAGGGTTGCTCGGTACTCGTCGCCTACGACAAGCAAAGCCAGGACATCGCCCAGGGCGTGGACAAGGCCAGCGATGACGAGCTGAACACCGGCGCTGGCGACCAGGGCCTGATGTTCGGCTATGCCTGCGACGAAACGCCCGAGCTGATGCCCGCGCCCATCTATTACGCACACCGCCTGATGGAACGCCAGGCCCAGTTGCGCAAGGATGGACGTCTGCCTTTCCTGCGCCCCGACGCCAAGAGCCAGGTGACCCTGCGCTATGTGGACGGCAAGCCCCACAGCATCGACACCGTGGTGCTGTCCACCCAGCACAGCCCCGATCAGTCGGAAACGGCAACCAAGATGAAGGCTTCGTTCACCGAAGCCATCATCGAAGAGATCATCAAGCCCGTGCTGCCCTCCGAGTGGCTGCAAGAGACCAAGTACCTGATCAACCCCACCGGTCGCTTCGTCGTGGGCGGCCCTCAGGGTGACTGCGGCCTGACCGGCCGCAAGATCATCGTGGACACCTACGGCGGTGCCTGCCCTCATGGCGGCGGCGCCTTCTCCGGCAAGGATCCAACCAAGGTGGACCGCTCGGCCGCCTACGCCGCCCGCTATGTGGCCAAGAACGTGGTGGCCGCCGGTCTGGCGCGCCAGTGCCAGGTGCAGGTCGCTTACGCCATCGGCGTGGCCCGCCCCATGAACATCACCGTGTACACCGAAGGCACGGGCGTGATTCCCGATGCGGAAATCGCCAAGCTGGTGGCGGCGCATTTCGACCTGCGTCCCAAGGGCATCATCCAGATGCTGGATCTGCTGCGCCCCATCTACAGCAAGACTGCAGCTTACGGTCACTTCGGCCGCGAAGAGCCCGAGTTCACCTGGGAACGCACCGACAAGGCGGCTTTGCTGCGCGCCGCTGCCGGTCTGAAGTGATTCGGACACCCGCAAAAACGGGCCTGAGGATATGAGGGCATGAGCCCTCAAGCCTCGTCAATAAGCCATCGCGAACCATCGCGGTGGCTTTTTTGTTGTCGGATCAAGCCGACAAGGATTTTCCCCAAATGAGCACCATGGGTCCGCGCCTGGCGACTTAGTCTCAAGGCATCGCTTCAGACAAAGGAGTTCCGATGCTCAAGTGGGCCATTATTTTTGCCATCATCTCCCTGGTGGCCGGTGTTTTCGGCTTCACCGGCGTAGCCGCAGGCGCAGCCGGCATAGCCAAGATCCTGTTCTTTATTTTCATTGCCGTTGCCGTGATCTTTGTGGTTCTGGCGCTGCTGGGCATAGGGGCTGTCAGCTAGCAGCCCTCCGCTGCACACTCGCCCAAATGCCTGCCTTGTGCAGGCATTTTTCATGCAGGCTGGCCTCAAAGCCCCCGGGCAGTCAGCGCCAGCGTCTGGCTGAAGCCGGGCTTGGCGCGGTAAAGCTGGGCGGGCCGGTGCGCCCCGCCACCTTGCATAGCCCCAGGCACTGCCTCCAGCCAGTCCATCTCATCCATCTTGCGCCTGAAGCTGACCTTGTTCAGCGGCTCACCCAGAATGTTTTCATAGACCTGCTGCAGCTGTGGCAGCGTGAAGGTTTCGCCGCACAGGTGAACGGGCAAGGAGGAATACAGGCTTTTGCTGCGAACGCGCTCCAAGGCAGCGTCCAGGATGGCACGGTGATCGAACGGCAGCTGCGGCAGAGCCGAGAGCGGCACCACGCTGAGGTCGGCGCGATCGGGCGGCAGGTTCTGCACAGGCAGCAGCGCGCAATAGGCGATTGCCACCGACCAGCCGCGCGGATCGCGCGCCGGGCCACTGAAAGTAGCCAGCTGCTCAAGATAAGCACCCTCTATGCCCACCTTGGTTCTGAGTACGCGCGCCGCACTGGCTTTGGCATCCGCATCCTCATCGGTATGAATAAAGCCGCCGGGCAAGGCCCACACCCCGGCAAAAGGCGCAGCCTGACGACGCAGCAGCACGGCATGCAGCTGCTGCTCCACCAGGGTCAGCAGCACCACATCCACACTGACCTGCACCGCTTCCCTGCGCTCATCGCTTTGATTCATTTTTTTACCAACTTAGTTTTTCTTGCCTGATTATTTCACAGCAATCTAAAAATACTTAGTTGCAAAAATATTTTAAGTGTTTTAGACTGCAGACATTGCATCTAGCATGAAAGCTGAACACCATGAGTCATCCACAAGCCCAGCTGCTCATCATTGACCCGCAAAACGACTTCTGCGACCTGCCTGCCGACTGGTGCCCCCACTCACCAGACACTCATCAGCTGATAGCACCCAGCCTTGCGGTGGCGGGCGCTCATGCCGATATGCAGCGCCTGAGCAGCTGGATGGCAGCCCAGGGAGACAAGCTGGGCCAGATCACCATCACTCTGGACTCGCACCAGGCTTATGACATTGCCCATCCCGCCTTCTGGCAGCAGCGCGATGGCCGTGCCGTCCTGCCATTCACCCCGATCACGGCAGCGCAGGTCCGTGCCGGCGACTATGCACCGCGCAACGCTGCCGAACGGGAACGCACGCTGCAATACCTGGATCAGCTGGAGGCCCAAGGCAGCTACACCCTGATGGTCTGGCCGCTGCACTGCGAGATCGGCAGCTGGGGCCATGGCGTGCATCCCAGCGTGCTCGCGGCCTGCCGCCAGTGGCAGGAGCTGCAGCACCGTGCCACCCGCAATGTCTTCAAGGGCATGAACCCCTGGACCGAGCACTACAGCGCCATTCGTGCCGAGGTTCCCGACCCGCAGGATGATGAGACCGGCTTGAACACCGCCTTTCTGACCCAGTTGCGCCAGAGCAGCACCCTGGTGATCGCTGGCGAGGCCAGCAGCCACTGCGTGCGCGCCACCACCGAGCACATCGTGGAGCACTGGGGCAGCAACGACTACTCGCGCATCGTGCTGCTGACGGACTGCATGAGCCCGGTCGCCGGATTCGAGGCAGCGCACCAGGACTTCCTGCAGCGCATGCGCGCAACCGGTGTACGCTGCGAAACCAGTGCCAGCTTTGGCTTATGAGACAAATCGGCCTCTAGCTCTCATGGATAAAGCACTAGCAGCTCATATTTTTGAAAAGAAGAACGGCATGAAGCCCATCATCACCAGCCTGCTGGACACCGACCTCTACAAATTCACGATGTGGCAGGCCATGCTGCACCGCCACCCCCAGACCGAGGCCGAGTACGAATTTGTCTGCCGCACGCCCACGGCCTTCCCGCTGGCCGAGCTGCTGCCCGAGGTGGAACGCGAGCTGGACGCCCTGTGCAGCCTGCGCTTTGACCAGGGCGAGCTGGACTATCTGGCCGGCCTGCGTTTCATGAAGAGCGACTTCATCGACTTTCTGCGCATCTTCCAGTTCCAGCGCGCCTTCATCCGCGCCTGGGCCGAAGGCGACCGGCTCCATATCGTGGCCAAGGGCCCGCAAGTCCATGTGATGGGCTTCGAGATCTATGTGCTGGCCATCGTCAACGAGCTGTACTTCCGCCGCTTCGATGCCGATGCCGCCCTTGTCGAAGGCCGCAAGCGCCTGCAGGTCAAGCTGGCCCAGCTCAAGCATCTGGCTGTCGAGGCCAGGCTGCGCAACCCCTTCGAGCTGTTCGACTTCGGCGTGCGCCGCCGCTTCTCGGGAGCCTGGCAACGCGAGGTGGTGCAGGCTTTTGCCCAGGAGACCGCGCAGTGGTTCAAGGGCACGTCCAACGTGCTGCTGGCTCGTGATCTGAACCTGGTGCCCATTGGCACCATGGCCCATGAGTATCTGCAGACCTATCAGGCCCTGGGCGTGCGCCTGCGCGACTTCCAGGTGGCCGCCCTCGAGGACTGGGTGCAGGAATACCGCGGCGACCTCGGTATCGCCCTGACCGATACCGTGGGCATGGACGCCTTTCTGGCCGACTTCGACATGTACTTTGCCAAGCTCTTCGACGGCCTGCGCCATGACTCCGGCGATCCCTTCGAGTGGGGCGAGAAGGCCATTGCCCACTATGAAAAGCTGCGCATTGCGCCGCAGAGCAAGCGCCTGGTGTTCTCGGACGGACTCGATCTGGACACGGCACTGGCGCTCTACCACCGCTTTGCCGATCGCATCCAGTGCGGCTTCGGCATAGGCACGCGATTGACCAATGACATGGGGCTGACCACGATCAATATCGTGATGAAGCTCACCCATGCCAACGGCCAGCCCGTGGCCAAGATTTCGGACTCGCCCGGCAAGACGCTGTGCAACGACGAGACCTATCTGGCCTACCTGCGCCAGGTCTTCAACATCCCTGAGCCTGCCAAGGCAGCCTGAATCTTCGGAGGCAATCATGCTGAAAGTCACCATCGCCCAGCTCAACTACATGGTGGGCGACATCAGCGGCAACATCCGCCGCATGAGAGAAGCCGCGACCAGGGCGGCGGCCGAACAGGCCGATCTGGTGGTGTTTTCCGAGCTGTCGCTGTGCGGCTACTACCCCGGCGACCTGCTGGACGAGCCCAGCTTTCTGCAAAGACTCGATGCAGGTCTGCAGGAGCTGCTGCAGGCCACACGCCAGTTTCCCGATCTGCACTGGGTCGTGGGCGCACCCACACGCCACAATGGCCCCGGCAAACCGCTGCACAACAGCCTGCTGGTGCTCAAGAACGGACAGATCCGCCTGCAGTACGACAAGCAACTGCTGCCCACCTACAACATCTTTGACGAGCGCCGCCACTTCGAGCCCGGGGCCGACACGGCCAAGGTGCTGCGCGTGGGCAACTGCCAGGTGGGCTTTCTGGTCTGCGAGGACGGCTGGAACGACCAGGGCGCCGACTACGCCACCAACCCCTTTGTACGCATGGGCGATGCGGCCCCCGACCTGGTCATCAGCATCAACGCCAGCCCCAGCCACCTGGGCAAGCGCGAGCAGCGCCATGAGGTCTTCACCCAGGCAGCGGCGCGCCACAAGCTGGCCATCCTCTACATCAACCAGATCGGCGGCCAGGACCAGATCGTGTTCGACGGCGCATCGTTTGCCGTCGAGCCCGAGGCGGGGCTGGTTTTTGAAGCCAGGCGCTTCGAAGAAGATGTCTGCACGCTGGAGCTGAATGCGCAGGGCCGGTTTCAGGCCTGTGACGGCACTGCCTTGCCTGCCGTGCCGACGCAAGGCCTGCCCACCATGGAGTTCTACCGCCAGCAGATCGTGCTGGGCCTGCGCGACTATGCGCGCCGCTGCGGCTTCAAGCAGGTGGTGGTGGGCAGCTCGGGCGGCATCGATTCGGCATTGACGCTGGCCCTGGCCGTCGACGCCCTGGGAGCGGACAACGTGGTTGGCATCACCATGCCGTCCAGCTACTCCTCGGCGGGCTCGGTCGACGACTCCGTGCTGCTGTGCCGCAATCTGGGCATCAGACTCTACGAGCATCCGATCAAGGAGCTGGTCACCACCTATGCACGCCAGTTCGAGGCCAGCTTTGGCGAACCGCTCAAGGGTCTGGCGCTGGAGAATCTGCAGGCCCGCGCACGCGGCACCACGCTGATGGAGTTCTCCAATGCCTTCGGTCATCTGCTGCTGACCACGGGCAACAAGTCCGAAGTCTCTGTGGGCTATTGCACCCTCTATGGCGACACCAACGGCGGTCTGGGTCTGCTCGGCGATCTGTACAAGACCGAGGTCTTCGAGCTGTCACGCCATATCAACCGCCATGCGGGCCGCGAGCTGATCCCGCAGGCCATCATCGACAAGCCGCCCTCGGCCGAACTGGCTCCCGGCCAGAAGGACGAGGACAGCCTGCCGCCCTATGCCGTGCTCGACGAGATTCTCAAATGGCATATCGAGGGCCAGCATCTGTCGAACAAGGAATATGCGCATGCAGCAGCCTTTGTGGCCAAGCTGCGCACCCAGGCCGGCGGGCCCGAGACCATTGCCCGCGTGCAGAAGCTGGTGTTCCGCAGCGAATACAAGCGCCGCCAGGCTCCGCCCATGCTCAGAGTACGCCCACGGGCCTTTGGCACGGGCCGGCAGATGCCGATTGCGGCACACTACGAATAGCAATGCCCGGCATCTGCTTGAGACAAGCTGGCAAAGCCTTGCAGCACCTTGGGTGTCGCCGAGCGCCTGGCAGCCTGTCTCGAATGCCGACTTTGGCCGTGCCGGGCCTGGTTAAACGTTTAAAAATGTGAGCTACTCTCGCTTACCCAGTAAGCGTTTAGCGCGTTTTCACCAATATTTGCCCTTGCGGGCGCCGATTTCTGTACGGGTTTCGCTCTCATGCCTCAAGCCAGTCCCAACACCTCCAGCAAGCGTGTCATCGCCGCAGCACCCGAGATCCTGCCCACCTCCGTGCCTCTGCATACCGCCGTGCTGATCGGCCGCTTTCAGCCACTGCACAACGGCCATATGGCCTTGCTGCATGCCGCACTGGAGCGGGCTCGCCAGGTCGTGGTGGTACTGGGCAGCGCCTGGCAGGCACCCAATCCCAAAAACCCGTTCAGCTGGCAGGAGCGCGCGCAGATGTTGCGCAATGCGCTATCGAAAGAGGATGCCGAGCGCGTGCGCTGCGTTCCCGTGCGCGACTACTACAACGAGCCGCTGTGGGTGCATGCCGTGCGCGAAGCCGTGCAGGCCCATGTACCCGAGGGCGCGAGCGTGGCCCTGGTCGGGCATTTCAAGGACTCCAGCAGCAGCTATCTGGCCCGCTTTCCGGGCTGGGAGCTGATCAGCCTGCCGCGCCTGGGCCAGTTTGACGCCACGCCGCTGCGCGAAATCCTCTTTGGCGAAGGCGGCGCCTCGCCCGAGACCATGGATGCTGCTCTGGCCAGGCTTTCCTCCCAGATGCCCGAGAGCACGCTGGACTTTCTGCGCCGCTGGGCCCAGACACCGCTGTATCTGCGCCTGCAAAAAGAATGGCATATGCTGCAGGACTACAAGCGGGCCTGGGCCAAGGCGCCTTATGCACCGGTGTTCGTCACCGTGGATGCGCTGCTGCGCTGCCGTGCCAAGGGCCAGGACCAGGTGCTGCTGATCCAGCGCGGCCATGCGCCGGGCCAGGGCCTCTGGGCGCTGCCCGGCGGCTTTCTGGAGCAACGTGACAGCCTCTGGCAATCCTGCATGCGCGAGCTGCGTGAAGAGACTTGCTCCTCCATCAGCGAGGCCGATCTGCTGGCGGCCCTGCAGGCCGTGCAGGTCTTCGATCACCCGGACCGCAGCCTGCGCGGGCGTACCATCACCCATGTGCACTATCTGGATCTGGGCGTGCAGCCCAGCCTGCCCCCGGTACAGGGCGCGGACGACGCCGCCCTGGCCCGCTGGGTGCCGATTGCCGATCTGCCTCGCATGGAGGCCGAGTTCTTCGAGGACCATTTCCAGATCCTGTGCCAGTTCCTGCCCGTGACTCTGGCTCAGAGCGAGCCCGAGCTCGAGGTCGCCTGATAGAAAACCATAGCTGAAAGCGATTGACCATCAAGCGCTTGAGCTACTTTTCCCCGTTATTCCATGAGCCAGCTCCATATCCGCCCCGCCACCGAGCAAGACATCGACCTGATCCTGCACTTCGTACGTGAACTCGCCATCTATGAAAAGGCCGAGCATGAGGTCAAGGCCACGCCCGACCATGTGCGTCGCACGCTGTTCTGCGCCAACCCTTCTGTCTTTGGACTGATCTGCGAGATCGAGGGCAAGGCCGTGGGCTTTGCCGTGTATTTCTTCAACTATTCCACCTGGCAGGGCCAGCATGGCCTGTATCTGGAAGATCTGTACATCACTCCCGACGCCCGCGGCCACGGCGCCGGCAAGGCCCTGCTCCAGCATCTGGCCCGGATCGCCATGGAGAAGGACTGCGGCCGCTTTGAATGGAGTTGCCTGGACTGGAACACGCCCTCCATCAAGTTCTATGACAGCCTGGGCGCTCTGCCACAGACCGAGTGGATCCGCTATCGCATGACGGGCTCGGCCCTGCAGGCCATGGCCACGGGTGACAAACAGGCTTGAGCCCCAGACCGGATCATCCAGAGTGATGTGTGCAGCCCTTCGAAGTGATGTGCGCCCCTTTGCAGATTGAGTGTACGCAACATCAACAATGCGGCGCGTTCGCGCTTGCGCCAAAATGAATGGTTTTGCAAAACAATAACAAAGGCGGCAATCAGTGCTGACCTTTCACACTATCTCTGGAATCCAGAATGCCAAGCTATCAAGAACTCATCGCTCAGAAAAATGCGCTGGACAAGCGCATCGAAGAAGCGCGCAGCACCGAAGCCAAGGAAGCCCTGGCCACCGTCAAGCAACTGATCGCCACCTTCGGCTTTACCTCTCAGCAGGTTTTCCCCTGGAAGCCTGAAGAAAAGAAAAAGGTCGAAGCCAGGTACTACGACCCCGAAAGTGGTGCGACCTGGACCGGCCGCGGCAAGCCCCCGAAGTGGATCGAAGGCAAGGATCGCGGCCAGTACGAGATCAAGACCACGCCTACCGTGGACTTCAGCGCGCCGCGCGACGAAAAAAACCCGTTCCCGGTTCAGTAAGCGCCCCTGCCCGTTCAGCCCCCAGCAGCCTGCTCCGCCGGCAGCGGTGCCTTGAGCATGCGCACCAGGGCCGTCACGTTCAGGCATTGGATGAGCAGATCTCCGTCATTGGCACGGATCAAGCGGTCCACAAGCTGATCTGCCGCACCCGCCATTGCAGGAGCCAGTCGCAACTGCCCGCTCTCGAAGCGCACCACGCCTTCGAGATCACTGACCAGCACGCCCAGCTTGAGCCCCTGGAGCTCCAGCACGATCACCTGGCTTTGCGCCGTCCTGATGACAGGTTTGCCAAAGAGCAGGGCTCCCAGATCGAAGACCCATACATAGCCGGCCACGACTCCCTGGCTGCGCCGCGCCAGCGTGCCTACGCAATGCGGCAAGCGACCGGCAGAAACAGGAGCGATGGCCGAGGCACTCTGGGCCTCGAGCACGCAGGCAGCATCCACGGCGAGCACGCTGCGCCCCACAAAAAAGGTCGCCATCTCCATGCCGGCTGCACTGCCCTGGCTGGCCGCCGCCAGGCTTTGCACCCTGGTGTTGCGGCGAGAGACGGCCGCCAGCGCATCGTCCTGCACGGCACCAAACGCCTGCACGGACAAGGCCAGTACCTCTTCGCGATAGCCATCGCTGCGCTTGAACTCCCGGTAACCGCTGCCCGCCGTGATCGCCACCACACAATACCGGCCCTGATACACCATGGCACGGGCCATGCTCTGTCCAGGTGCCAGGGCCAGCATCTGTGGCGGCAGATCCAGCTGCATGCCCGGCTGCAGCTGCACATCCGAGGAGGACATGACCAGGCCCGAGCGGTTCAGGTAAGCCACCTGTCTGCTGGTTGCGCCTCCTGCCTGCACGCCGGTCACGCCTTCCAGCATGGCCTTGAATTCACGCTGTGCATGGAACACCAGGCCAATCCCGCCCAGCACCACGCCATCGGCATTGCGTATGGCCGCGTGATAGACATAGGTCGCGCCGTCATCCTCGTGCTGCACACAGGGGCGCCATGGCGAGACGTGATAGGCCTGGGTCCCGCCCAGCGCCAGAACCTGGTGCAGGCTGTCCATCTCTATATAAGTGCCCAGCAGCCCACGGACCGCGGCATCCGGGCGGCCTCGCTGGCTGACGGCCACGACCCTGCCGCGAACGTCATAGACCATGATTTGCTGGTAGACCGTATACAGGTCGTGAATGGCGGTGAGCAGCGCACAGGCCTCGCTCACCTGATCCGGGGCCGTCTCGCCCAGGGCCTGGTCCTCGAGCAATTCGGACAGCTGCGGCGTCAAGGCCCACCAGCGGCAGTCGTTGGCACGCTCGTAGAGATTGCGATCGAGCAGATCCACCAGCAGACTGGTCAACAGGCTGTTGTCTCTCAGTGCGGTATTGAGCACCGTGCCGTAGAGCGCATCGATGGACTGGGAGAAGACCTCGTTGGTCCTTGCCCCGGTCTCGCCAATCTGCTCCAGCACGGCCTGCAGCCGCGTGTTGTCCATCTGCTTGCCTGCCGTCATGACGCGGCCGTTCCAGACCACACGACGTATGGTGTCCGCTGCGCTGCGTATGGCGTGCAGGGGTGGGCAGAAGCGATGTGCATGTGCCAGCAGGCCCTGGGCCACCGCGGCATCCAGCCCATCCAGACCCGCTTGCGATTGAAGACCGAAGGCCAGCTCCAGCGGCGTCATGATCTGCGCCCGCCAGCCCTGGGGGCCCATATAGCCTTGATAGCCTACCGAGGCCGCCGATTGCACCAGATAGGTGCGTCCGCCATGTACATACAGCGAATCCGCACCATCACGGTGAGGCCGCACGTTCGCACCCACGCCAATCCAGTGCGGATCGCTGCTGGCCAGCACCAGTCCCCGATCATCGAGCAACAGGGCGATGCTGGTCTGCGCCTCTGGTGCGCCACTGCCGTCGACCTGGTCGCGACCGCTCCAGATGCCTTGCATCTCGCCATCAAAGTCAAAACACAGGCACAGCACGCCAATAGGCTGGCGGTTGCCGGCGTGCAGCATGCGATGCGCATAGATCAACGCGCTGCCGTGCCCCGGCAGCAGGTCGGTGGCGCCGAAACTCTGCACAAAGCCCTGGCTTTGCAGAGCGCGGGCAATCAATGCATCCCGGCATGACTGATCTGCGGCCTGACTCCTCTCGCGCGCACTCGCTCGCACCTGGCCTTCGGCATCCAGCAGCAGAATGTCCGCGTAGACCGTGTACTTGCTGCGGTAGGCACGCAGACGCTGGGTGATGGCCGCCTCGTCGCCATCCGCTGCGGCCATGAACTGGCACAGCATGGCGTCGGTCGCCAGAAACCCCACGTCGGCCGTGCGCTCGTAGAGATTACGCACCAGGGTATCGATCAGATGCTGTGCCTGACTGGCCAGCCCCGCCGTCACCCCCGTCACAGCCTGCATCACCATGGACTGCACCAGGTCCTGCTCCAGGCGCTCGAAGCCGCCGCGCGTGGCGGCCATCATGGGCAGCAAGGCCTGCGCCTCCTGTGGGCAGTTCATCTTGGCGGAGGACTCTATGAGCCGCCACATCAGATTCAGCTCCCTGAGCGAACTCTCGCAGCGCCCGACCTGGCGCATATGGGGAATGAAGACATCTGTCTGCAACAGATCCTGGGCGCGCTGCGCCGGGGCAGTCATGGTTTCTAGAGGCATGTTTTGGCAGAGCAAAAGCCAGGCCTATTTGTAAAAACACGTTACACATGACTAAGAACAAACCCTGTTTTCTCGCAGATTTGTCCTGCGACCGACGGGGGAGAGGTCTTGAAAGCTCAGGAATTTGCCTTATTATTAGCACTCGATGGGGTTGAGTGCTAACAGCTTGACCCTAGATATTCCGAATGTCGGCCAGGATGGCTGGCAAGTCTTGTTTCAACTTTGTTGATGTATTTAGGAGTTGGTATGAACCTGCGTCCCCTGCACGATCGCGTGATCGTCAAGCGCCTCGAAAACGAAACCAAGACAGCCTCGGGCATCGTGCTCCCTGATGCTGCCACCGAGAAGCCTGACCAGGGCGAAGTGCTGGCTGTGGGTCCCGGCAAGCGCAATGACAAGGGCGAGCTGATCGCTCTGAACGTGAAGGTCGGCGACCGCGTTCTGTTCGGCAAGTACTCTGGCCAAACCGTGAAGATCCACGGCGACGAGCTGCTGGTCATGAAGGAAGACGACCTGTTCGCAGTCGTCGAGAAGTAATCCTTCCCGAACACATTCTCCTCTTCATGGCTGTCGGCGACTGATTGACAAGCGCTGGCAGCCCAATTGAACCTCATTCTTTAGGAGCCAAAAATGGCAGCAAAAGACGTAGTTTTCGGCGGTGAAGCACGTGCACGCATGGTTGAAGGCGTGAACATCCTGGCTAACGCAGTCAAGGTTACCCTGGGCCCCAAGGGTCGCAACGTGGTTCTGGAGCGCTCCTTCGGCGCCCCCACCGTGACCAAGGACGGCGTGTCCGTGGCCAAGGAAATCGAACTCAAGGACAAGCTGCAGAACATGGGCGCCCAGCTCGTGAAGGAAGTGGCCTCCAAGACCAACGACATCGCTGGTGACGGCACGACCACCGCTACCGTGCTGGCCCAAGCCATCGTGCGCGAAGGCTCCAAGTACGTGGCCGCCGGCCTGAACCCCATGGACCTGAAGCGCGGCATCGACAAGGCTGTCGCCGCCCTGGTGGAAGAGCTGAAGAAGCAATCCAAGGCCACCACCACTTCCAAGGAAATCGCTCAAGTGGGCACGATCTCCGCCAACTCCGACTCCGACGTGGGCGAAATCATCGCTCAAGCCATGGACAAGGTCGGCAAGGAAGGCGTGATCACCGTTGAAGAAGGCAAGAGCCTGGCCAACGAACTGGATGTCGTCGAAGGCATGCAATTCGACCGCGGCTACCTGTCGCCCTACTTCATCAACAACCCCGAAAAGCAAGCCGCGATTCTGGACAACCCCTTCGTGCTGCTGTTCGACAAGAAGATCAGCAACATCCGCGACCTGCTGCCCACGCTGGAAGCTGTGGCCAAGGCCGGCCGTCCCCTGCTGATCATTGCCGAAGACGTCGAAGGCGAAGCCCTGGCGACTCTGGTGGTGAACACCATCCGCGGCATCCTGAAGGTTGTGGCTGTGAAGGCTCCCGGCTTCGGCGACCGTCGCAAGGCCATGCTGGAAGACATCGCCATCCTGACTGGCGGCAAGGTCATCGCTGAAGAAGTGGGCCTGTCGCTGGACAAGGTGACTCTGGAAGATCTGGGCCAGGCTGCTCGCGTCGAAATCGGCAAGGAAAACACCACCATCATCGACGGTGCTGGCGCTGCTGACGAAATCGAAGCCCGCGTGAAGCAAATCCGCATCCAGATCGAAGAAGCCACTTCCGACTACGACCGTGAAAAGCTGCAAGAGCGCGTGGCCAAGCTGGCCGGCGGTGTTGCCGTGATCAAGGTTGGCGCTGCCACCGAAGTCGAAATGAAGGAAAAGAAGGCCCGCGTGGAAGACGCCCTGCACGCTACCCGCGCTGCTGTGGAAGAAGGCATCGTGGCCGGCGGTGGCGTGGCCCTGCTGCGCGCCAAGCAAGCCGTTGGCGCCCTGGCTACCGGCAATGCCGAACAGGACGCCGGCATCAAGCTGGTTCTGAAGGCCATTGAAGCACCTCTGCGCGAAATCGTGGCCAACGCCGGTGGCGAGCCCTCGGTGGTTGTGAACGCCGTGCTGAACGGTTCCGGCAACTACGGCTTCAACGCTGCCAACGACACCTACGGCGACATGCTGGAAATGGGTATCCTGGATCCCACCAAGGTGACTCGCACTGCTCTGCAGAACGCCGCTTCCGTGGCTTCCCTGCTGCTGACCACCGAGTGCATGATCGCCGAAGCCCCCAAGGCTGACGCAGCTCCTGCCATGCCCGACATGGGCGGCATGGGCGGCATGGGCGGCATGGGCATGTAATTGCTCTGCTGCTGACCGGGTGGTTTGCTCCACCTGGTTTGCCCACAACAAAAAGGCCGCATTTGCGGCCTTTTTCTTTTGCGCCGAGCTTCACGAGCTGCTCCGAGCATAAAAAAGCCAGCCGATATCGGGCTGGCTTTTTTATGCAGAGATTCGCCTTAGAAACGATGACGCAGACCGATGGTGATACCGGTACGCTTTTTCGCACCATTGGAGTCGAGCATCACGCCCGCACCGCCCTTGGTCTTGGTGTGATCCACCGCGAAATAGGCGTCCGTGCGCTTGGAGAAGGCATAGTCAGCCACGGCAACGATAAAGTCGGCCTTGCCATTGAAGGCGCCAGTCGCCGATCCCGATTGCTTGGCATGGTAGTAATGCAGACCTGCATTGAGCTGCGGCGTGACCTGGTAGCCAAAGCCAACCTTGAACATCTCACGCTTGTTAGCAAAATTTCCGGGCGCATTACCCGCGATAAAGCCACCATTGGAAGAGCCAGTCCAATATGCATTGAGCAGGCCGGCGTCAAAAATGGCACCAGCCCCCGCAGCACCGAGACTATCCTTGACCTTGTTCTGGCCGTAACCAGCCATCAGATACAGAGGCCCGGTGCGATAGGAGCCGCCCAGTGTCCAGGCATCCACATCGGTGCCGGCCGGCAAGGTGGAGCGCTGGAAAGCACCACCCACAGAAATTCCGTCGGCAGAATAGCGCAGATAGCCGCCTGCGGTTTTCAATGCCAGACCACCTGGCGTCATATCAATACTGCCGCCCTTCTTGGCAAAGGTATTTCCTTCGTCAAAAGAATACTGCAGCCCTGCACGAACCGGCCCGAACTCGGCAACGTACTTGAGCATATTGTTTGCACGCGCGCCCAGAGACATGCCGATTTCAGGCTTGTAGGCATCCATATAAGGGGAATATGGGAACGATGCATAGGTAGAGGTCACCAGATCAAACAGCACGTTGTATTGGCGCCCCATGGTTACCTGACCAAAGCTGGTGCTGCGCAAGCCCACCCAGGACTGCGCAAAGTAAGGCTGAGCGGTGCTGGGCGTGCCCGAATCCGTCCAGAAACGATTTTCCAGGTTGGCAATCGCCGACAAGCCACCACCCAGATCTTCCTTGATATTGATACCCCAGCGGCTCTCCGACATGCCGCCACCGATCATTTTGGTCAGACCGCTTTTATTCGGCCCCTCATTAGTCGTGTGACGAATCGCTGCATCCACAATGCCATACAGTTGCACGCTGCTTTGTGCATAAGCCATTGTTCCCAGAGAACCCAGCACAGCCAAAGCCAATGTTTTTTTCACAAATGAAGATGTCATTGTGTTGCCTCTCTCTTAATTCACTAACAGTTGGTGGAAATTTCATTCTAGAAATGCTTTCTCCGGCAACGAGAGCTTTGGCACAAGCACAACACAGGCCTTTCCCTCTGGGGACAAACCTCTCAGCAAACACCCTTTCAGGTTTAACCCCAGAAATAAAAAAGGCCTGTCTTTCGACAGGCCTTTTAGCTTTTAAGCAATTACTGGCTTATGCCAGCAATTGATTAGAAAGCGTGGCGAATACCCACTTGCACGCCAGCTTGGTTGCGGCCGGAACCGTCAGCCTTCAGGCCCACGGTGTCGCTCACACCCTTGGCAGCCAGGGCCATTGCAGAACCGTCTTGGTTCTTCAGGTAAGCCACAGTGCCGTACAGGGCAGTGCGCTTGGACAGGTTGTGCACATAGCCCAGGGACAGCTGGTGAGCCTTGGCAGGACCTTCTTGGTCGTAGTAGGCGTATTGAGCCTTCACTTCGCCCACGCCACCCACGGGAGCGGACACGCCCAGCAGGTAGTTACGGAACTTGGCGCTGGAGCCAGCATCGGGCTTGTACTTGATTTGCTGGATGTTACCCACAACCTTGGCCACGCCAAAGTTGTAAGAAGCGCCGATGGACATTTCGTCACGATCGCCAGCAGTACCCTTCAGGTTGCCGTAGGCAGCGGTCACGCTCAGGGGACCGTTGTCATAGCCAACGTTACCACCAGCGTAGCGGCCAGCCTTGGTACCTGCAACAGTCTTCTCGTCGAAAGCGTAGCTGATGTTGCCGGTGAAGCCGTTGAAGTTAGGCGAAGAGTAGGACACCATGTTGTTGGCACGGATGGTGTTTGTGTCGCCAGAAGCGGCGAAACCACCAAGAGTAGACCAACGGCTGTAGCCCATGTTTTGGCCGATACCGGTAGCACCGAACAGGTCATACTTCAGACCGGCACGGAAAGTGGGAGTGGTTTCACGACCCAGGCGAACTTCACCGAAGTTGCCGGACAGACGCACTGTGGATTCGCGCTTGAAGTCGAAGCCGTTAGCGTTGCCGGTGTCGCCGAAGATTTCGCCTTCCAGCCAGAAGCCAGCCTTCAGACCGCCACCCAGGTCTTCGGTACCGCGCAGGCCCAGACGGCTGGTCGCGTTACCGCTGCTGTGCACGCCGTACTTGGCGTCGTTGCCCACAGCGTTGTCCACGTAGGAAACGCCAGTGTCAACGATACCGAACAGAGTCACGGAAGATTGAGCCATTGCGGCGCCGGAAGCGGCCAGCACTGCCAGGGCGATCAGAGATTTTTTCATTACGAGTTACTCCAAGGTTTAGAAGGGCGCCGGTTCTATGGGAGAGAGACTTGAGCCTCGAGCTCCACCGGTTTCCCGCGCCAACCTCCTGGTGGGGAAGTTGGGTCTATTGCACCAGACCACCGAGCCCAGCGCAAAGGAATTCACCCAAAACTGCTCGATTCGGCGCGTTTTCGTTGCACCACCGCAACAAACACCAAGCCGCACTAGCGGGCACACCCTTAGGGGTTTCGGCCTAGGATTGCCCCAGCGCAAGTTGCGGATGAGCCACTCTGGTGTACCTTATGTGCATTGACGCCAGACAGGCGCCGCACTGAGTTCTTTTTAGCCATGGACAAGTTTCTGACCGCTGCCGATGCAGCTCTTCGCACTTTGTTTGCCGACCCGGTGGCCGCAGAGCGCTCGCCTGCCGCAGGGATCGCCGAAGCCGACCTGAGCGATGAACAGCGCAGGCTCTCCGCAGCCTTGATGCGCGTCAATCATGTGGGCGAGGTCTGTGCGCAGGCCCTGTACAACGCCCAGGCCATGGTGACCAAGGACATGGAGTTGCGCGAGCATCTGCTGCATGCCGCTCGCGAGGAAATGGACCACCTGGCCTGGACCCGCGAGCGCCTGCATGCCCTGGGTGACAGACCCTCGTTGCTGAACCCGCTGTGGTTTGCTGGCGCTTTTGCCATTGGCACGATTGCTGCCAAATTCAGCGATGCCGCCAGCCTGGGTTTTGTGGTCGAAACAGAAAACCAGGTCTCCGCCCACCTGGCAACCCATCTGGGCCGCCTGCCCGAGGAGGACGAGGCTTCGCGTGCCGTGGTCGAGCGCATGAAGGATGACGAAGAGCGTCATGCTGCAGCAGCGATCGACGAAGGAGCGATGCAACTGCCCCCGATTGCCCAGGGGCTGATGCGTGTGGCAGCCAAAGTCATGACGATTACGGCGCATCGCATCTGATCAGCGCCTGTTCAACAAAAACGGGCCGTTGAGGCCCGTTTTTCGATCGAACGTCCAGTTCAGGCTTCGACGATGTCGAAACCCGTCGTGATTTCTGCCGTCTTTCCCAGCATGATGGTGGCCGAGCAGTATTTGTCGTGGCTCATGGCGATGGCACGTTCGACGGCACCGGCCGGCAGGTTCTTGCCGCTGACCGTGAACTGCATGTGGATCTTGGTGAACACCTTGGGGTCGGTCTCTGCGCGCTCGGAAGTCAGCTGCACGCTGCAGCCCTTCACATCGTGGCGACCGCGCTTGAGGATGAGCACCACGTCGTAGGCCGTGCAGCCGCCGGCGCCGGCCAGCAGCATCTCCATGGGGCGTGGTGCCTGGTTGCGACCGCCGTTGGCCGGGTTCTTCTCGTCCGGTGCGCCGTCCATATTGACCACATGGCCGCTGCCGGTCTCTGCCACAAAGCCCATGCCCGAGCGCGTTCCGGTGGCCGCGCCTGTCCAACTAACCGTGCATTCCATTGTTTTTCCTCTCAAAACTGTTGCAATTTTGCATCAAATACATAAAAACCCGAATCTTTTGATGCACAGAAAACACAAGCCTCATACAATACAACCCAAGCGTTACCTGTGAGGTCAAACCCGCAGGCAAACTGCAGATTGCTGGTTAATACCGATCTGTATCGCACCCTTTGTCTCCTCCACCTCCTCTAATGGTGGATTCAGCCCCTAGCTCCTGAGCTAGGGGCTTTTTTTTTCGTGCCTGCTCATCCTGCTTCTCAGAGCAGCAGCATGCACCTCTTGAGCGAGTACTGCAGCGCAGCAAGCAAGGGCCTATCATGATCGGCTTCCATGCACCCGGCAGGCTGATTGCCCTGGCTCTGGTGCTCTGCTTTCGATTTGCACCATGACTCAAGCCCTGACCCCTGCCGATTATCTGACTCGCATCCTCAATGCACGCGTCTATGACGTTGCCGTGGAGTCGGACCTGGACATTGCCAAGAACCTCAGCCGCCGCCTGCACAACAAAGTGCTTCTGAAGCGCGAGGACCAGCAGCCCGTGTTCAGCTTCAAGTTGCGCGGCGCCTATAACAAGATGGCCAATCTGACGGCCGAGCAGCTGCAAAAGGGCGTGATCTGCGCCAGCGCGGGCAACCATGCCCAGGGTACGGCGATGAGCGCCAAGAAGCTGGGCTGCCGCGCCGTGATCGTGATGCCCACCACCACGCCCCAGGTGAAGATCGATGCCGTGATCGCCCTGGGCGGCGAGGCGGTGCTGGCCGGAGAAAGTTACTCCGATGCCTACAAACACGCCGTCAAGCTGCAAAAGTCCGAGGGTCTGACCTTTGTCCACCCCTTTGACGACCCCGATGTGATTGCCGGCCAGGGCACCATCGCCATGGAGCTGCTGCGCCAGCTGCAAAAACTGGGCAGCCAGCGCCTGGACGCCATCTTCGTGCCCATCGGCGGCGGCGGCCTGATTGCCGGCATTGCCAACTACATCAAGGCCGTGCGCCCCGAGGTGAAGGTGATCGGCGTGCACACCAAGGACTCGAACGCCATGATGCAGTCCGTGCAGGCGGGCGAGCGCGTGGAACTGGCCGATGTGGGCCTGTTCGCCGACGGCACCGCCGTGAAGCTGGTGGGAGCGGAAACCTTCCGCGTCACCCAGGGCCTGGTGGATGACTATGTGACCGTGGACACCGATGCCGTCTGCGCCGCCATCAAGGACATCTTCACCGACACCCGCTCCATCGTCGAGCCCTCGGGCGCCCTGGGCGTGGCGGCCATCAAGCAGTACGTGGCCAGGCACAAGACCAAGGGCGAGACCTACGCCGCCATACTGAGCGGAGCCAATATGAACTTCGACCGCCTGCGCTTTGTGGCCGAGCGCGCCGAGGTCGGCGAGGAGCGCGAAGCCCTGTTCGCCGTCACCATCCCCGAAGAGCGCGGCAGCTTCAAGCATTTTTGCGAGGTGGTGGGCAAGCTGCCCGGCGGCCCGCGCAACGTGACCGAGTTCAACTACCGCATCAGCCACGACAGCAAGGCCCATGTGTTCGTGGGTCTGACCACGCCGACCCGGGGCGAGTCCGAGAAGATCTGCAAGAACTTCCAGAAGAACGGCTTTGAGGCGCTGGACCTGACCTTTGACGAGATGGCCAAGGAACATCTGCGCCATATGGTGGGCGGCCACTCGCCACTGGCACAGGACGAGCGCCTGCTGCGCTTTGTCTTCCCCGAGCGCCCCGGCGCGCTGTTCAAGTTCCTGAGCCTGATGGCGCCGACCTGGAATATCTCCCTGTTCCACTACCGCAACCAGGGCGCCGACTACGGCCGCATCCTGGTCGGCATGCAGGTGCCTGCCAGGGACCACAAGAAGTTCGACAGCTTCCTCAAGAACCTCGGCTATCCCTGGGTGGAGGAAACCAGCAATCCTGCTTATCAGTTGTTCCTGAAGTAAAAATAAAAAAGGAGCTGCAACCACCCTCCCTGCAATGCTTTCAGATAGAAAAGACTCTGAAACATAGGAATACCAAGCGGGACCAGCTCCTTTTTTGTTCGCAACATCATGCAAGCCCTGCGCCACTATCTGCTGGCCGTCCAGTTCTTCAGCCGCATCCCCGTGGCTGGACGTCTGGCCGCCTGGGTGGGCTGGAGCCCCGAAATGCAGCGTGCCAGCGCCGCGCATCTGCCGGGCGTGGGCTGGCTGGTGGGCCTGTGGGCCGCGCTGCTGCTAGCAGCCCTGCTCTGGCTGCTGCCGGCAAGCCCCTGGTCGCCGCTGGCGGCTGCTCTCATCAGCACCGCCGGCACCTTGTGGCTGACCGGCGGTTTTCATGAGGACGGCCTGGCCGACGTCGCCGACGGGCTGGGCGGCCTGGTCCCGCCCGAGCGCGCACTGGAGATCATGAAGGACTCGCGCATCGGCGCCTATGGCGTGATGGCACTGCTCATGGCCCTGCTCACCAAGGTCGTGCTGATCGCCCTGCTGCTGTCCGTCATGCAGCCGTTCTGGGGACCGGTGCCGGTGCTCATCCTCGTGTGCTGCATTCATGTGCTGTCGCGCTTTGCGCCGCTGGTGCTGATGCGCAGCCTGCCCCACGTCGGCCTGGCCACGAGCAGCAAGACCCTGCATATCGCGGGCAGGCAGCTGGGCTGGCAAGGACTGCTTACAGGCAGCCTCTGGTGCCTGCCGGCACTGGGCCTGCTGGGCTGGCTCGGCGTCTGGAGCTTTGTGCCCAGCCTGCTGGCGGCCATGCTGCTCACCACCTGGCTGCTGCAGCGCTGGTTGTTGCAGCGCCTTGGCGGCATGACGGGTGACTGCCTGGGTGCCTGCCAGCAGCTCAATGAACTGGCTCTGCTACTGGCCAGTTGCATCTATCTGCGCCAACTGCTATAGAACATCCATGAAGACTCTATGGCTGGCGCGCCACGCACGCCCCTTGATCGATACAGAGCGCTGTTACGGCCGCCTCGATATCGCCGCCGATGCACAAGCCACCCGGCAAGCCGCTCAGGCCCTGCAGCAATCTCTGCAGCCCCTGCATGGCAGGCTGCAGATCCGGCACTCGCCGCTACAAAGATGCAGGCAGTTGGCGTTGGATCTGCAGGTACTGGAGCCGGATTTCATCTCCACCCCCGACGGCAGACTGCTGGAGATGGACTTCGGGCATTGGGAAGGCCTGCGCTGGAACGACATCGGCGAAGCTGCCATCGGTGCCTGGGCGCAGGATCTGGCGCGGCACGCACCTGGCGAGGGCGAATCACTGGCACAGATGCTGCAGCGCGTCCACGAGGCACTGCAGGACGCGCTCAGCAGCGACAGCGAGCATATGGTGTGGATCTGCCATGCCGGTGTGGCACGCTGTGCGCAGTGGCTGCTGCAACATGGCCGCCGGCTGCCGCAAAGCCATGAATGGACCTTGCCGGCGCCCGCCTATGGACAGTGGCTGCAGCTCGAACTCAGTTGAAGCTGGCCATGGGCGGCCTGGGCAATTGCAGCACCGTGCTGGCCGGCCCGTTGGCAGGGCCCAGTCGCGCTTCGCGCGCCGCCAGCGATTGCAGAATCACGCCATCCTCCACGGCCTCGCCCACACGCACGGCCTTGCTGCCCTTGCCTTCCACTGCGATCACTGCGGCACCGCCACCTGTTTCGTGCCCTGCCAGCACCCCCAGCAGGGCATAGCGGCTGGCCACTGGCGCGGCCACGGCGGCAACAGGCGCGGCAACCGCCCCCAAAGCCTTGGCCATGGCCTGGGCATTGGCCTGTACCGGATGAGCAGGTACAACTGAAGGTAACTGCTCACTGCCACTGCCGACGAACCGGAGTGTCCAGAACACCACCACCGCAGCGGCAATCGCCCACAGCAGCAGGGTCGTGAGTTTGACCGGCATGGAAAGGCCCTGACCGGTATTGAAAGATTGCAGTCGCATTCGACGATTATGATGGTGCAATACTGCATTTTTCCTACAGTTTCCAATGAGCACCAACTGCCGTCATCCGATGTCTGCTATTCGCCACGCCGCATCGCGCGGCTTTACCCTGATCGAATTGATGGTGGTGCTGGTCATCATTGGCGTGCTGGCAGCTCTTATCGTGCCCAATGTGCTGGACCGCGCCGACGATGCCCGCGTGACCGCAGCCAAGACCGATATCGCCAATATCAACCAGGCGCTCAAGCTCTACCGCCTCGACAACCAGCGCTATCCAACGGCCGAACAGGGCCTGCAGGCGCTGGTGGTCAAACCCACCACAGGCCCCGCTCCGCAGAACTGGAAGCCCTACCTGGAAAAGCTGCCCAATGACCCCTGGGGCAATCCTTATCAATACCTGAACCCAGGCGTGAAGGGCCCCATTGACATCATGTCCCTGGGCGCTGACGGCAAGGCCGGCGGCGAAGGCAAGGATGCGGATATTGGCTCCTGGCAATAGCAATGAGCCCCCACGCTCCCTCACTGCGTGTGGTCGCTGCCCCCCGAGGGGGCCCTGACCGGCTGGCGCCGGGGTTTGCCTTGGGGTGGCCCGGCGGCAACCCCGAACGCATCAAATGCCTGTAGAACGGGTGCGCTCTGTCACAGGGACAGCCAGCAAGGGCCGCCCCGCAGCACAGGCTGTCGTCCCCCGGGGGGGGAAGGCGCGCAGCGCTTCAGGGGGGATTCACACTCTTGGAGTTGCTGGTGGTGATTTCCATCATGGCACTGGCGACGGCGGGTGTGAGCCTGGCCATACGCGACAGCGGCGAGCAACAGCTCGAGCGCGAAGCCCAGCGTCTGGCCACGCTGCTGGAGTCGGCACGCGCCCAGGCCCGTACCAATGGCGCCCTGGTGGTCTGGCGCCCGCTGCCGCAGGGCTTCCGGTTTGAAGGCCTGCCACCCAACGTCAAGATGCCCACTCAATGGCTGCAGACTCCTGTGCTGGTGCAGCCCAATACACCCGTGGTGCTGGGGCCGGAGCCGCTGATTCCAAGACAGAGCATTACCTTGTCGCTGCCCGGCAGCAACTCGGCACCACTGCGGCTGGCCACCGACGGGCTGCGCCCGTTCAGCATTCAAAGCCTGCAGGTGACGCCATGAAGCCCGTCCTGCTGCAGCGCGGATTCACGCTGATCGAGGTACTGGTCGCGGTCGGCATTGTCGGCGTCACCCTGCTGGCTGGACTTCAGGCCAGCAGCGCCCTGACGCGCAACGCCCAACGCCAGTCCGACGTCATCCTGGCCCAGCTCTGCGCGCAGAACGAACTGGTGCGACTGCGCCTGTTCAATCAGATGCCTGCCGTCGGCGACACCACCATCCAGTGCCAGCAGGCCGGCAGACAGATGCAGGTACAGCTCAGCGTGCGCCCCACGCCCAACCCCAGTTTCAGGCGCGTGGATGCCCAGGTGTTTTCCGAGGCTGCTGCGGTGCTGCGCGTCTCCACCATCGTCGGTCGCTACTGAATCATGAGCAGCATGCGCAACAGAAACCAAGGTTTCACGCTGATCGAGCTGCTGGTCGCCCTGGCCGCCATGGCCCTGCTGGCCATCATGAGCTGGCGCGGCATCGACGGCATGCTGAGGGCTCAGGAAGTGACACGCGAGCAAGGTGAGCAACACGCCGTCATGCAGACCGTGCTGGCCCAGTGGAATGCCGACCTCAACGCGCTGATGCCGCTGCAGGGCCGCCAGGTGCTGGACTGGGACGGCCAGGTGCTGCGCCTGACGCGCAAGACCAGTGCAGCCGTCGACAACGGGGCGCTCATCGTGGCCTGGAGCCGTCGCAATGTCGATGGCCGCTTCCAATGGGTGCGCTGGCAATCGCTGCCCGCGCGCACGGTCAGCGAATGGAACGATGCCTGGAACCAGGCGGCCCAATGGGGCCGCAATCCTTCCAGCGACCAGATGCGCCGCGAGACCGTGCTGATCCCGCTTGATCTGTGGCGCGTCTACTACTACCGCAGCAACGCCTGGACCAATCCGCAGTCCAGCGATCAGGGCAGCGATGACGGCAGCAGCGTCGGCAGCGACGGCAACCCCGTGCTGCCCGTCGTGCCCGACGGCATACGCATAGAACTGACACTGCCCCCAGGCCGCGCGCTCAATGGAGTGATGACGGTGGACTGGGTCAACCCGCTGCGCTCGAACTCCAGATCATGAAATCCCCCCCTGAGCCGCTGCGCGCCTTCCCCTCAAGGGGGCAACCCCATCGCTGCGAGGCTGCCCATGCTCGGGGTTTCCGGCTTGGGACGCGCCAGTTTCAGGCGCACGCGCCAGCGCGGTGCAGCACTGCTGGCGGCCATGCTGACGGTGGTGCTGGTTGCCACCCTGGCCTCGGCCGCGCTCTGGCAGCAATGGCGCGATGTGGAAATCGAGACCGCCGAACGTAATCGCGTGCAGGCCAACTGGTTGCTGCTGGGCGCGCTGGACTGGTCGCGCGTGGTGCTGCAGGAGGACTCGCGCGCCAACCGCAGCAACCCGGTCGATCATCTGGGCGAGCCCTGGGCGGTGCCGCTGAAGGAGGCTCGCCTGTCCACATTTCTGGCAGCCAAGAACAATGTCAGCCAGGTCGATGACGGTCTTGCCGACATGCAGGACGCTTTTCTCTCGGGCGAGATCGTGGATCTGCAGTCGCGCCTGAATCTGCGCAATCTGCTCAGCGGGGCCGATTCGAGCGTGAAGGAGGAGAACCTCAAGCCTTTTCTGCGCCTGTTCGAGCGCCTGGGTCTGCCCGGCAGCTCCGTCATGCAGATCGCCACGGCCTTGCAGCAGGCCCTGCGCGGCAAGAGCCAGGCTGCGCCGCTGATGCCGCGCACCGTCGGGCAACTGGGCTGGCTGGGCGTCGATCCGCGCATCATCGCGCGCATCGAGCCCTATGTCTCGCTGTTGCCCGAGCGCACCATGGTCAATCTCAATACGGCCAGCGCCGAGGTCATCTGGGCCAGCACCGAGGACCTGGACTGGGCCCGCGCCAACCAGTTGGTGCAGTTGCGCGACGCCTCGCCTTTCAAGTCCCTGAATGCAGCGGCTGCGGCCATAGGCCTGAGCGGCGTCTTCAACAGTGCCATGCACTCCGTGACCACCAGCTATTTCGAAGCCCGCGGTCGCCTGCGCCTCGGGGACAACGTCTTGAGCCAGCGTTCACTGATTCAGCGCAAGGACATGAGCGTGACTACCCTGTGGCAGGAGCATGCCGACTGGGGTATGCCCGCGGTTGCCAGACCCTGACACCCTGATGTCACACTGCCCCCATAGAATGCTGCATCTTCCCTCATGAGCACATTGCTAATACAGCTGTCGGCGAAGCACGCCAACTCCGCCACGGAATATCTTTACGTCCTCAGCGACGATGGCCAAAGCATTCAGCGCAGCGGCCAGGCTGCGGCGTCCCTGCTGCCGGCTGCGGGCCGCACGGCCCAGATCACCGCCGTCATCCCCGCAGCTCAGTTGTCCTGGCATGCCGTCACCCTGCCTTTGGGGCTAAATGTGCAAAGCCGGCGCCAGCAGCGTCTGCGCGCCGTGCTTGAGGGTTTGCTGGAAGAAAAGCTGCTCGATGAGCCGTCCGCCATGCACCTGGCACTGGACACTGGCTCGGCGGCGGGTCAGACCTGCTGGGTGGCTGCCTGCGACAAGGGCTGGCTGCAATCCCATCTGCAGGCCCTGGAGCAGCATGGTCATGCCGCCAGCCGCCTGGTGCCCGAACAATGGCCCAGCAGCATGGCCCAGCTGCTTCTGTCGGGCGACAGCACCCTGCCCCAGCTGAGTGCCACCGGACTGGATGCACAGGCCTGCCTCGTCGTCCTGCCCCTGCATGCCGATGCCGGCCTGTTGCAGCCACTGCTGGCTCGCCTGCCCGAGGATCTGCCGGTGCTGGCCGAACCCCATCTGGCACACAGCGCGGAGACACTGCAGCGCCCGGTCAGCATCTTCACCGCCGCCCAGCGGCTGCTGCAAAGCCATGGCTACGCCGGCGACCTGGCCCAGTTCGATCTGGACCTGGGCGGCAGCACCCGCGCCAAGCGCCGCCTGCTCGATGCCTGGCATGGTTTTGCCAAGGCCCCGCAATGGCGTGCTGCGCGCTGGGCAGCAGGCATTGCCGTCGTCGCCCAGCTGGCCGGACTCAACGCCTGGGCCTTCAGGGAAAACCGTGCCATCGAACTGCGCCAGCAGCAGGCCAAGCAGGTACTTCAGACCACCTTCCCTCACGTGCCCGTCATCATCGATGCTCCGGTACAGATGCAACGCGAACTGGATCTGCTGCGCAGCAACTCCGGCGCACTGTCCGCCGGCGACCTTGAAGCCCTGCTGGCCGCTAGCGCTGGCATTCAGGGCGTGCAGAATGCCAAGAGCCTGCAATACCAGGACAAGCAGCTGCGTATCTCGGGTCTGGACCTGAGTCCCGAAGCACTGGGCGACGCACAGCAAAGCCTGCAGGCCAATGGCTATATGCTGCAACGCGAAGGAACAGATCTGGTGCTCAGTGCAAAGGCTAGGCCATGAAGCAGAAGAACGCTTTGAAAACCGCATTGGCTCCGCTGCGCCAGCGCTGGAGCGCCCTGGCCCAGCGCGAACAGAATCTGTTGCTGATCGCCGCCAGTGTCGTGCTGCTGGCCCTGCTCTGGTGGGTGGCGCTGGCACCGGCACTGCACAGCCTGCGCACGGCCCCCGCACGCCATGCGGCAGCGGAGCGCGAGCTGCAGAACATGCTGCAGATGCAGGCCCAGGCCGAGCTGCTGCGCCAGCAGCCGCAGGGCAATAGCGTCGATGCGCGCACGCAGCTGGAGCAGTCGCTCAAGACCGAACTCGGCAACAGCGCACAGTTGCAGTGGCTGGGCAACCGTGCCCAGGTCAGCCTGAGCAATGCCGCCGCCCCCGCCCTGGCCCGCTGGCTGGCACAGGTGCGTGACAACAGCCATGCCTCGGTGGCCGAGATGAAGCTCAACCGCAATCTCGGAGAAAGCGTCGACGGCGCTGCCGTTACACGCTGGAGCGGCAATCTGCTGCTCGATTTGCCCGACAACGCAGGTGTACAGAATTAGCCGCGACCATGAGCCTGAGCACCTCACGCACCACCAGCAAAGCCTCGCGCAGACCGCGTGAGCCGGGCGATCCGCGTTCGCCGCGCCGCTGGGCCGTGGGCGGTGCCTTGCTGGGTGCTCTGCTGACGGTGCTGGTCCAGGCTCCGGCGGCCTGGCTGGCCGCAGGCGTGCAATCGATCACAGCCGACCAGGTACAGTTGCAGGAGCCGCGCGGCACGCTCTGGCGCGGCTCGGCCAGGCTGGTGCTCACGGGCGGCAAGGACAGCCAGGACCAGAGCAGCCTGCCCACGCGCCTGAACTGGACACTGCGGCCCGGCCTGAGCGGCGCCAGCATCAGCCTGCAAAGCGACTGCTGCACCAGTACCCCGATGCTGGCGCAGCTGCAGCCGGGCTGGAACGCCATGACGGTGCGCCTCAAGGACAGCGTGCTGCAACTGCCCGCCGACATGCTGGCCGGCCTGGGCACGCCCTGGAACACCGTGGCCCTGCAGGGCCAGTTGCGCCTGTCCACCGTCGGGCTGACGCTGCAATATCGCGCCGGCCGGGCCACCAGCCAGGGCCTGACGCGGCTCGAAGCCCTGGCCGTATCGTCCAGACTGTCGTCGCTCAAGCCCCTGGGCAGCTACCGCCTCGATATACAGGGCGGAGACAATGCCCAGCTGAATCTGACCACGCTGGGCGGCGACCTGCAGCTCAGCGGTCAGGGCCAATGGGTGGGCTCGCGCCTGCATTTCAGTGGCGAAGCCTCTGCCAGCCCCGAGCGCGAAGCCGCTCTGTCAAATTTGCTCAATATCTTGGGGCGCCGCCAGGGTGCGCGCTCCATCATCACCTTTGGTTGACACATGACTCAGCATTCACGCACCGCCTGGCAAAACACACTGCATTCGATAGCTGTTGCCTCGCTTGCCGTCTGCATTTCAGCACCAATTCATGCTCAAACCCAGAGCGGACAAGCGAATGCCACTCCCAGTTTGCGACCTGGCGAGCCGGTCACGCTGAACTTCACCAATGCCGATATCGAGGCCGTGTCGCGCGCCATGGCAGCCATCACCAATCGCAACGTGGTGGTGGATCCGCGCGTCAAGGGCCAGATCACGCTGCTGACCGACAAGGCCGTCTCGCCTGCCACTGCCTATCAGCAGTACCTGGCGGCACTGCGCATGCAGGGCTTCACGGTGACGGAGTCGGCAGGTCTGTTCAAGGTGATTCCCGAAGCCGATGCCAAGCTGCAGTCCAGCGAGGTCTCCGTCGGCCAGGGCGGACGCGGCAGTCAGGCTGGCGGCGGACAGATCGTCACGCAGATCTTCAAGCTCAACTACGAGAACGCCAACAATCTGGTGCCCGTGCTGCGGCCGCTGATCAGCCCCAACAACACCATCAACGTCAACCCCGGCAACAACTCGCTGATCATCACCGACTACGCGGACAACCTGCAGCGCATCTCGCGCATCATCGCCAGCACCGATGTATCCAACGCCACCGATGTGGAAGTCATCTCGCTGCGCCATGCCGTGGCCGCCGACATGGTGGCCCTGGTCAATCGCCTCATGGAAGGCGGCTCTGCCACCGCAGGCGGCGTGATCCAGGCCGGAGCCGGCGCGGCAGCAGGCCAGGCGGACACCAGCTTCCGCACCTCCATACTGGCCGAGCCGCGCAGCAACTCGGTGCTGATCCGAGCGGCCAACCCGGCCAAGCTGTCGCTGATCCGCTCGCTGATCGCGCGTCTGGACCAGCCGGCCATGACGGGCAACGGTGATGACGGCAACATCCATGTGGTGTATCTCAAGAACGCCGACGCGGTGTCCCTGGCCGCCACGCTGCGTGCCGCCATCAACGCCCAGACCAGCGCCAGCACCGCCCTGGGCGGCCAGCCGGGCATGACGGCAGCCGCCGGCTCGACCACGAATGCAGCAAGCTCCCAGCCCGTCATTTCACGCGGCACGGACGGCAGCGCCACCGTAGGCCTGGGCGGCGGCAACAGCGGCCCCAGCTCGCGCTTCGGCACGGCCCAGCAACCCTCCACGGGCGGCATGATCCAGGCCGACCCCACGACCAACTCGCTGATCATCACCGCCCCCGGCCCGCTGTACCGTCAGTTGCGCACCGTCATCGACAAGCTCGACGGCCGCCGCGCCCAGGTGCTGATCGAAGCACTGATTGTCGAAGTCTCCGCCGACAAGGCGGCCCAGCTCGGCGTGCAATGGAGTTCGGTGATCCGCAACAACGGCCGCGTGCTGGGCGTGCTCGGCAACGGCACTTCCATCAGCGGCATCTCGAACATCTTCGGCCTGTCGGGTGCCGTGGGCAATCTGGTCAACGGCACGCCCCTCACCGACAGCCAGGCATCGGCGATCGGCGGCATGAAGGGCATGAACCTGGGCTTCACCCAGAACGTCAACGGCAACACCAGCCTGGGCGCCCTGGTCAACCTGATGCAGGGCGACGGCGACACCAACATTCTCTCCACGCCCAATCTGATGACGCTGGACAACGAGGAGGCCAGCATCATGGTGGGCGAGAACGTGCCCTTTCCCACAGGCTCCTATACCAACACCGCCGGCACCTCGGGCTCGGTCAATCCCTTCACCACCTATGAGCGCAAGGACGTGGGTACGCTGCTCAAGATTCGTCCGCAGATCAACGAGAACGGCACCATCAAGATGGCCGTCTACCAGGAGAACTCGGCAGTCAAGCAGGGCACCGCCAACGCCCAGTCCGGTGCCACCACCACCAAACGCTCCATCGAGTCGAATGTGCTGGTCGAGGACGGAGCCATCGTGGTGCTGGGCGGCCTGATTGCCGACGAATACAGCCAGAGCCAGGAGCGCGTGCCGCTGCTGGGCGACATTCCCTTGCTGGGCAATCTGTTCCGCAACACCAGCCGCGAGCGCAAGAAAACCAATCTGATGGTGTTTCTGCGCCCCACGGTGTTGCGTGACGCCAACTCCACCAGCCAGCTTTCGCAGGACCGCTATGAGTCCATTCGCGGCATGCAGCAAACCGTGCAGCCCGACCCCAATCTGCTGATGCGCAATGTCAATGCCGCGCCCTTGCTGCCCGCATCCAGCGGTGCTGCACCGGCGAGCGTGCCCAATGTGGCCATCGTTCCCGGGGCCAAGCCCGAGATCGTGGACTTCACGCGCCCGGGCCAGCCCACGGTGAACGGCCAGCCAGTGACCGTGACGCCTGCGACGCCCGCCACCCTGCCTCCGGGCACTCTGTAAGCGAAGGCCACGCATGCGCTACCCCCTGCCCTATGGCTTTGCCCGCAGCAGCCAGCTGCTGATCGAGGATGACGGCCAGGAGCCCGTGCTCTGGCATGGCCCTCAGCCCGACTGGTCGGCCATCTCCGAAGTGCAGCGCAAGCATGCAGTGCAACGCTGGCAGTTGCTGGACAGCGGCGCGCTGGCCCACCGCATCAGCGCGGCCTATGCGCAAAGCGACTCCAGCGCAGCCATGGTGGTCAGCGAGGTCGAGTCCGATGCCGATCTGACACGCATGATGCAGGACCTGCCAGCCGTGGAGGACTTGCTGGAAACCGCCGATGACGCCCCCATCATCCGCATGCTCAACGCCCTGCTCACGCAGGCGGCGCGCGACGGTGCTTCGGACATCCATATCGAGCCCTACGAGCGCCATTCCAGCGTGCGCTTTCGCGTGGACGGCGATCTGCGCGAAGTGGTGCAGCCCAATCGCGCCCTGCACGCCGCCCTGATCAGCCGCCTGAAGATCATGGCCGATCTGGACATTGCCGAGAAACGTCTGCCCCAGGACGGGCGCATCAGCCTGCGCCTGGGCACGCGAGCCATTGACGTGCGCGTCTCCACCCTGCCCAGCGCCCACGGCGAGCGTGCCGTGCTGCGCCTGCTGGACAAGAGCGAGAGCAAGCTCAGCCTGGAAGCCGTGGGCATGGGCGGCGAGACGCTCAGGCGCTTTACCCATCTCACGGCGCAGCCGCACGGCATCGTGCTGGTCACCGGCCCCACGGGCTCGGGCAAGACCACCACGCTCTACGCCGCGCTGCAGCGCATGGATGCCAGCCACAGCAACATCATGACGGTGGAAGACCCCATCGAATATGAGCTGGCCGGCGTGGGCCAGACCCAGGTCAACGCCAAGATCGAGCTGACCTTTGCCAAGGCCTTGCGCGCCCTGCTGCGCCAGGACCCGGACGTGATCATGATCGGCGAAATCCGCGACTTCGAAACCGCGCAGATCGCCATCCAGGCTTCGCTCACCGGCCACTTGGTACTGGCCACGCTGCACACCAACGACGCACCCAGCGCCGTCACCCGCCTGATCGACATGGGGGTCGAGCCCTTTTTGCTGTCCTCATCGCTGCTGGGGGTGCTGGCGCAGCGCCTGGTACGCAAGGTCGACCAAAGCGAGCCCAGCGGCTACCGGGGCCGCACCGGCATCTTCGAGCTGCTGGCGGTGGACGATGCGATTCGCGCCCAGATCCATCGCGGTGCCAGCGAGGCCGAGATCCGCGAGACTGCCATGGCTGCAGGCATGCAGTTGATGCGCGAGGATGGCGAACGCCTGATTCGCGAAGGCATCACTACCCAGGCCGAGGTGATGCGCGTCACGCGCGACTGAGGGTCCGAGACTCACTCGCGCCAGCGCAGCATGGCAGGCCCCGTGAGCAGCACGCGCACGAAATCAGCCTGCCGCCCCACACCGACCTTGACCGCTGCCGATTTGAATTGCGAACGCGCGGTATGGATGGACAGGCCCTGTCTCTCGGCGAACTCCTGCAGGGTCCAGCCATTGATCAGCGCCTGGGCCAGTTGAGCCTCTGCCAGCGTGAGCCGATAGAGATTGCGCAGCAAATCCTGCAGCGAAGGAATGCTCAGCGCCGGATCGCTGATAAGCAGCATGGCGGCACTGCGCTCGCCATAGGGGCTGCTGTGTACGGGCAAGGGCGACACCATGACCTGCAACTGCTGTCCGGCCAGCCCTGTGAAGCGGCTGGCCCGCCCGTGGTGCAGCGCCTTGCCCAGTCCCGTGGCAACACAGTCCCGCATGGCTTTCTGCAGCCAGCGCTGGTCTGCGGCATTGGTGGCCTGCAGGCTCTCGTCGGCCGCGCGATACATCAGCTGGCTTTGCTCCATCAGGCGCAAGGCCCGGCTGCTGGCATGCATCACGGCCGCACGCTCGTCCAGAAGAACCACGCCTACCGGCAGATCCTCCAGTACGGCCAGCGATGCATTCAGCAATGCCTGGGTACGGTACAGGCGTCGGTGAATTGCAAATGCGCTCTGCAGATGCGGCATGAGCTGCTGCACAAGGCCCAGCTCTTCGGCGCTGTAGGCACCCACGGCATGCGGCCTGACAACGGTGATGTTGAAAGATCGGTCATGCTGATTGTCGACCACGGCCGCGCAGGAATAGAACAGGTCCTGAGGCCGCAACCAGTCGCCATACCACTCGGTACCCGGCAGGCTGCGGTCGGGAAACAGGGTGGAGGAATTCACCACCGTGCCCGGTCTATGCAGACTCTGGTCCTGCAGCCAGACATTGCACTGACAGTAGTGGGCGGCAAAGCTTTCCAGTTCAGCGGCGGCAAAGCCCTGGCTGGCGCCGAAAGTGCCAAACCCCCCCGTCCAGATCCACCGTCCGCTGCGCGAAATCGTTGGCCCAGATCACGCTGGCCGGTGAACGCAGGGCCGCGCCGAACAAGGCCAGAAAGCCCTGCCAGCGCGCCGGCTCCAGTGCCGACTCGTAGATGGCCGCAATCAATGCGGGCAACCGTTCCTGCAACATCAAAGGCAGATGCGCTACCGCCATAGAGCCCCCTTCCAAGGCTCGCCACAGCAAGCACCTCATGGAGCTTCGCCGGGGATTCATTTCATTTACTCACACTTTGAAATAGCTGCAAACCCTTCACTCATTCTGGTGATGTTTTCGCGACAACAAGTGCTTACAAACAACGACAGCCACTCTCTCAACCAAAGGCTGCCATGTCACAAACATCCACCACCACACTCTTCATCCGCCGCTCGGTATCCCTGGGCACCCTGGTCCTGATTGCCTCCATTGCCGGCTGCGGTGGCGGCAGCGACAGCGCCTCTCCCGCTCCGTCGCCCGCCCCGGCTCCGGCCACAAGATCGATCTCCACCACCGTGATCGACGGCGCCTTGCAGAACGTCAAGGTCTGCTTGGACAGAAACGACAACGGCAGCTGCGACACAGGGGAGCCCAGTGCCGTCACCAATGCCTCTGGCCAGGCCAGCCTGGAAGTGCCCGAGGCCGATGTGGGCAAGTTCCCGATTCTGGCCCTGGTCACCAAGGACTCCGTCGATGCCGACACCGGCGCCGTTCCCGTGGCCTTCATGCTGCGAGCGCCCGCCGATCAACCTGGCGTCGTCAGCCCGCTGAGCACCTTGGTCCATGCGCACAGCCAGGCCACGGGCAGCAGCACCAGCGATGCGGCAGCAGCCATCCAGAGCCAGCTGGGCCTGGGCACTTCGGCGCTGGCGGATTTCACCCAGGACGGCAGCGACGCCGGAAAGCTGGCCGCAACCATGGCGCGCCTGATCGTGGTGACCACCCAGACCCAGCTCAGCAACACGGCGGGCGCCACAGGCGTCGACGGCGCACCGCTGACTTCGGTGCAGCTCAATGCCGCCGTCAACAGCGTGCTGCTGCAGCAGTTGCAGACCCTGGCCACGGCCGTGCTGGACAACCCCGCCCTCAGCGACACCAGCAGCTCCATGAAGGACAAGCAATCCGCCATGGAGACCGCCGCCCAGCAGGTGGCAAGCGCCTCGGGCGTCACGGCCGGCAATGTGGGCCTGATCGCAGCCATGCAGTCGCAATCCAGCAGCCCCGAGGCCGGCGGCCCCGCGGCTAGCACTCAGCTGCGCTGGCTCAGCTTTACCGACACCAGCAACTACTACATCCGGGCTTTCGAAGCCACGGCCGAGCAGAACACGCCAGACGCCAACGGCAAACGCTATTTCACGGAATTCCGCGAGCGCGTGGTCGGCGGCCAGGAGCAGCCCTGGACCCGGCCGCAGGTCTATTGGACCGGCAGCGAATGGTTTGCCTGTCCCATCGATTTCGTGCAGCAGGTCACCAGCCTTGCCAGCGGCGAGAGCGAATCCCTGTACTGCAAGAGCCTGGCCAGCAGAGCCAGGCAAAGCGTGCGCAATATCACCGGCCTGAAGATGCGCGACATCGTCACCGAGATCCGCTCCGCGCCGTGGCAGGACGCGGCCGACGGCAGCTTTGCCAGCTGGGCCCCAGGCCCGATCAGGTTCCCGCCGAAACGACCTTCCCCAGCGGCTCCACGCTCAGCTATCGCACCGTCACCGATCTGGGCGGCAGCGACTACTACCTGAGCAACAACGCCAACCGCGCCACCATTGCTCGTGCCGACGCCCCCAACAACCCTGACACCAGCACCTGGCGCAGCGCCACGCTTGCGGAATTCATCGCGTGGAACGCCGGCGACTTCGCGCCCAATGTCTCGGCCGCCGATGTGCACGGCAACAACTCGCGCGTGCTGGTCGGCCGCCGCGACTATCTCAAGCCCGATGGCAGCGCGGCCTACAAGCGCTATATGGTGGGTTTCGAGAACGGCGGCGAGCAGCGCGCGCGCTTTTATGAATGCGAGGGCGATATGAGCACCCTGCCCAACAACCGGACCCTGTTCATCAACGGAGTGTCCACCTGCAAGACGATCCTGGTCAGCAACTACAGCATCGCCACCCAGGCAGATGCCAAGGTGCTGCGCTTCACGCAGGAGCCCACCCAGCTCAACGTCAGCAACTTCCAGAACTACCGCCTGTTCGTCGAACGGGGCGGCATCACCTATGTCGGCTATCGGGACAAGCAGATGGTCAGCAATCAGCAGCGGCTCAATGGCACTGCAGCCGATGCGCTGCTTGCCGCCCTCGGCCTGAACTGACTCCCCGCCTCGCTGCACAGCCCACCTCACGGTGGGCTTTTTTCATGCATGGCCTCAGCCAGCAGCGGTCATTGAGCTTTGCCAGAATCGTTGCCATGCTTGAAAACCTTCGCACTTTCGTCCAGCCCTATGGCGGCGATCTGTTTCTGCTGCTGATCGCCCTGGCTGTCATCAGCCTCGCTGTGCTGTTCAACCTCAAGGCCCGCCTGCCCGTGGACCAGTTGCGCCGCGTGATCCGCATGGCGGCGCTGGTGGCCTTGCTGGGCTCGGTATTCGCCATGCAAGCCGGCAGCACCTATTACGCAATGGCCGCCGTGCTGCTGATCTGGGGTGTGCTGGTTGGCATTGTTTTTGGACGTGAAGTAGGCCGCAAGCGCTGACTCACAAAGCGCCATAAGCTATCAAAATCATATAGATAAAACGCCATGAAATCCCTGAACAACGTCAAGCTGTCCATGCTGGACCTGGTCGCCGTGCGCGAAGGCGCAACGGTGGCCGATGCTCTGCAGATTGCCGTGCGCACCGCGCAGCAGGCTGAAAAGCTGGGCTTCACCCGCTACTGGCTGGCCGAGCACCACAATATGCCGGGCATTGCGAGTTCGGCCACGGCCGTGCTGATCGGCCACATCGCAGGTGCCACGCAGAAGATTCGTGTGGGCTCGGGCGGCATCATGCTGCCCAACCATGCACCGCTGGTGGTCGCCGAGGCCTTCGGCACGCTGGCCGAGCTCTACCCGGGCCGCATCGACCTGGGTCTGGGCCGCGCGCCGGGCACCGACGCAGCGACCATGCGCGCCCTGCGCCGCGACCGCGTGGAGACCGAGGAGGATTTCCCACGCGACGTGCAGGAGCTGCAGCGCCTGCTGGGCGATCAGCAGGATGGAGCACGCATCATCGCCATGCCGGGCGCGGGCACCCACGTGCCCATCTGGCTGCTGGGCTCCAGCCTGTTCTCTGCCCAGCTGGCTGCACACATGGGCCTGCCCTACGCCTTTGCCTCGCACTTTGCGCCACGCATGCTGCACCAGGCCCTGGCCCTGTACCGCCAGATGTTCAAGCCCAGTGCCACACTGGCCAAGCCTTACGCGATTGTCGGCGTGCCCGTGATTGCAGCCCCCAGCGATGAAGAGGCGCGGTTTCTGGCCAGCAGCACCTATCAGCGCGTGCTCGGCATTCTGACCGGAAACCGCACCCGCCTCATGCCCCCGATACCGGACTTCTGGGAGCAGCTGGATGGGCGCGCCCAGGCGGCGATTGCCGATTTTCTGGCCGTGGGCGTCATCGGCGGCCCGGATACCGTGCGCCAGGGACTGCAGAATCTGGCCGACGAGACCCAGGCCGATGAATTCATGATCGTCAGCGATGTCTATGACGCCGAGCTGCGCCTGCGCAGCCTGGAGATCACGGCTGGCGCCATGAACTCCGCCTGAGCGGTCCTGGCAGCTCCCTCCTCTCACGCTGCGCGGTAGGAGGGATTGCAGAGAGAACGACAAACCAGCGTCCCGGCATGAGAGCGTGCCAAACTCCTGCGTCGTTCACCTCCGAGATTTCTTTCATGAGCCGCTCCGCCCGTCTGCTGCAATTGCTGGATACGCTGCGCCGCGCCCGTCAGCCGCAGACCGGGCCCGAACTGGCCCAGGCACTGGGCATCAGCCTGCGCACGCTGTACCGCGACATCGCCACCTTGCGCACCCAGGGCGCCGACATCCTGGGCGACCCCGGCATAGGTTTCGAGATGCGGCCCGGCTTTCTGCTGCCGCCGCTGATGTTCAACGCCGACGAGCTGGAGGCCCTGCTGCTGGGCGCGCGCTGGGCCAGCCTGCAGGCTGATCCGCAACTGGCCCAGGCCGCCACCGCCGCCATGGACCGCATACGCACAGCACTGCCGCTGGAGCTGCGCATTGCCGTCGACACCAGCGGCCTGCTGGTTCCCAATATGCAGACAGATCCGCCGGCCGAGCCCTGGCAGGCCGCGCTGCGCCGCGCCATCCGTGCCGAACACAAGGTCGTGCTGCACTACCGCGACCAGCATGGCGTGCCGAGCCAGCGCCGCATCTGGCCGTTTGCCATGGCCTACTTCGAGCGCAGCCGCGTGGTCTCGGCCTGGTGCGAGTTGCGCCAGGCCTTTCGTCACTTTCGCGCCGACCGCGTGGACGCGCTGGAGGATCTGGGCGAACGCTATCCGCAGCGGCGCCAGGCACTGATACAGCGCTGGCTGGACGAAACCGGCTACACGCTGGATTGAGCGGCGCTGCTGACAGAAACTGTCAGCCCCCGCTCCTACATTGGCTGCATGGCGTTTTTGCCATGTCACAACAGCCCGTCAAGGAGAGCCGCAATGTCCACATCTCACCAGCCCAAGCTGCGCTTTTTCAGCAACCCCAGATCACGCGCCCGCATGGTGCGCTGGATGCTGGAGGAATGCGGTGCCGACTATGAAACCGTTGAGCTGGAATTCGGACCCGAGATGAAGTCGCCCGAGTACCTGTCCATCAACTCCATGGGCAAGGTACCGGCGCTGCAGCATGGCGATGCCGTGGTCACCGAGACCGGAGCCATCCTCGCCTATCTGGCCGAGCTTTTCCCCGAGAAACAACTGGCCCCGGTGATGGGCAGCCCGGAACGGGCCAGCTACTTTCGCTGGCTGTTCTTTGTCGCCGGGCCTGTGGAGGCCGTCACAACCGCCCGCAACGAAGGCTGGCTGCAATCGCAAACTCATCAGCAGGCCATGAGCGCAGGCTTTGGCCGCTTTGACGATGTGCTGAACACCTTGCTGCATGCGGTGGCCGGAAAACGCTATGTCTGCGGCGACCACTTCACGGCCGCCGATCTGTATCTGGCCAGCTATATCGGATGGAGCATGATGGACGGCAGCTTGCCCAAGCGGCCCGAATTCGAGGCCTATGCCACGCCGCTGCTGCAGCGTGCGGCCTCGGTGCGCGCCGACGAGATCGACGGCGATATGCAAGCCGCAGCCATGGCGCCAGTCGTTTAAGGTTTTCGCCCTTAGCGGCTGCCAGTCAAGCGCAGGGCAATCAAAACCTATAACAAACCGCTGCAAACCACTCAGCGCGCCAAGTAACCGCCGTCGACCGGGTAATAAGCGCCCGTCACAAACGACGCACGGTCGCTGGCCAGCCAGGCCACCAGCTCGGCGATCTCCTCGGGCTGGCCCAGGCGTCCCATGGGGTGGGCCGCCACCAGCGCCGCATGCGTAGCCGGGTCCTGCTCCAGACCGCTGATCATGGGAGTGTGGATAAAGCCCGGCCCCACGGCATTGACGCGCACGCCCCTGGCCGAATATTCGAGCGCTGCCGCCTTGGTCAGACCCAGCACGCCATGCTTGGCCGCTGTATAGGCCGCAGAGTTGGCAAAGCCCACGGCACCGAGGATGGACGCCATATTGATGATGGAGCCGCCGCCGCCCTGCAGCATGGCGGCGATCTGGTATTTGCAGGCATAGAAGACGCCCGAGAGATTGACGCGCAGCACCTGCTCCCAGGCATCCAGTGGATAGTCGGCCGTGGGCGCACTGACACCGCCGATGCCGGCGTTGTTGCAGGCCACGTCCAGGCGGCCGAAGTGGCGCATGGTCAAGGCCACCAGCGCTTCATGATCCGCCGCGCTGCCGGCGTCGGCGCGCAGATACAGTGCCTCGGCGCCCAGCTCGCGCACCAGGGCTGCGGTCTCCTGGCCCTGCTCCTCGTTGAGGTCGGCCAGCACCACCCGCGCGCCTTCCCTGGCCCATGTCAGTGCCACACAGCGGCCTATGCCGGATGCAGCCCCCGTCACCAATGCAACCTTGTCCTTGAGCATCGAAACCTCGCATTCTTGAATCGGCAGACCATTGTGCCGAGCCCGGCCGCGGCAGTCATGACCTGCGTCAAGCCGGGCTCGCTCTCTCAAACGCCGAAGTGCTGACATCATTAGTCGCTACTATCTGCATTAACCCCTCACCCGTCAGATCGATTCGCGCATGCCCGCCTTTACCTTTGAAGCCCTGGATGCCCAGGGCCAGACCCGCAAGGGCACCCTGGAAGCCGACAACGCCCGTGCCGCGCGCAGCCAGCTGCGCAGCCAGGCCCTGGTGCCGCTGCAGGTCGAGCCCGTCGCCGCTGGCAAGGGCCAAGGCCGCACCGGCGCTTCCGGATGGTTCACGCGCCCGGTCTTCAACTCCACCAGCCTCGCGGTATGGACCCGCCAGCTCTCGGGCCTGGTCAGCTCCGGCCTGCCCATAGAACGCGCACTGGCCGCGCTGTCCGAGGAAGCCGAGGACGAACGCCAGCATCAGCTGGTCGCAGCGCTGAGGGCCGAGGTCAATGCCGGCTCCAGCTTTGCCAGGGCGCTGGAACAGCATCCACGCGAGTTTTCCGATATCTTTTGCGCCGTGATCGGCGCCGGCGAATCCAGCGGCAGCCTGGGTCCGGTGCTGGAAAACCTGGCCGACGACCTGGAGGCGCGCCAGGCATTGCAGTCCAAGCTCATCGGCGCCTCGCTGTATCCGGCCATCGTGACGCTGGTGGCCATCGTCATCGTGATCTTTCTGGTCAGCTATGTGGTGCCGCAGGTGGCCGGCGTGTTTGCCGGCACCAAGCGTGCGCTGCCGTTTCTCACCGTGGTCATGCTCGGCATCAGCGACTTTGTGCGCCACTACGGCTGGTTCATGCTGGCCGTGCTGCTGCTGGCTGCCGTGGGCTTTCGGCTGGCGCTCAGGAACGAGGCATTCCGCGAGCGCTTCGATGCCCAATGGCTGCGTCTGCCGCTCATAGGCCGGCTCTCGCGCAGCTATAACGCGGCGCGCTTTGCCGGCACCCTGGCCATGTTGGCCGGAGCGGGCGTGCCCATTCTCAAGGCCTTGCAGGCCGCGGCCGAGACGCTGAACAACCGCGCCCTGCGCGCCGATGCCATGGATGCGCTGGTGTTGGTGCGCGAAGGCGCGCCACTGGCCTCGGCCCTGGCTCAGAAGAAGCGCTTTCCGGGCCTGGTCGCCATGTTCGCCCGGTTGGGCGAGCAGACGGGCCAGCTGCCGCTGATGCTGCAGCGTGCCGCCACCCAGCTGTCCACCGAGGTCCAGCGCCGCGCCATGCACCTGGCCACGATCCTCGAGCCGCTGCTCATCGTCGTCATGGGACTGGTGGTCATGCTCATCGTGCTGGCCGTGCTCATGCCCATCATCCAGCTCAACCAGTTCGTCAAATAGGCCGGCCGCGTCCGCAGCGGTGCGGAAGCGCCCACTCCAGCTTGGCGCAATTCTTGCTTTCTTTTAGTGCATTGCGGGTATTTCCCTCAATTTCGCACCAATAAATAGCAAATTTCAGCTGGAGCGTTTTCATGCAAGCACTAAAACAGGGCGCGGATGCCCTGTTCATTCTGATGGGCGCCGTCATGGTCCTGGCCATGCACGCCGGTTTCGCCTTCCTGGAACTGGGCACCGTGCGCCGCAAGAACCAGGTCAATGCCCTGGTCAAGATCCTGGTCGACTTCTCGGTCTCCACCGTGGTCTATTTCGCTCTCGGCTATGGCGTGGCCTACGGCACGCACTTTTTCGTGGGCGCCGAGCAGCTCGCTGCGCTCAACGGCTACGGCCTGGTCAAGTTCTTCTTTCTGCTGACCTTTGCCGCCGCCATTCCCGCCATCATCTCGGGCGGCATCGCCGAGCGCGCCAAGTTCTGGCCCCAGCTGATCGCCACGGCCATGATCGTGGGCCTGATCTATCCCTTCTTCGAGGGCATTGCCTGGAACCAGCATTTCGGCGTCCAGGCCTGGATCAAGGCGCTGACCGGTGCCGAGTTCCATGACTTTGCCGGCAGCGTGGTGGTCCACGCCGTGGGCGGCTGGATCGCCCTGGGAGCCGTGCTGCTGCTGGGCCCGCGCCGCAATCGCTACCGCCAGGGCGGAGCGATTGCGGCCACACCGCCCTCCAGCATTCCCTTTCTGGCGCTGGGCGCCTGGATTCTGATCGTGGGCTGGTTCGGCTTCAATGTGATGAGTGCCCAGAGTCTGGACAAGATCTCCGGTCTGGTCGCAGTGAACTCGCTGATGGCCATGGTGGGCGGCACGCTGGCCGCCCTGGCCGTGGGCAAAAACGACCCGGGTTTTGTGCACAACGGCCCGCTGGCCGGCCTGGTTGCCGTCTGTGCGGGCTCGGATCTGATGCATCCTCTGGGGGCACTGGTCGTGGGGGCTGCCGCCGGCGCCATCTTTGTCTTCATGTTCACGCTAACGCAGAACAAATGGAAGATCGACGATGTGCTGGGCGTGTGGCCGCTGCACGGTCTGTGCGGCGCCTGGGGCGGCATTGCGGCCGGCATCTTCGGCACGCAGGCACTGGGCGGGCTTGGCGGCGTGCATCCGCTGGCCCAGCTCATAGGCACGCTGATGGGCGTGGCCTGGGCAGCGCTCGGCGGCCTGCTGGTCTATGGCCTGCTCAAGAAAACCATGGGGCTGCGCCTGAGCCAGGAGCAGGAGTTCGACGGTGCCGATCTGTCCATACACCATATCAGTGCCACGCCCGAGCGCGAAGCCAACTGGTGAGGGCGCGGCGGCCTGCGTATCATCGAAGCCTGTCTGCACATCCGCCCAAAGCCGTACCGCCATGGCCATGACCCTGAACGACAAGCTCGTCGTCGCCATCTCCTCGCGAGCCCTGTTCGATTTCGAGGAGGAAAACCGCCTCTTCGAGGACAGCGACCCGGCGAGCTATCTGCGCTTGCAGCGCGAGCGGCTGAACGTGCCTGCCGCGCCCGGCGTGGCCTTCTCGCTGGTCAAGAAGCTGCTGGCCTTCAACACCGAGGCACAGCAGCATGTGGAAGTGGTGCTGCTCTCGCGCAACGACCCCGTCAGCGGCATGCGCGTCTTCCGCTCGGCCCAGGCCCACGGCCTGCACTCCATACAGCGCGGCGTATTCACCCAGGGGCGCGACCCCTTCGGCTATCTGCGTCCGCTGGGAGCCCAGCTGTTTCTCTCGGCGAATGCCGATGACGTGACCCAGGCACTGCAGCTGGGCTACCCGGCCGCCCATGTGTTCACCGACTCCATGCGCGCCAGCAGCAGCCATCCGCGCGAAGTGCGCATCGCTTTCGACGGCGATGCCGTGCTGTTTTCCGACGAGGCCGAGCGCATCTTCCAGGCCCAGGGCCTGGAGGCTTTCCAGCAGCATGAGCTGGAGAAAGCCGCCCAGCCGCTGCCTGAGGGCCCTTTCAAGCCGCTGCTGGCCGCCCTGCACCGCCTGCAGCAGGCCGATGTGGCCGGCATGCGCGTGCGCACGGCCCTGGTCACGGCGCGCAGCGCCCCGGCCCATGAGCGTGCGCTCAATACGCTGATGGACTGGAAGATCGATGTCGATGAAGCCATGTTCCTCGGCGGACTGGCCAAGGGCGGGTTTCTGCGCGAGTTCGAGCCCGATTTCTTCTTCGACGACCAGACCGGCCATGTGCGCAATGCAGCCGGGCATGTTCCCTCGGGCCATGTGCGCAGCGGCATTGCCCACGACAAGGCGGCGCTGCCTACGTAAAGCTTGGCAAAGTCCGGCAAGCGAATGCAAAACTTTGAAAGTGCGGCGGGACGGTGCTTGAGAATGCCGTCATGGCCCTCATCTGTACCGCTATGTCAAAAGCCAAGAACCACCCCATCGTCGCGCGCAGCAGCTCGGTCATGAAGACCGCCATGGGCGTGCTGCTGACCAGCGCCGTGCTGCTGCTGCCCACGGTGCGCGCCGAGGAAACTGCCAGCGACAAGGTGGCAGAAAGACAGGGAACCCAGCTCTCCAAGGGCGAGATCAAGGCCCAGCAGCAGTTCAAGATGCTGGACTTCAATCAGGATGGCAAGCTCAGCCGCAAGGAAGTGGCCATCATCCCCAAGCTGGCCGCCGCCTTTGACGAAACCGACACCAACAAGGACGGCTTTGTCACCTATGAGGAAGTGCGCGCCTTTGCCGTCAAATACCGGGCAGCGCGTGAAAAGGCCAAGGCCGCGGAAGCCGTGGCAGCTGCACCAGCCAAGGACGATGCTCACAAATCAGAAGCTGACAGCGCTGATCCTGAAAGCAAATAAGATATAAAAATAGCTGAAGCGCTTGAATATCAAGCGCAATCAGCTCTCAAAAAAAGCAATCACTTACTTGGCGTTGCCGCTGCGCTTTATCCTGGGCTCGGAATAAGTCAGCGGCTCATTGCGCGCCTGCTGCTTGCTCTGCAGCAGATCTTCCGACTTGCTGGTTTCCTGCGCCTGCTCCACCGCCTGGGCGCTGGCGCGCCACATGGACTGGATGAACTCGATCAGTTGCTTGGAGATCGGCTCCTTGGGCGGCTCCTCGACCTCCTCCTTTTGCTTGACCTCCTCGGCCAGCGTCCAGTCGCGGTTCTCGGTATCGGGAGCCGAGGGCTTCTCGGGCTCACGCACCGTGCGGCCCTCGCCGATCTTGTCCACCGACTCCGTCGCATTCACCGCATTCACGGGGCGCACCGGCGCGGCGCCAGAGGCGCCTGTGGAATACAAATCCGCACCCTGGGTACGCCAGGGCGTCTGTGTCCGGTCTAGAGGTGGAATTTGCATGGCTTGGCCCTCGGCAGTAAAAAGGTGCAGGCGGAAAATCAGCTATCTCGCCCTGTTATCGGCCACGCTTGAGAAAACTGTAGGATTATTTTCAATCCTATTTTGATAGCTATTAGCCTATATATATCAAGCGCCACTGCGCAATTTGATACAAAAAAGGGCCTCGCGATTATGCGAGGCCCTTGAAATAGTCGCGCTGCGCGGCTTACAGAAAGCGCTCCAGCAGCTTGCGCGAATGCCGGTCCAGCTTGCTGCTGTCGGGAATCCGATATTGCACGCCATCCTGGCCCGTGATCTGCAGTCGGGTGCGCCCGGCCAGCTTGCGAATGTCTTCCTCGGCCTTGAGCACCATCTGCGTCAGGCCGCGATCCGTCTGCAGCTCCCAGGTGCTGGGGGTGGAAAAACTCGAGACCTTGAGAATGCGCTCTATGGTCGGCACGAACTCCCGCACTGCCAGGTCCTGCTCGATCAGCTGACGATGCTCGGGCTGCAGGTCGGCCATGCGGGCCACCCACAGCGCTTCCTTGCCATCGGCGGCGATCAGCGACAGCCCTTCGGCAGGCGCGGCAATCGGAAATGCACGCACGGGAACGACGGCTTCGTAGACCAGACCGTTGCCCAGGGTCAGCACCAGACGGCCATGGGCGTTGCGCTCCAGCTGCATACCGCTCAGATTGGATTGGGGAGCTTCGATCATTGTGTTTCCTTGGTCTGCAGCTTGAGGCCGGCCGCTTGCGCATCCTCTTCGGCACGGCGTGCCTGGGCGTCGTAGAGACGGAAGTAATGGCCCTTGAGATCCATCAGCTCGTCGTGCGGGCCGACTTCGACGATTTCGCCACGATCCATGACCACCAGACGGTCGGCCTTGCGCAAGGTGGACAGGCGGTGGGCAATGGCGATCGTGGTGCGCCCCTGGACCAGATTGTCCAGCGCCTTCTGGATCTCCTTTTCGGTCTCGGTATCCACGGCCGAGGTGGCTTCGTCGAGGATAAGGATGCGCGGATCGATCAGCAGCGCACGCGCGATGGAGATACGCTGGCGCTCGCCACCCGACAGGCCCTGGCCGCGCTCGCCGACCAGGGAGTCATAGCCGTGGGGCAGGCGCAGGATGAACTCGTGGGCATGGGCGGCACGCGCCGCGGCCACGATTTCCTCGCGCGTGGCATCGGGCTTGCCGTAGGCGATGTTCTCGGCAATCGTACCGAAGAACAGGAAGGGCTCCTGCAGCACCAGGCCGATATTGCTGCGGTAGTCGGACACGGACATGCGGCGCACGTCCACGCCGTCGAGCTGGATGGAGCCCTCGGAGACGTCGTAGAAACGGCAGATCAGATTGACCAGGGTGCTCTTGCCCGAGCCGCTGTGGCCGACCAGTCCGATCATCTCGCCGGGCTTGATCTCCAGGTTCAGATGCTTGATGACGGCACGGCTGCCGTAGCGAAAGCCCACATCCTCCATGGTGATGGCACCCTTGGCCTTGCCGGGCAGCTTCACGGGGTTGCTGGGCTCGGGCACATTGCTGACATGGTCGAGGATGTCGAAGATGCGCTTGGCACCGGCAGCAGCCTTCTGCGTGACCGAGACAATGCGGCTCATCGAATCCAGGCGGGTATAGAAACGGCCGATATAGGCGATGAAGGCGGTCAGCACACCGACCGTGATGGAGCCGCCGGCCACCAGATAGATGCCGAAGCCCCAGACCACCAGAATGCCGACCTCGGTCAGCAGCGTCACCGTGGGGGTGAACAGCGACCAGGTCTTGTTGACCTTGTCGTTGGCCTGGAGATTGATCAGATTGGCGTCGGCAAAGCGGTCGGCTTCACGCTTTTCCTGTGCGAAGGCCTTGACCACGCGGATGCCGGGAATGGTGTCGGCCAGCACATTGGTCACCTCGGACCAGACGCGGTCTATCTTCTCGAAGCCCGTGCGCAGGCGGTCGCGCACGGTGTGGATCATCCAGGCGATGAAGGGCAGCGGCACCAGCGTGACCAGCGCCAGCCAGGGGTTGATGGAGAACAGGATGGCCGATGTCATCACGATCATCAGCACATCGGTTGCAAAATCAAGTGCGTTGAGCGACAGAAACAGATTGATGCGATCGGTTTCGGCACCGATACGCGCCATCAGATCCCCCGTGCGCTTGCTGCCGTAGTAATCCACCGACAGGTTCAGCAAGTGGTTGTAGGTGGTGGTGCGCAGATTGGAGCCTATGCGCTCGGACACCTTGGCCAGCACGAAAGTACGTGCCCAGCCCAATGCCCAGGCAAGCAGCGCCGACAGCAGCAGCATGCCCAGATAGAAGAAAACCAGATCCCGGTCGATTTTTTCACCGTTCTGGAACGGAATCAGTATCTTGTCCATCAGCGGGATGGTCAGATAAGGAGCCACCAATTGGGCCGCCGTCGTGGCCAGGGTCAGCAAGAAGCCCAGCAGCAGCTGGCCCTGATAAGGTTTGGCAAAACGCCACAGGCGCAGCAGCACCCAGGTGGAGGTCTGGGGCGCCTGCTGGCGTGCGCAGGCCGGGCATTCCTCGGTATCGGGCGGCAGCACCGAGTGGCAGACCGGGCAATGCGGGACATCCTCATCGCTGACCGCGCTATAGGCCTCCTGACGGGCGATGCGCTCGCGCTGGCGGTCGAACTGCTGCATCAGCTGCAGCATGGAGGTCTGATGCTTCAGCGTGATCAGCCACTGTGCAAGACGCGCGCTCCTGTCATGCAGTTCCAGGTTGCCCACACCGCCATGATCCTGCAGGCGCAGGCTTTGATCTACCGCCAGGGCCCATTCACGCCACTGCTGGGTCTTGGGATCGCAGGCCAGCAGACGCTCCTGGGTCAGGGCCAGAAGGCCGCTGCCGAACTGCAAATCCGCACTCAGGTCAACCGGGACGACGGCTAATACGTTTTCATGTTCAGCGAGTCTTGCTCGCAGCTCGCCCCCCAGGGGGCCGGCAAAGACTGCCGAGGCGTCCACAGTATGGTGATGTTGCATGTTGAGTTATTTTTCTCCGCCGATGGCGGCTCCAAGAGTCATGCGGGCAACCGCATCGGCATGGTGAATATGGCTGCGCCTGACGTCCGATATATCCTGGTTAACGCGCGAACCTGCATTTAGGCTGACAAGCTTCACAATGCAGATTCTGGGCGCACAATGCCAACCTATCAGGGGCAGGAGTTTAAGAAAACCTGCTCTCCTCATTCCTATCCGCTGATCAACATGGCGAAATTCAACGACATCCAACTCTTGCGCACAACTTTCCTGCGTGGCCCCAGTGTCTGGACCTACCGCCCGGTACTGGAGGTCTGGCTGGATCTGGGAGAGCTGGAAGACTATCCGTCCAACAAGATCCCCGGCCTCAACGAGCGCCTGACCAGCTGGCTGCCCGATCTGATCGAGCACACCTGCGGCGTCGGCGAGCGCGGCGGCTTCATCCAGCGCCTGGAAGGCGGCACCTGGATGGGTCATGTGATGGAGCATGTCATCATCGAGCTGCTGAACCTGGCCGGCATGCCCGCAGAATTCGGTCAGACCCGCGAAATTTCCAGGCGCGGCGTGTACCGCATGGTGTTCCGCTGCCCCGAAGAGGCCGTGGCCCGCGTGGCTCTGGAATATGGGCACAAGCTGCTGATGGCGGCCATCAATGACGAGCCGTTCGACCTCAAGCCCGCCGTGCATGCCATCAAGACGGCCATCAACGACCGCTACCTGGGCCCCTCGACCGGCTGCATCGTCGATGCCGCCAGCGAGCGCCGCATTCCCCATATCCGCCTCAACGACGGCAACCTGGTGCAGCTCGGTTATGGCGCGGCACAGCGCCGCATCTGGACCGCAGAGTCCGACCAGACCAGCGCCATCGCCGAAGGCATTGCCCAGGACAAGGACTTCACCAAGCGCCTGCTGGCCGCCTGCGGCGTGCCCGTGCCCGAAGGCCAGATCGTGGCATCGCCCGAAGAAGCCTGGGAAGTGGCGCAGGACATCGGCTTTCCCGTGACCGTCAAGCCCTCGGACGGCAACCATGCCCGTGGCGTGACCCTGGAGCTGTCCAAGGAAGCAGACATCAAGGCCGCGTTTGCACTGGCCCAGCCCGAAGGCTCGGACGTGATCGTCGAAAAATTCATCGACGGCGTGGAGCACCGCCTGCTGGTCGTGGGCGGCAAGGTGGTGGCAGCGACCAAGGGCGAGACGGTTTCCGTCTACGGCAATGGCAATGCCACGCTGCGTGAGCTGGTGGAAGTGCTGAACCAGGACCCACGCCGCGGCCCCGAGCAGGAATACCCGCTGGACTGGATCAATCTGGAAGCCGGTGCCGTCAAGCTGGAACTCAATCGCCAGCATGTGACGCCCGACAGCGTGATTCCCCAGGGTCAGGGCGTGCTGCTGCAGCGCAACGGCAATATGGCCATTGACTGCCTGGACGACGTGCACCCCGACGTGGCTTACTACGCCGTGCTGGCCGCCAAGATCGTCGGCCTGGACATTGCCGGCATGGACATGATCCTCAAGGATGTCTCCAAGCCCATGCAAGGCCAGGGAGCAATTCTGGAAGTCAACGCCGGCCCCGGCCTGTTGATGCACCTCAAGCCCACCAGCGGCGCACCGCGCCCCGTGGGCATGGCGATTGCCGACCATCTCTTCCCCCGCGAAGACGGTGCCGGCGCCGGTCGCATCCCCGTGGTCGGCATTGTGGGCACACGCAACAACGCCTTCATTTCGCGCCTGGTCGGCTGGCTGCTGCAGCTGTCGGGCAAGCTGACCGGCGTGGCCAGCAGCGAAGGCATGTTCCTCGCCAATCGCCATACGCAAAAGACCAATACCGCCAACTGGGCCGGAGCCCATCGTCTGCTGACCAACCGTCTGGCCGAAGCCGCCGTCATCCAGACCACGGCCCGTTCCATTCTGGAAGAAGGCCTGGCCTATGACCGCTGCCTGGTCGGCGTGGTCACCGACATGGACGGCTACGAGCAACTGGCCGATCACGATGTGCTGGAGCCCGGCCAGATGCGCCGCGTGATGCGCACCCAGATCGACGTGGTACTGGACGAAGGCGCGGGCGTGCTCAACGCCGACCTGCCCGAAGTGGCCGATCTGGCCGAGCTCTGCGACGGCGAAGTCATTCTGTACGCCACCGGCGCCGACAATGAATTTGTCGCCGCCCACCGCGCCAACACCGAAGCCCGTCATGAAGGCGGCCGCGCCGTCTTCCTCAAGGGCAACAACGTGGTGCTGGCCACCGGCACGCAGGAACGTGTGCTGGGCACGCTGGAAGCGCTGTCCCTGGCCGGCGGCAAGCGCCCCGACACCAGCGCGCTGCTGGCTGCGATTGCCTCCGCCTGGGCGCTGGACATCACACCCGAGCTGATCGGCGCCGGCATCAAGACCTTTGAATACCAGGCTTGATTGCCCCATAAAACGCTTCAACAGATATAGCTGCTGACGCTTTCCTCACAAGCGTCAGACCAAGAAAAAGCTTGAAATTCAGCTGAAAGAAACACTATGCAGATCACTCGCAACCGAGCCTTGCGCGGCCCCAACCTCTGGACCCGCAGCACAGCCATCGAAGCCATCGTGCACTGCGAAGACAGCGAGCTGCTGTACACCGCCATGCCCGGCTTTGAAGAAAAGCTGCGCGCGCGTTTCCCCACCATCGGTACGCTGCAGCCGCATGGCGCAGACCAGCGCCTGTCGCTGGCCCATGTGCTGGAGGTTGCCGCCCTGTCGCTGCAGGCCCAGGCTGGCTGCCCCGTCACCTTCAGCCGCACCCACGAGACCGTGGAGCACGGCACCTTCCAGGTGGTGGTCGAGTACACCGAAGAATCCGTGGGCAAGCTGGCCATGGAGCGTGCCGAAGCCCTGATTCAGGCGGCATTGAACGACACGCCCTTTGACGCCGACGCCACGATTGCCGAGCTGCGCGAGCTGGACGAGGACGACCGCATCGGCCCCTCGACCGGCGCCATCGTCGATGCCGCCGTGGCACGCGGCATTCCCTTCCGTCGCCTGACCACCGGTTCGCTGGTGCAGCTGGGCTGGGGTTCGCGTGCGCGCCGCTTCCAGGCCGCCGAGATCGACTCCACCAGTGCCGTGGCCGAATCCATTGCGCAGGACAAGGATCTGACCAAGCGCCTGCTGCATGCAGCCGGCGTGCCCGTGCCCATGGGCCGTCCCGTCACCGACGTGGAAGACGCCTGGGCCGTGGCCCAGGAAGTGGGTCTGCCCGTGGTGGTCAAACCCCAGGACGGCAACCAGGGCAAGGGCGTGGTGGTGAACATCACCACCCGCGAAGGCCTGGAGGCCGCTTACAAGACCGCCAGCGAATTTGGCGACGAGATCCTCGTCGAGCGCTTTTTGCCCGGCCATGACTTCCGCATGCTGGTCGTCGGCGGCCAGCTGGTCGCTGCCGCCCGCCGCGAGCCTCCCCAGGTGCTGGGCGACGGCCAGCACACCATCCGCGAGCTGGTGAACATCGTCAACCAGGACCCGCGCCGCGGCTCCGGCCACGGCACGGCACTGACCAAGGTGCGGCTGGACGATATCGCCATCGCCCGCATCGCCAGCGAAGGCCTGACGCCTGACAGCGTGCCCGCCCAGGGCCAGCGCGTGGTGCTGCGCAACAACGCCAATCTGTCCACCGGCGGCAGCGCTACCGATGTGACCGATGATGTGCATCCCGAAATCGCCGCGCGCGCCATCGAGGCCGCACAGACCATAGGCCTGCATATCTGCGGCGTGGACGTGGTCTGCGAAACCATGCTCAAGCCTCTGGAAGAGCAAAGTGGCGGCATCGTGGAAGTCAACGCCGCCCCCGGCCTGCGCATGCACCTGGCGCCCTCCTTCGGCCGTCCCCGCAATGTGGGCGTGCCCATGGTGGACGAGCTGTTCGCGCCCGGCGACGACGGCCGCATCCCCCTGGTCGCCGTCACCGGCACCAACGGCAAGACCACGACCACGCGCGTGATCGCTCACCTGTTCACCTCGCATGGCTGGCGCACTGCCATGACCAACACCGATGGCGTGTACGTCAACGGCCGCCAGATCGACAGCGGCGACTGCTCGGGCCCCAAGAGTGCGCGCAACGCCCTGGCCCACCCCGAGACCGATGCGGCCGTGCTGGAATGCGCACGCGGCGGCATCTTGCGTGAAGGCCTGGGCTTTGACCGCTGCCAGGTCGCCGTGGTCACCAATGTGGGCGAAGGCGACCACCTGGGCCTGAACTTCATCACCACCAAGGAAGATGTCAGCGTTCTCAAGCGCGTCATCGTGCAGAACGTGGCTTCCACGGGCTATGCCGTGCTCAATGCCGCCGATCCACTGGTCGCGGCCATGGCCCATGTCTGCCCCGGCAAGGTCATCTTCTTTGCCGCCGACCGCCACCACCCCGTCATGGCCACGCACCGTGCCCAGGGCAGCCGCGTGGTCTATGTCGATGGCGACGCCATCGTGGCCGCAGAAGGTTCCTGGCGCGAGAGCATCGCGCTGCGCGACATTCCGCTGACCCGTAACGGCACCATCACCTTCCAGGTGGAAAACGTCATGGCCTCCATCGGCGCCGCATGGGCCGCAGGCCTGCCCTGGCAGACCATCCGTCGCGGTCTGGCAGGCTTCCTCAATGACAGCGACAACGCCCCTGCCCGCTTCAATGTGATGGATTACAAGGGCGCCACCATCATTGCCGACTACGGCCACAACCCCGACGCCATCCGCGCGCTGTCGCAGGCCGTGGAAGCCATGCCCGCCAAACGCCGCAGCGTGGTGATCTCGGGCGCCGGCGATCGCCGCGACCAGGACATCACCGAACAGACCCAGATCCTGGGCAAGGTGTTCGATGATGTGGTGCTCTATCAAGATGCCTGCCAGCGTGGCCGCGTGGATGGAGAAGTGCTGGCCCTGCTGAAAAAGGGCCTGGAAGGCGCTCCGCGCACCAGCTACAGCACAGAGATCCATGGCGAGTTCCTTGCCATCGACCATGCCCTGGCGCGCCTGCAGCCCGGCGACCTGTGCCTGGTGCTGGTGGATCAGGTGGAAGAAGCTCTGGAGCATCTGCGCAAGCATGTGAATGGACAGTGACCCCCTGAGGCGCTGACGCGCCTTCCCCCTGAGGGGGACGACGGCCTCGCCGCGAGGCGGCGCGGCCGGCCAGGCTCTTGCTTGCCATCTCTCGCTTGAGCGAGTGCCTATATTCCAGCCCAGGAGCCGTGCATGAACCCTCGGCACCTCCATACCGACCCGGCCTTGCGCCGGGTTCTGTATTTGAAGTCACAGCACTTTGCACCTGCGGCAGGGCTTGCGCGGCGGTTTTCACGCATGCTCTGAGGCGGCGGACGACGTATGATGCGGACGCATATCAGCACCGCCCACCCATGACCTTGCAACAGCTTCGCCGCATTGCCACCTGCCTGCTGGGCCGGTGCGTGCTGGCATGGATGGCACTGTCCATGGGGGTGGCGGCAGCCGCGCCGCTGATCCAGTCTCAGGGGTTTGAGCTGATCTGCACCAGCACCGGCGCGGTCAAGCTGATCGTCAAGGGCGAAGACGGCGGCAGTGCCCTGGGTGCGGGCCACCTCGATTGCCCCATGTGCCTGCCCCATGCAGCACCGCCTCCGCCCGCGCTGCAGCTGCCGCCGCCTACCGAGTCGCCGCTGTGGCATGCGCTGCAGCCCGTGGAGCGGGCGCGCATTGCCTCACTCACCGCAGCCCCCCTGCCTGCGCGCGGGCCGCCCCCCGCTTACCTTTGAACCATTTCGGGCTCTAGCGCAGTTCCGATCTGCGCCGGCCGCTATCAGATTCATAGGGACGACCACGTCCCAAGGTAAGCATTCATGAAACAGATTTTTCTGCCGCTGGTGGTCAGTGGTATCGCATGGCCGTGCCTGGCCCAGACCTCGACCGATTCCGCCGACCTGCCTGAGCGCTCCAAGACCCTGGGCGTGGTCACCGTCAACGGCGGCCAGCCCAGCTCGCTGCCCACGCAGATTCCGACCACCATCGAAGGCATCACGCGCGAGGAGATAGAGACCCGCATCAATGCCACCGACAGCGAGGACGCGCTCAAATATCTGCCCAGCCTGCTGGTGCGCAAGCGCTATATCGGCGACTACAACCACGCCATCCTCTCCACGCGGGCCTCGGGCACGGGCAATAGCGCGCGCTCGGCCGTCTATGCCGACGGCATTCTGCTGTCCAACTATCTGGGCAATGGCATTGCCAACGGCAGCAACTATGCGCCGCGCTGGGGCCTGGTGACGCCCGAGGAGATCGAACGCGTCGATGTCATGTACGGCCCGTTCTCGGCCGCCTACCCCGGCAATTCCGCCGGCGCCGTGGTGGACTATGTGACGCGCATGCCCGACAAGCTCGAAGCCCATGTGGCCGCCGGCTATGCCCACCAGAGTGCCGACGTGCTGGGCAGCAGCGGCCATTACCGCAGCTGGAATACCAGCGCCTCCATCGGCAGCAGAAGCGGCGACTGGTCGTACTGGATCAATCTGAGCCGCAGCGACAGCCAGGGCCAGCCCATGACCTTCCCCACCGTGCTGCAGTCCGCCGGCGTGGCGGGCGGTGCCGGCACGCCCGTGACCGGGGCGATTGCCGGGCTCAACACCACCAACCAGCCCTGGTACATCCTGGGCGCGGGCACGCAGTACCGCACCCGGCAGGATCACGCCAAGATCAAGCTGGCCTATGACATCACGCCCACGCTGCGCGCCAGCTACACGCTGGGCTGGTGGCAAAACAGCGCCAGAGGCAGCTCCGAGACCTATCTGCGCGGGCCCGACGGCCAGCCGGTCTATAGCGGCAACATCAATATCGACGGCAAGACCTACAAGCTGGCCGACACCGCCTTCGGCCTGAGCCAGGACCAGCAGACACACACCATGCATGGCGTCTCGCTCAAAAGCCATACCCAGGGCGAGTTCGACTGGGAGCTCAGCGCCAGCCTCTATGACTACGGCAAGGATCAGCAGCGTGTTCCCACCGTGGCCCAGCCGGCTGCCAGTCTGGGCGGCAAGGGCACGCTGCAGGATCAGGACGGCACGGGCTGGAACACGCTGGCCGCCAAGGGCACATGGCGGCCGCAGGGAATGAAAGGCGCACATATCGTGGACTTCGGCCTGGGCCGCGATGCCTACAAGCTCAACATCAGCAAATACAACGTGCTGGGCGACTGGCAGTCCGGCCCGGCCAACGAGCAGGCTGTCGTCAGCCAGGTCGGCGGCAGAGCCGAGACCCACTATGCCTGGGCACAGGACAGCTGGCAGCTGGCCAGGGACTGGAAGGCCGTGCTGGGTCTGCGCTGGGAGGACTGGACGGCCAGCCAGGGCCGCACCGCCACGGCCAGCAGCCAGTTGAGTTACGCCCAGCGCAGCGAATCGCATTTCTCGCCCAAGGCCGCGCTGGCCTACCAGCTGGCCCGCAACACCACGCTCAAGGCCTCGCTGGGCCGTGCCGTGCGCTTTCCCACCGTGGGCGAGCTGTATGGCGCGACTTCGGGCGGCGCGCTGTCCTTCATCAATGACCCGAATCTGAAACCCGAAAAATCCTGGACGGGCGAGCTGACGGCCGAGCAAGACCTGGGTAACGGCCTGCTGCGCGCAACCTGGTTCCACGAGCGCACGCGCGATGCGCTCTACAGCCAGCTGATTCCCGGCACCACCATCTCTGCGGTGCAGAACGTGGATCAGGTTCGTACCTCGGGGCTGGAGCTGGCTTACTCGGCGCAGTCGGTGTGGATTCGGGGGCTGGACCTGGGCGGCAGCCTGACCTGGGCCAATTCGCGCATCACGGCCAATGCCGCCAATCCGGCCAGCGTCGGCAAATGGCAGCCGCGCGTGCCACGCTGGCGCGCCACGGCCTGGGCCACCTACAAGCCCGATGAACGCTGGGCCCTGACGGTGGCCGCGCGCTACAGCGGACGCCAGTACTCGAATCTCGACAACAGCGATGTACATGCCGACACCTATATGGGTGCCAGCCAGTATTTCAGCGTCGATCTGCGGGCCCGCTATCAGATCGACAGGCAGCTATCGGCAGCCTTCGGCATAGACAACGCCAACAATGCCAGGTACTGGAACTTCCATCCCTATCCGCAGAGAAGCTTTAGCGCCTCCCTGCGCTGGGATCTTTAAGCGGCCATAAGCCCGTGGGTCTTGCGCATTCTGAAAGTGCCCAGGCAGGCCAGCAGCGCCAGGGCCAGGCCCAGGGCGCAGGCACCCTGCCAGCCATTGATGCGCCAGGCGAGAGTCCCCAGCGCCGAGCCCGCCGCCGCGCCCGTGAAATAGCCCGTCATGTAGACGGCATTCATGCGGCCGCGCGCCGCGGGCAGGAGCTGGGCCACCGTGGCCTGGTTGGTGATGTTCAGGCATTGCAGGCCCAGATCGATCACCACCATGCCCAGCACGAACCAGCCCAGATGCGCTCCGCCCACCCATAGCAACGGCCAGGACAGCAGCAGGGCCAGCGCCCCGATGGCGCAGCTCACGCGGCCCAGGCCCTTGTCCACCAGACGCCCGGCCTGCGTGGCCACCAAGGCACCGGCCGCGCCAGCCAGACCGATCAAGCCTATCTGCCCGTCATCCAGGCCCAGGGGACCGCTGGAGAGCTGCAGCGCCATGGTCGAGAACAGCACGCTGACCGAGGCGAACGCAAGCGCGCTGACCAGGGTACGCTGGCGCAGACCCGGCTGACTGCGCAGCAGATGCCACATGCTTCTCAGCACCTGTGGATAACTGACAGGACTGGGGTTGCGCGATGCCGGCAGCGCCTTCCACAGCCACAGCGCGACCACGGCCATCACCAGCGCAGCGCCCTGGTAGACGGCCTGCCAGCCCCAGGCCTCCGAGACCATGCCGGCCACGCTGCGCGCCAGCAAGATGCCCAGCAGCAGACCGCTCATGACCCAACCCACGGCCCGCCCGCTTTGCCCCGGCTGGGCCAGGGCCGCCGCCATGGGCACCAGCACCTGGGCTGCAACCGAGAACAGACCGGCCATCAGCGTGCCCAGCAGAAACAGATCGAACTGGTCCGCCAGGCCGCATAGCGCCTGCCCCAGGGCAGCCAGCAACATCAGGCTCACGGCCAGGCCGCGGCGCTGCAGCTTGTCGCCCAGCGGGGCCAGCAGCAAAAGACCTGCCGCATAGGCCACCTGGGCCAGCGTCACGCTGGTCGCGGCCGCCGACTCGCTGACCGAGAAATGACCGGCAATCGAGTGCAGCAGCGGCTGGTTGAAATAATTGCCGCCCGCGCACAGGCCGCAGGCCAGTGCCATCAGCAACAGGGAGGAAGCGCTCAGACCGGGCGCGGAAACGTTAACCGACATAGATAACAGCCACATCCGGTGGATGCGGCGCTTGCATGGAGCCACCGCCCTGGGGGCCGTCGCAGATCAAAGAGGGAGTTAGCAAGTCCGGCATGCGCTGTGTCATGCCTGTGGCAGCGTCTCAGCTGCCGGTGCCCGCCAGCAGGCAGGGACAAACCGTGATGCAATACAGAAAGCTCTGCAGCAGCCGGTATTGTCCTAAGGCCGGCTGCCAATCCCTTGCCCGGGACACAATGCCCTGTCAAAAGACAAGGGTTAACCCTTAATTCACCGTATGCGCACCACCATGAAATTGCTCTCCGCCGCTCTGGCCATTGCGACCGCCACCGTAGGAACCATGGCCTTTGTCGGCATGAGCCATGCCGAGCAGATCGGCGCCGTGGATACCGTCTTCAAGTGGATTGGTCCGGATCACAAGATCGTGGTCGATGCCTATGACGACCCCAAGGTGCCGGGCGTGACCTGCTATGTCTCGCGCGCCAAGACCGGCGGCATCAAGGGCGGCCTGGGCCTGGCCGAGGATCGCTCGGAAGCGTCTATCTCCTGCCAGGCCACGGGCAATATCCAGTTCCCCGCGCCGCTCAGGCAGCAGGAAGAAGTGTTTACCGAGCGCACCTCGCTGCTGTTCAAGCGCCTTCGTGTGGTGCGCATGGTGGATGCCAAGCGCAACGCCCTGATCTATATGACCTACTCGGACCGGGTGATCGAGGGCTCTCCGCAGAACAGCGTCACCGCCGTGGCCGTGCCCCAGGGCACGGCTATCCCGTTGAAATAGAAATCAGAGCAGGCTGCGCTTGTGCAGCCTGCGTTTGAGGTAGTTTTGACTGAGACCCAGCCCGGCGACTTACTGACTGAAAGTCAGGCCGCCCGCGTCCAGCGCCGGCGGGCGCAGCAAATCCTCGTTCACGCCCATGGCCTGGCTGGCGCGCTCCACGGCCTGCCAGAGTCCGGCAGGCATCTGCAAAATGGCCTCGGGGGACTGCGCATCGTCGATCCAGTGGCTGATCTGCAGATGCTGTTCATGGGTGAGCAGGTCCAGGTGCAGCATTTCATCGATGGTTTTCATGGTGTTCCTCCCTGCTTGTGAAAGCCGGCGCTGCGCAACCCGCGCCCGACTTGTCTATCCAATATAGGGGCAAAAACCGGCGCCGCAAGCAAAATCATTGTCAAGAAAACCATAGCTGCCTGCGACTGTCATTCAAGCGCTACAGCGTGTTTGGCGCTTGGGCTGTGGACGGCTCGCCGGCCTTGCAGGCATCGACAAAGGCCTGCAGCGCGGGCGAGCGGCGCTTTCCGGCGCGCTGCACCAGAGAGAAGTTGCGCCACATGCGCGGCAAGGTGGTGGGCAGAATCTCCAGCGCACGAGCCTGCAGCTGTGACTGCACCAGCACGCGCGACAGACAGCTGATGCCCAGCCCCTGCTCGACACAACGTGCAATGGCCTCGGAGCTGCCCAGCGTGGCAGCCGCAGGCAACTGGTGCAGATGCGGCAGCAGCGCATGCTCGACCATCTCGCGCGTGCCAGAACCCGCCTCGCGCAGCAACCATGCCGCCTTGCGCAGCGCTGCCACGCCCAGCGGCTTGCTGCGCGCCTGCTCGGCCAGCGGGTCCTGTGGCGATGCCACGATGACCAGTTCGTCGCGCAGCCAGGGCTCGACCTCCAGCCCCTGCCAGTGGCTGCTGCCCTCGATCAGGCCCATGTCGACCTCCATGGCCAGCACGGCTTCTCCCACTTCCTGGGTGTTGGCAATCTGCAGGTCCACGCGCACCAGCGGATGCGAGCGTGCCAGCCGCGCCAACACCTCGGGCAGCGCATAGGTGCCGATGGTGGTGCTGGCCGCCACGCGCAGGCGCACCGGCATATTGGCCGCACGCGCGGAAAACGTCTGCTCTATGCCTCTTGCCTGCTCCAGCACGCTCAGGGCCTGGGGCAGCAGCGCGCGACCCGCATCGTTGAGTACCAGGCGCTTGCCCACGCGCTCGAACAGCTGCACGCCCAGGCCTTGCTCCAGCTGCTGCAGCGCGGCACTGGTGGCGGACTGCGAAAGCGCTACGGCCTCTGCGGCAGCCACCGTGGTCCCGCTTTGAGCCACGGCACAAAAGATCTCGAATTGACGCAAGGTGAGATGCAGCATGAGGATGATTCGTAGATTCGTATCGATGACAACAGGCTCGCCAGCAGCCCCTGCCTACCCGCAGAAAACGGGCAGCCCGGCCTCGCCAGCACCGGCTCATCCAGTCAATGATTGAGTCAAATTGCAGGCGCCAGAAAGCCCAATCTACCTGCTTTATAGGTTGATCTTACAAAAACTATTAGTTATACAAATATAACAAAGAAATCTAAAGTGACCTCCATGCCGGCAATCAGACCTGTTGTCTTGCCTGCTGCGAAAGGTCACGATGAACACTACAACACTGAAAAACTCCGCACCCTCGCAAGGCTGGATGCACAAAACCGGCGGAATGGTTCCCGGCCTGCTGCTGGCAGGCGCCATCGCTGCCGTGGCCACCTGGGCCGCGCAGTTTCCGGCCATCAAGAACAACGGCCTGAGCGCGCTGACGCTGGCCATCATCATCGGTCTGCTGATCGGCAACACCATCTATCCTGCCATCGCCAGCCAGTGTGCCAGCGGCATCGCCTTCACCAAGGCCCGTCTGCTGCGCACCGGCATCGTGCTCTATGGTCTGCGCCTGACCTTCCAGGACATCGGCCAGGTCGGCATGGCCGGCGTGGTGATCGATGCGCTGGTGCTGTCCAGCACCTTTTTGCTGGCACAGTGGATAGGCCAGAAGCTGCTGGGCATGGACAAGCGCACCACCATGCTGGTGGGGGCAGGCGCCTCCATCTGCGGCGCTGCCGCCGTGCTGGCCACCGAACCCGTGGTCAAGGGCCGTGCCGAGGACGTGGCCGTGGCCGTGGCCACCGTGGTGGTGTTCGGCACCATAGGCACTTTCCTCTACCCGGCGCTGTTCCACTGGAATGCCGAGTACGGCTGGATAGACACCAGCATGCAGCAGTACGGCGTTTTCGTCGGCTCCACTGTGCATGAGGTGGCCCAGGTCGTGGCCGCCGGCGAAGCCATAGGCAGCCAGGCCGCCGATACGGCCGTGATCGCCAAGATGGTGCGCGTGATGATGCTGGCTCCCTTCCTGCTGGTGCTGTCCATGTGGCTGACACGCAGCGAACGGGCCCTGGGCGTGAACGACGGCCAGCCCGGCAACCGGATCACCATCCCCTGGTTTGCCGTGGGCTTCGTGGCCATGGCCGGCGTCAACTCCCTGGGCGTGCTTCCCAAGGAAGCGGTCAGCGTCGGCATTCAACTCGACAACGCGCTGCTGGCATTGGCCATGGCCGCTCTGGGCCTGACCACCCATATCCGCGCCGTGCGTGCTGCCGGCACCCGGCCGCTGATTCTGGCCCTGGCTCTGTTCGCCTGGCTGCTGGTCGCCGGCCTGGTACTGAACCTCTGGATTCCCACACTGTTTTGATAGCGGCTTGTGCCTGACCGGATTAGAACTAGAACATCTACAGGTCTGAAACCCTTTGAAAGAGAGCGCTCGTCGCTCTCTTTTTTTTATGCTGCACGATATCAAGGGAATACCCTATATATCAATGCAGACTCAATTAGTTTGAATTGCAAATTAATTGCAAAAGCATCAAAATTTCATCCATGTCTTTTGCCGATGCTCCCTCCCGCGACCGCCTGGGCTTTCTCATGGTCACCCTGACCCGCCAATGGCGGCGTTTTGTCGAAGAACAGCTGGCCGCCAGCGGCCTGACCGACGCCACCTGGACGCCGCTGCTGCACCTGCGCGCCTGGGGCGACGGCGTGACGCAAAAGGAACTGGCCGAGCGCGTGGGCCTGGACGGCTCCAGCCTGGTGCGCCTGCTGGACATTCTCGAAGGCAAGGGCTGGGTGGAGCGCCGCGCCGATGCGGCCGACCGCCGCAGCAAGCGCATCTTTCTCACAGCCGAAGGCAATAGCGCCGTGGACAGCATCCGCGCCACCATGCTGGAGGCCGAGCTCAGTCTGCTGCAAGACCTGCAGGACTCCGAGGTCGAGGCCATGCTGGATGGCGTCAACAAGATTCGCGCCCGTATCGAGCAGATGCACGAGCAGCACTCGGCCCAGGCCCAGGCCCAGGCCCAGGCCCAACCCGGCACCGAGGAGCGCGCATGAGCGTGGCTGCCTACGACCGCATGCTGGAGAGCGCCACGCGATGGGGCTTTGACAGCGCCCGCCTGCGCCAGCATCTGCGCACGGCTTTTGCAGCCTGTATTGCCGTGTTCGCCGCCTGGGCCCTGGGGCTGGAACATCCGCAATGGGCGGGCATGACAGTCTGGGCCGCTTCCCAGCCGCTGCGCGGTCAATTGTTGGAGAAAAGCTTTTTCCGTACCACGGGCACGCTGGTCGGCACGGCCGCCGGCGTGGTGCTGGTGCTGGTGGCCAATGGCGATCTGCTCTGGCTGGTCACGGGGCTGGCGGTGTGGATAGGCATATGCGCGGGCCTGGGCAATCTGCAGCGCAGCTTTGCCTCCTACGGCACCATGCTGGCCGGCTATTCGGCCTCCATGGTGGCCCTGCTGGACAACGGCAACCCCGCCCATGTCTACGCACTGGGCTGGGATCGTTTGTTCACCGCACTGACCGGCGTGGCTGCCGCCCTCGTCGTGGGCTGGCTGTTCACGCCCGTGGGAGCTGAAGTCCCCGGCGACGGCAGGGTACGACGACTCTGCGCGCGTCTGCTGCGCGATATCGCCGATGCGGCACAGGCCACGGCTAGCGGGCATAGCGCCCTCAGCCCCAGGGACCTGGCCGAGCGACTGGCCGTGATGGCTGCCATCGAAGAAGGGCTTGACCCGCATGCAGCGGGCTCGCAGCGTTCACGCCGCGCCGTGCGGGCGCTGCGTCGCCTGATCAATACCCAGATCTCGGCCCTGCTCTGGCTGCGCGACAGCACGGGCAAGACCATCACTCCCGAGTTCTCGCCCGACCACGCCCAGGCCATGACGGCCGCACTGGAGCAGGCTGCCATGCTGCTCGAAACCCAGCCCGCACCGCTGGCCGCCATCGACGCCATTGCCACGGCCCGCAACGCCGCCGCAGGCTGGGGTCATGCCGAGGAAATCCTGGGCAATATCGGCCTGGCCCTGCAGGCCCACTTTGTGGCTGCCAGCGACCTGACTCTGCCGGCCCACCATCGCGCACGCCAGTTGCCCGTGGTCCTGCACAGCGACTGGGTGGGCGCACGCCGGGCCATGCTGCGGGCCTTCAGCTCCATTTTTCTGGTCGGCCTGATCTGGGTCGTCACGGGCTGGCATGGCGGCGCCTATATGCTGCTGGGCCTGTCGGTGATGATCACCGTGTTCTCCTCGTTCGAGAACCCGGCCTTCACCATGCGCTTTGTGATTCTGGGCCAGGCCATGGGCGCGGGCGTAGCGCTGGCCTGCCAGTGGTTTGCCTGGCCGTTTGCCAACAGCCAGTTGCAGATGGTGCTGATGATGCTGCCCTTCATCTTCCTTGGCGCCCTGCTGCTCAGCCACCGCCGCACCACGCTGTACGGCTTTGACTGCAATATGGTGATCCTGCTGGCGCTGTCGCCGCATTTCCCCTATCAGCTCGATGTGGGCCACTCGCTGTCCATGGCTTTTGCCATCGTCACCGGCCCTCTGGCCGGCTGGGCCGCCTATCGCTTCATCCTGCCCGTCACCGCGCAAGGCAGGCTCAACGGCCTGCGCGCCATGATGGTTCATGAGCTGCAGGACATGGCCTGTGCCCCGGTGCACGCCCGCGACGTGCGCGTCTGGCGCGCCCGCCTCTACCACCGCCTGCTGCGCCTGGTGCGCGCCTCCGAAAAAGTCAGCGCCCCTGCCGTGCAGGATGCTGCCGACTGCGGTCTGGCCGCGCTGCGTGTGGGCAAGGCCGTGCTGATCCTGCACCAGCTGCAAGCGGATGTACTCCTGTCCGAAAGCAGCTTGCGCGGTGTGCGCAGCGCGCTGCAGAGACTGCAGCAACTGCCCAGCGCTCCCGCCAGGGCCGTGCCGCTGCTGCAAGCCCTGGCCCGGCGCATACAGCAGCGCCTGCCCGAGCAGGCGCTGCAACTGCGGCTGGCCGCCCAGGACATCCGCGAGCATCCGGCCTTCTTTGCCTCCAGCGCCGCGTTGCGCTGAGCGCTTCAGCGGCCGCCCGATAGATGGGCGGCAATCGCCGCTTCGCTGACACCATAGAGTTCAGCCAGCGCTGCGGGCGTGGCCAAGGCGCGCGGCTCGCCCACGCCCAGCAGCCGACCATGGCCCAGCAAAGCGATCCGGCTGGCCACGCGCAAGCCGTGCTCTGGCTGGTGGGTGGACAACAGCATGGCCATGCCCTGTGCGCTCAGCGCCTCGATCTGCTCCAGCACGCGGATCTGGTTGCCGAAGTCCAGGCTGGCCGTGGGCTCGTCCATGACCAGCAGCGCCGGCTCCTGCGCCAGCGCGCGTGCAATCAGCACCAGTTGCCGCTCGCCGCCACTGAGCTCGGTGTAGCGGCGCGCGGCCAGATGGGAGATCTGCAGCCGCTCCATGCAGGCCAGTGCCATGGCCCGGTCCGCTCCGGACGGCCTGGCCAGCAGGGGCAGGCGCGCGGCGCGTCCCATGAGCACCATGTCCAGCGCCTCGAAGGCAAATACCCCGGCCTGGGCCTGGGGCACATAGCCGACGCGGCGCGCGAACTCCGCGCGCGGCCAGTGCTGTACCGGCTGGCCCTCCACCAGCACCCGGCCCGCCAGCGGCGGCAGCAGGCCCAGCACCGTGCGAAACAGCGTGGTCTTGCCGCAGCCGTTGGGGCCGAGCAGACACAGCACCTCGCCCGTAGCAATCGACAGATCCACGGATTCGCTGACCACGCTGCGGCCATGGCCGGTGCTCAGACCCTGCAAGTCCAGCACCGTCATCAGGTATCTCCTTCGCGGCGGCCCGTGCGGGCCAGCAGATAGAGAAAAAACGGTGCACCGACCAGGGCCGTCAGAATGCCCAGCGGCAGCTCGATGCGCGCCATGCTGCGGGCCAGCGTATCGGCCGCCACGACAAAGCCCGCGCCCAGCAGGGCCGAGGCCGGCAGCAGGCGCACGAAATCGGGGCCGACCAGCAGGCGTGCCACATGCGGCACCACCAGCCCGACCCAACCGATGATGCCGGCCAGCGACACGGCCGCCGCCGTCCCCAGCGTGGCGCAAACCACCAGCACCAGGCGCAGCCGCCCGACCGGCACGCCCAGAGCCCGTGCCTCCTCATCGGGCAGGGCCAGCAGATTGATACGCCAGCGCAGCAGCAGCAAAGGCAGCAGGGCCGCCAGCATCACGGGCGCCGTGGCGGCCACTTCCTGCAGCGTCACGGCCGACAGGCCGCCCATGAGCCAGAAGGTGATGGACGGCAGCTGGGTGTTCGGGTCGGCCAGGGTCTTGATCAGGGCAATGCCGGCACCCAGCAGGGCTCCCAGTGCAATACCGGCCAGTACCAACACCAGCACCGGATCGTGCCTGCGTACGCAGGCGCTGATAGCCACTACGACGGCCACTGCGACCAGTCCGCCGCCAAAGGCCAGCCACTGCACGGCAAACATCGACAGGCCCAGATAGATGGCGACGACGGCCCCCAGGCCGGCACCGGCCGAAACGCCCAGGATGTCAGGCGAGACCAGCGGGTTGCGAAACATGCCCTGGTAGGCCGCACCGGCTGCAGCCAGCATCGCACCGACCGCCACGCCGGCTGCGATGCGCGGCAGCCTGATGTTCCAGAGCACGGTTTCGGCCGCTGGCGGCAGCGGCGAAGCCGCCCCCGTGGCCCGCGCCCACAATGCTTCGACCAGTTGTGCCGGCTCGAGCGCAAACTGGCCCGAGCCCAACGCCCACAGCAGCACCAGAGCCAGCAAGAGCAGGGCCAAAAGCCAGCCCCAGGCTGTGCTGCTGCAAACATGGCCGCGTTGATGGCTGCGGCTTGCAATGCTCCTCAAAATAGAGCTGCTACCAATTACCCTGTCTGAGCTAGAGCCAAATAACTTCATAAAACCAAAGACACTCAGCGCGCGGCTTCCAGCAGCGCTTGCAACTGCGCCGACGACAGCTGGACGCCATAGAACAGCGCATAGAACTCGCGCACCGCCTGCTCCAGGGGCTTGGCGCCCTGCCGCGCGAGCCGGCCCGGATGCAGTTTCTCGAGCAGCCAGCGCACGCCGATCAGCCGGTTCACACTGGGCGGGCCGTCCAGCCAGCCAAAAGGCAGCACGGGCGCACAGTGCACTCTGCCGCTGCGCACGGCGCTGATGCCGCGCCACAAGGGGTCCTGGCGCACGCGCTCGGCAAAGCCTGCCTCCTGGGTCAGTATGACTTCGGGGTCCCAGGCCAGGATCTGCTCCATGGAGACGCGCGTGAGTCCGCCCCTGCCTGCCTGGGCCGCCACATTGCGGCCGCCCGCATACTCGATCACCTCGACATTGATGGAATCGGCCAGCCCGGTTTCCAGGCCGTTGGCGCCCCGCCCCAGATAGACGCGCGGCCGGGCCTGCTCCCCCAGCCCTGCGGTCACGGCGCGCACCAGTCTGGCCACTTCGTCGGCATGTCGGGCCAGGGTCTCGCCACGCCCGGCTGCACCCAGCAAAGCTCCCACCTCGCGCAGCTGGCGCGCATGGTCGCCCAGGCTGCCCTGCACCAGCACGCAGGCCAGGCCCGTCTGGCGGGCCAGACGTTCGGTGGCAGAGACATGGGTGGCGTCGGAGGTCCCGGAGTCCAGCACCAGATCGGGTTGCAGCGCCAGCAGCTTTTCAAGCGACAGCGTGCTGCCGCGCCCTGACAGGCGCCCCAGATAGGGTAAGGCCTGCAGCGGCGATCCCAGATGGGCGCGCGCCGCATCGCCAAGCTCCATGGGCCAGCCCAGCAGTTGCTGCGGCGCCAGCGCGGCCAGCAGCACGCCGGCCGGCGGACCTGAAGCGAAAACGCGACCCGGCCGTGCCGGCAGCGAGCCAAAGCGGGCTGCGATGACCGAGCCGCCATCCTGGGCCCAGGCCCCGGGGGCCAGCGTCGCAGCACCGGCCTGCAGCCATTGGCGCCGCGTCAGCATGACCGGTCTCCCTGGTCTTCGCGCTGCAGCTGCTGACGGCACCAGTGCAGCAGTGCCTGTTCGTCAACCGGCAGGCGCACGAAGGCGCCACCGGTAAAGCTCTGCCAGCCAGCCTCGTGGCGGGCCGCCACGGCCGTGACCACGGGAATGCCGGCCTCGACAAAAGCGGCGATCTCCTGGACAAAACCGCCGCCAGCGGCTTCGAGCTGGCCGAAGCAGTTGACGACGGCCAGCTCCACACCATCGGCCAGTGCCTGGCGCAGCACCACGCTGGCCCGGGCCAGGGCCTGCGGATTGAGGCTGCAGGCCTGCGAGGCAGCGCCCAGGTCCTCGGTCATCTCGAACTGCTGGCCGCTGCGCAGATCCAAGAGACGCATGCACTTGTTGCCATTGGCATAGCGGCTCTGGCGATGCACCAGCCCGCCCACCTGCCGGCCCGACTGTTGCAGCCGCCGCGCCACGCCTTCGAGCAAGTCCTCGATATCGTGCCGCTCATCGGGGTAAATCAATGCCGCCAGCGGCGGCGTCATAGCGGTGCTCATGCTGCTCCTTCGCTCAAGTCTGTCCATCGGCACCGGCGCTCATGCCGGCGGGCACGCTGTCGCGCCCAAACACCCAAGGGCCGCCCGTGCCGCTGGCGGCTTCGAGTACATGCTGGCCGGCCGCCGACAACAGGTACTCGGCCAGCAGGCCCGCCGCCCGGCGCTGCTCCGGCGTGGCTGGATGGCGCGGGCCGGGCGTGAGCAGCACATAGGGTCTGCGCATCAGCGGATCGCCATGCAGCAGCAGCTCTATGCCGGGAGCGCCCATCTTGCCGAAAGCCAGGGGAATATGGCCGACCACGGCATAGGCCTGCTCGCGCGCCGCCAGCTCCAGCACGGCCTGTGGTCGCGGGCCGGTGTCGGCGCGCAGCCAGCGCGCATCGGGTCGTATGCCGCCGCGCCGCCACAGACGCTGCACCACGGTATAGCTGCCGGGGTCGCGCAGCGCGATGAAGGGCGAGCCGGTCTCGGCAATGCGCCGCAGCGCCTGCGTGCCGTCAGCGACCGAACGCACGCCTGCGGGGTCATGAGCGGGTCCGGCAATCACATGCTGGTTCCAACCCCAGATGCGCGCGGCGGAAGCCATGCCGCTGGCCTCCAGTGCCATGGCTTCGTCGCTGGCGTGGATCAGCAGCATCTGCGCCTCGCCGCGCGCGAAGGCGGGCACCACGCCCTCCTTCGGCGCGGCCGCTACGGTGGTGACCGGCATGGCCAGGGCCTGGCTGGCCTGCTCGGCCACGCGCGGCCACACGCCGCACAGCACGAGTCCGCCCACGGCCGCCACCTGTATGCCGGTGCCCGAAGCGGGTTGTGCCCTCACCGCCAGGGCCGGGCCACCGGCCATGCCCAGGGCAGCCAGACTGCGCAGCCAGTCACGCCTTGCCAGCGATGTCCGAAGCAGGTTTTGCATGACCGTCAGAACCGGTAGCCCAGGTTCACATACCAGCTGCGCCCCGGCATGGGCAGGCCGTCGGCCAGCTGATACCACTTGTCGCCCAGATTGGCCACGCCGAAGTCCAGCGTGGTGTCCGGACGCGGCAGATAGCGCGCGCGCAGATTGGCCACGCCGTAGCCGGCCATCTGATAGACCTGGGCCTGGCCGCTGGCCGACAGCGGCACCTTGCGGCCCTGTTCTGCCTCCAGCTCGGCGCGCAGCTGCCACTGGGCCTGCGGATTCCATTGCAGGGCCGCTGTCAGGCGCTGGCGCGGCGTGTCCGTCAAGGTGATGCTGCGGTCGCTGAGGTTGGTGCGGCTCAGATAGGTGTAGCCCGCATGCAGAGTCCATTGGGCCGACAGTTGCTGCGCCAGCGACACCTCAAAACCGGCATTGCGCGTGCGTCCCACGTTCTGCGCCTGGTTGCAGGTCTTGCCGCCGCAGGCCGTGGAGTCAACGACCATGGTCTGGATCTGATCGCGCACCCGGCTGTAGAACAGCGCCGCCTGGCCCTTGCCGCCCTGCCAGGGCTTGCCGCTCAGGCCCAACTCCAGATGGTTGGCCACCTCGGGCTTGAGGTCGGGGTTGGCCAGGGCCGTGCCCATGCGCGCCGAATAGCGGTCCTTGATGGTCGCAAAACGGGTCTTGTGCGAGGCAATCAGATAGACCTCGTCGCCCTGAGCCGTGAGCGCATAGCTCAGGCGTGCCAGGCCGTTGGTGGCGCTGGTCGAGCCCGTGGGCCACTGGTAGACCTGCTTGGCGTCGCGCTGGTCATGGCTCAGGCCCAGCGTCAGGCGCCAGCGCTCGGCCAGGGCGATGTGATCCTCGAGCACCAGCGAGGTGGTCACATCGCGGTAGTGCTTCTGCGGGTCCTTGCCCGAGGCCGCGTCGGTGTGCTCGTCCTGCTTGTAGTGGAAGGCCGCATGCAGCTCGTGGCCGGAGAAGGCGTAGTTGACCCACTCCACGCTGGCCCCCTTGCTCACATCCTTGTAGCTGCTGGTCGGATCGTGGGCCGTGTAGCTGGCGTCCTTGTACATGTCGAGACCGTTTTTGTAGGTGTCGTTGTAGAGACGCGTCTTGAGCACATTGCTGCCGTTCAGACGGGTGGTGCTCAGGAAATACAGGCTGTCCTTGTCCCAGTAGGGCCAGCGCCAGTAGCGCACGGCGTTCTTCTGCGTGGACTGGCCGGTGTAGACGGGATTGCCCTTCTCGCCTTCCTGGCGCACATAGCCGATGGCGTATTCGTCCGTGGCATTGGGCGTGAGTCCCAGCTTGAAGGACAGGCGCTTGTCGGTGCGGTCCGCGTTCTCGCGCTTGCTGCCGGTATCAGTGGGCTGCTTCTTGTAATCCCTGAAGCCCCGGGGCAGAGGAAAGCTGTCGGCATCCAGGTAGGAGGCACCCAGCTGGTAGTACCAACTGCCCTGGTTACCTCCCAGGTTGAAGCTCGCCCTGCGCTCGCCGCCGCTGCCCACACCCAGGCGCACATCGCCTTCGAAGGGCTTGACCGGTTTGCGCGTGACCAGATTCACGGCACCGCCCAGCGTATTGGGGCCGTACAGCAGCGAGGCGCCGGCCTTGGCCACATTGATCTCGGCCAGGTCGAAGGTGGTGAAGCGGCCCAGGTCCACATAGCCGTCATAGGGCACGTACAGCGGCACGCCATCCACAAAGATGGGCACCTGGCGCGAGTCGAAGCCGCGCAGGCTGATCATTTCCTCGTTGCGGTTGTTGCGCGACAGGCTCACGCCGGGGAGATTGCGCACGGCATCGGCCACGGTGCTGGCGTTGCTGCGCTCCATCTCGGCACTGCCCACGCGCTGCATATCGCCGGCCCCGAGTTCCTCGGCCTCGCGCCGCGCGCTGACTTCCACCGTCCCCAGCGTGAAAGTCTGGCTGGCGGCTTCGGCTGCGCCCGCAGCTGCCACCTGGGCCCAGGCCGTGCCCATGGGCACGATGGCCAGCGCGCCCCACAACCAGCTGCGGCGAAGAACAAAACTTGGAGGATGGATCTGGGAAACCGTGGAGTGCAATGGCATGGCGCGGGCTGGAATTTGTTGTCGAATGTAAAAAACCGTCGATTCTAGCCACCGCTATTCATTTATGGAATAACGATCGACAAACAGTCCCCATACGCCCCACGGCATACACATCCCATGAAAAAAGGCCACCCGAGGGTGGCCTTGCATCAAATGCCTTGCAGATTCATACGCAGCTGATCGCCACGGCCTTGGCCACCAGATAGGCCTCCAGCGCCTCCGGGCCGCCTTCGGAGCCATAGCCCGAATCCTTGATGCCGCCAAAGGGCAGCTCGGCAGACGGCAGTGCCGGCTGGTTGATCCACAGCATGCCGGCTTCCACGTCCTGCGACAGCTGGTGCGTCGTCTTGAGCGAGCGCGTGAAGGCATAGGCGGCCAGGCCATAGGACAGGCGATTGGCCTCTTGAATGGCGTCTTCGATCTTGTCGAAGCCGCGAATCGCCGCCACGGGGCCGAAGGGCTCCTGATTGAAGATATCGGCCGTCAAAGGCACGTCGGCCAGCACCGTGGGCGCAAAGAAGTTGCCGGCAGAGCCAAAGGATGCGCCGCCCGTCATCAGCTTGGCACCGCTTTGCTCGGCGTTCTGGATCAGCTGGGTCAGCGCCGTCACGCGGCGCGGATTGGCCAGCGGGCCCATCTGCGTGCCCTGCTCCAGGCCGTTGCCGACCTTCAATGCCTCGGCATGGGCCACCATGGCACGCGTGAACTCCTCGCGCACGCTGTTGTGCACCAGAAAGCGCGTGGGCGAGATGCAGACCTGGCCCGCGTTGCGGAACTTGGCCGCACCCGCGGCCTTGACGGCCAGTTGCACATCGGCATCCTCGGCCACGATCACGGGGGCATGGCCGCCGAGCTCCATGGTGGAGCGCTTCATGTGCTGGCCGGCCAGCGCCGCCAGCTGCTTGCCCACGGCCGTGGAGCCCGTGAAGGTCACCTTGCGGATTACGGGGTGAGCAATCAGATATTCGGAAATCTGTGCGGGGTTGCCATAGACCAGGCCCACAACACCGGCAGGAATGCCGGCATCGACAAAGCACTTGAGCAGGGCTGCGGGCGAGGCCGGGGTTTCCTCGGGCGCTTTGACCAGGAAGGAGCAGCCCGAAGCCAGGGCCGCGCCGATCTTGCGCACGATCTGGTTGACGGGGAAGTTCCAGGGCGTGAAGGCGGCGACCGGGCCCACGGGGTCCTTGATCACCAGCTGCTGCTGCTCGGGGCGACGCGAAGGCACGATGCGGCCATAGACACGCAGGGCCTCGTCGGCAAACCATTCGATGATGCCGGCGCCGGCAATGATTTCCACCTTGGCCTCGGCCAGCGGCTTGCCCTGCTCCTGCGTCAGCAGCGCGGCGATCTCGTCGGCACGCTCCTTGAGCAGGGCTGCGGCACGGCGCATGATGGCGCCGCGCTCATGGGCAGACACCTTGCGCCAGACCTGAAAGCCCTTGTCTGCCGCCGCCAGGGCGCGGTCCAGGTCGGCAATATCGGCATGGGCCACACGGCCAATCACCTCGCCGCTTGCAGGGTTGCGCACATCAATTTTCTTGCCGCTGGCAGCGTCCTGCCACTGTCCGTCGATCAAAAGCTGGGTATCGGGATATGCAGTGCTCATCGCATGACTCATAGGTGTCGGCCGCCGCTATCCCCCTGCAGACTGACGAGGCCGGGTGTGACAAATTTTCAGGGGTTACCGGACAAATTCTAGTCATGCGGGCTCGGCACTCAGACAAAAGGGAGACAGCTGTCAGCAATCGGCCTCATGCGCCCACGGCCCGGCGCAGCTGCGCCTGCTCCAGCAGCCCGCCCAAGCCCTCGGCGGACGATGCGGCCTGCCTGACCACCTCGCCCACCACGAACACGCAGGGACTGCCCAGTCCGCTGCATGCCAGCGCCTGCGTCATCTGCCCCAGATCGGTCAGTATTTGCTGCTGTGCGGGCAGGCTGGCGCTCTGGACCAGGGCCACCGGAGTAGATGCCGGCAGTCCGCCGGCCAGCAGCTGCTGCTGGATGAGGGCGGCAGTGGCAACGCCCATGTAGATCACCAGCGTCAGCCCCAGCATGCGGGCCGTGCCGGCCAGCAACTGCCAGTCGTGACCGGCACTGCCTGGCTTGGCATGACCGGTGATGAACACCACACCATGGGCATGGTCGCGATGGGTCAGCGGCACGCCGAGGCTGGTGGCCGCGGCCAGCCCGGCAGTGATGCCGTTGACCACTTCGACGGCTATGCCCGCCATGCGCAAATGCTCGATCTCCTCGCCGCCACGGCCAAAGATGAAGGGGTCGCCGCCCTTGAGGCGCACCACCAGCTCACCCTGGCGGACCGCCATGATCATGAGCTTTTCGATGAATTCCTGCGAGGTGCTCTCGCGCCCGCCACGCTTGCCCACATGAACGATGCGGGCGCTAGCGCTGGCAAGCTTCACGATGTCGGCAGACACCAGATCGTCTGCCAGCAGCAGCGTGGCGGACTGAATCAGTCTCAGTGCCTTGAGCGTGAGCAGCTCCGGATCACCGGGGCCGGCACCGACCAGGTAGCAGCGGCCCACGGGCGGCAGGGAAGTGGCATGGCTGTTTGTCATGGCTGGCCTTTCATATGCATTGCCGGACATCGGAATCTAGGCGGCAACCGGCAAGGCTGCCGACTGCGGCGCAGGCGTCGCATGTACCAGTTGTTTGATCCTGGGAATGCAGGAGCCGCAGCGCGTGCCGCAACCCAGAGAAGTCTTGAGCTGCGCGAGCCGCTCGTCGGCGGAGCCCTCGCAGGTGGTCAGCGCCGAGTTGATGCTGGCCTCATCCACATTCATGCAGGCACAGATCTGCGGCGACCGGGCCGGCATGGCGGCGGGCGGCCTGCCCCCCGAGGACAGCAATAGGCGCCCATAGCTTTGCACCGATTGCTCGTCGCGCAGTACCGGCCCCAGCCAGCGGCCGGCGCTGGCGTCGCCGCAGAGCAAAAAGGCATCAAGCCTTGGCTCCTCCGTCTGCCGGCCTATCGCCATGGCGCGGCTGCATTGGCGACGCGCATCGGCATAGCGCATGGCCTGCGGGCCATCGAGCTGCAGCAGACCATGCAGCCGCGCCAGCACCTCGGCGCCGGGCTGGGCATAGGCCGCTGCGCGAAACTGCACGCCGGTGCGGCCCTGATCCGCTTTTTCCAGCGGCACGGCGCGCCCGAACAACACGCAGCTGGCGAAGTCGAACTCGGCCATCAATTCGGTCAAAGCCTGGCGAACCGACTGCACCTGCTGTTCATCCAGCCATGCCATGCCCAGACAAGTCCAGGGCAGCTCGGCCTTGAGCAGCTTGACGGCCACATGCTTGAGCTCGGGCTGCTTCGAGCGCGGGCAGCGCTCGGGCGTGGTCAGGGCATTGACGCCCGCAAGCCGCTGCCCCTTGGAGCCCATGCCGCTCAGATACATGCTGCCCCAGTGCATGGGCAGATAGAGCTGCGCGGGCTGCAGCCCCGGATCTACCTGCACAGGCAGCACGATGGCGCCATAGCGGTTGGAGACATGGACCAGATCGCCATCCTGCAGCTGCAGGCGCTGCATGTCCTGAGGGCCGACCTGCAGCTGCGGTTCGCTGACATGGGCAAACAGGCGCCCCAGCTGGCCGGTGCGCGTCATGCCATGCCATTGATCGCGCAGGCGACCGGTGTTGAGACTGAACGGATGCCTTGCATCGCGCGGCACGGCCGGCGCCTGCCAGGGCTGGGCATCAAAGCGTGCGCGCCCGTCATCGGTTGCAAAGACTGCGTCGCCATACAGACGCTGACGGCCCTGGCTGGCGCCTTGGGGCATGGGCCATTGCTGGGGTCCCTTGACTTCCAGCACCGCCCAGCTCAGACCCGTGATATCCAGATCGCGCCCGCGTGTGGACTCGCGGTGCTCGTTCCAGATGGCTTCGGCACCCACGTCCGCATTCACAGTGTCATAGGGAAACAAGCTTGGCAGCGAGGGCCGCAGATGCTGCTCCAGGCGCCGCGCCAGCTGCACGCCTATCTGCCAGTCATGGCGTGCCGCCCCCGGCGCGACCACGGCAGCGCGCACCCGCGAGATGCGCCGCTCGCTGTTCGTGACCGTGCCCAGCTTCTCGCCCCAGGTGGAGGCAGGCAGCAACCAGTCGGCATAGGCCGTGGTCTCGGTTGCGGCAAAAGCCTCCTGCACCACCACCAGCTCGGCACGCTCCAGCGCCCTGCGCACCATGGCCTGTTCGGGCATGCTCTGCGCGGGATTGGTGCAGGCAATCCACAAGGCCTTGATCTGCCCGTCGGCAGCGGCCTCGAACATCTCCAGCGCAGACTTGCCTGGCCGCTGCGGAATCGACTCCACACCCCATAGCCGCGCCACTTCGGCCCTGTGCCCTGCGTTGGAAAGATCACGATGCGCGCTCAGCAGATTGGACAGCCCGCCCACCTCGCGCCCGCCCATGGCATTGGGCTGGCCCGTCAGCGACAGGGGCCCGGCGCCAGGCCTGCCGATCTGGCCCGTTGCCAGATGCAGATTGATCAGCGCGGCGTTGTTCGCCGTGCCGCTGCGGCTTTGGTTCAGACCCTGGCAGTACAGGCTGAGCGTGGGACGACGCGCTTCCGCCGACTCCTCGGCACCGCCCAGCGCCATCCAGCGCGCCGCCCGGTACAGGTCCGCCACGGGCAGGCCGCAGATGGCAGCGACCTTCTCGGGCGTGGCTTCGCGCACCAGTTCCTTGAGCGCTGCAAAGCCGCTGGTGTGCTGCGCGATGAAGGTGCTGTCCGTCCAGCCCTCCCAAAGCATGATGTGCAGCAGACCGTGAAACAGCATCACATCGCTGCCCGGCTGCAACGGCAGATAAAGATCGGCCAGTTCGGCGGTCTCGGTACGGCGCGGATCGGCCACGATGATCCTGAGTTGCGGATTGCGCGCCCTGGCCTCCTCCACACGCCGGCACAGAATGGGATGCGCCCAGGCCATATTGCTGCCCGTGATGAACATGCAGCCGGCCAGGTCTATGTCCTCATAGCAGGCCGGTGGTGCATCGGCGCCCAGCGTGGCCTTGTAGCCGGCCACGGCGCTACTCATGCACAGGCGCGAATTGGTGTCGAGATTATTGGTGCCCAGCAGGCCTTTGACCAGCTTGTTGAAGACGTAGTAGTCCTCGGTCAGCAGCTGGCCACTGAGGTAGAAACCCAGCGCGTCGGGACCATGGGCTGCATGAATCTGGGCGATGCGCCCGGCCAGTTCGTCCAGTGCCAGATCCCAGCTGACCGCCTGCGGTACGGCTGTACGCTCCAGCCGGCGCATGGGCTGCAGCAAACGTGCCTGCTGGGCATAGGCGGGCGCGGCCGTCAGATGCAGGGTGCTGCCCTTGGTGCACAGACGGCCCAAGTTGGCAGGATGCTCGGGATCGCCGCGCACGCCGGTAATCTGCAGGCCATCGGACTCGATGACCACGCCGCAGCCGACACCGCAATAGGGACAGGTGGACTTGGTTTCTTTCATGGCGTCACCAGAGAGAGGCGGCGGCGTTCAGATTCACTCCTACGCGGACCGCCGAAGTCGAGTTCGCAGCCCACACGGCAACAAGGGCAGCTGGATTGGGTCTCACACATGGCAGACTTTCAGTGAAATCATGCTGTAACGCTTTCTGAACAAGCGCATGCAGCTATTTATTTCATATCAACAGAGACACTAGGCCGTGGCGCAGCCGGATTTGCCCGCGCAATGCGCAGGACCGGCATGCGGGCGGGTCTGCTCCAGGGCTCGGCTGGCCAGCTCGTCGGCGCGCAGCTGCACCTCGCCGTCCTGCACACGCACGCTGAAATAGGGCGTGCAGCCCTCATCGGGCGCCGCCGCCTCGCCGGTGCTGAGCGCAATCGTCCAGTTGTGCAGCGGGCAGGCCACGCTGCGGCCGAACACAATGCCTTGCGACAGCGGGCCGCCCTTGTGCGGGCAGCGGTCCAGCAGCGCAAACACCTCATCGTCGGCATTGCGAAACACGGCCACATCCAGCCCTTGTGCACGCGCCACGCGGCGTGCTCCCAGCACGGGGATGTCATCGATCGTGCAGATAGAAATCCATTCGCTCATTTCTGGCTCCTCGGTGCTTGTGATCAGACGCTGGCGCTTTCGGTTTGCGCAGCCATCAATGGCTGGAACTGCCGCGTATCCACGGATGCCTTGTCGGCTTCGAACCAGGGGTCGGGCTCGCCGTCCAGTGCAAACTGCAGCTGCTCCCACAGCGCCTTGCGGCCCTCGGCATCGTCGAGAATGCGGCGCTTGACATAGTCCAGACCCACGCGATTGATGTAGTGCACCGTGCGCTCCAGATACCAGCCTTCCAGGCGATACAGCTGCATGAAGGCGCCCGTGTACTCCATCACCTCTTCGGCGGTCTTGAGCTTGGTGAAGAAATGCGCGACCTCGGTCTTGATGCCGCCGTTGCCGCCCACATACATCTCCCAGCCCGAATCCACACCGATGATTCCCACATCCTTGATGCCGGACTCCGCGCAGTTGCGCGGGCAGCCGCTGACGGCGAACTTCACCTTGTGCGGTGCGTACATGCGCCACATGGCGCGCTCCAGGTCCTTGCCCATCTGGGTGCTGTCCTGCGTGCCCATGCGGCACCATTCGCTGCCCACACAGGTCTTGACCGTGCGCAATGCCTTGGCATAGGCATGGCCGCAGGGCATGCCTATATCGTTCCAGACGGCCTGCAGATCCTCCTTCTTCACGCCCAGCAGATCGATGCGCTGACCGCCCGTGACCTTCACGGTGGGGATCTGGTACTTGTCCACCACATCGGCAATGCGGCGCAACTCGGAGGCCGTGGTCTCGCCGCCCCACATGCGCGGAATCACGCTGTAGGTTCCGTCCTTCTGGATATTCGCGTGGCTGCGTTCGTTGATGAAGCGGCTTTGCGGGTCGTCCCTGGCCTCCTTGGGCCAGGTGCTTACAAGATAGTAGTTGACGGCCGGACGGCAGGAGGCACAGCCATTGGGCGTGCGCCACTCCATGAAGCGGAACACCGCATCGGTGCTGAGCAGCTTGTGCTCGCGGATCGCGTCGCGCACAGCCTGGTGCCCGTGGTCGGTGCAGCCGCACATGGCCTTGGTCTTGGGGGCCGCCGAGTAGTCGCCACCGGCCGTGAACATGATGATCTGCTCCACCAGGCCCGTGCAGGAGCCGCAGCTGGCACTGGCCTTGGTGTGCTTGCGCACATCGTCGAGCGTGAACAGGCCCTTGTCCTTGATGGCCTTGCAGATCGCTCCCTTGGTCACGCCGTTGCAGCCGCAGACCTCGTCGCCGTCGGCCATGGCCGCGGCCTTGCTCTGCCCCTGGTGGCCGGTGTCGCCGAGATTGGATTCGCCGAACATCAGCTTGTCGCGGATATCGGCCACGCTGCGCCCTTCGCGCAGCAGCTTGAAGTACCAGCTGCCGTCCACCGTGTCGCCGTACAGGCAGGCACCGACCAGCTTGTCATCCTTGATGACCAGCTTTTTGTAGACCCCCGCATAGGGGTCGCTCATGAGGATTTCCTCGGTATCGCCGCCGCCCTGGAAATCGCCTGCAGAGAACAGATCGATGCCCGTGACCTTGAGCTTGGTCGAGGTCAGCGAACCCAGATAGCGACCGATGCCGAACTCCGCCAGATGGTTGGCCAGTACCTTGCCCTGCTCGAACAAGGGCGCCACCAGTCCGTAGGCAATGCCTCGGTGTGCCGCGCATTCGCCCACCGCATAGATGCGCGGATCGGTCACGGTCTGCAGCGTATCGCTGACCACGATGCCGCGACTCACATGCAGGTGCATGGACTCGGCCAGTTCGGTGCTGGGGCGAATGCCCACGGCCATCACCACCAGTTCGGCCGGGATCTCGCTGCCGTCCTTGAAACGCACGGCACGCACGCGGCCACTGCGCCCACCGTCTTCGTCGCCCAGCAGCTCCTGTGTCTGTGCCTGCATGCGGAACTGCATGCCGCGCTCAGCCAGCGATTTCTGCAGCATGCGGCCCGCCTGATCGTCGAGCTGGCGCTCCATCAGCCAGTCGCCGACATGCACCACGGTGACCTGCATGCCGCGCTTCATGAGGCCGTTGGCCGCTTCCAGTCCCAGCAGGCCACCGCCGATCACCACCGCATGCTTGAGCGTCTTGGCCGCCTCGATCATGGCCTCGGTATCGGCGATGTCGCGGTAGGCCAGCACGCCCTCCAGGTCCTTGCCGGGGATGGGCAGGATGAAGGGCCTGGAGCCCGTCGCCATGATCAGGCGGTCGTACTCGGCGCTGGCGGTCTCGCCCTGGGCATTGACTGCATGTACCGTGCGCCGTGCCCGGTCAACGGCCGTCACGGTATAGCCGGCGTGCAGCAAGATATGGTGGTCCTGGTACCAGGACCAGTCGTTGAGCACGATATCGCCGAGCGTCTGCTCGCCGGCGAGCACGGGCGACAGCAGAATGCGGTTGTAGTTGGGATGCGGCTCGGCGCCGAAGACCGTGATGTCGTACAGATCGGGGGCAATGGCCAGCAGCTCTTCCAGCGCGCGCACGCCTGCCATTCCGTTACCAATCATGACCAGTTTGGATTTTTTCATCTGAGTCCCCGTGGGCATTTGCAAAGCCAAAAAAAAGACGTCTGCGCGCTTCATGACTTGCATGAACGCGTAGACGTCTTTGTCTGTGGGTTCTGGTCCAGCCTTGCACCATCCCCCGGTGACCCACCTTGGCCACGCTGAACAACACGCAATTGCTGTGCCAGCTTTTCTCAGCCTGCAGAGACTATTTCATCCTGCGGCATGCACTGCTTTTGTGCATGGCCGCTTTATTGCTGTGCAAAACAAACATGGCGCCCCAAGGCGCCATGCAGCTTGAAATCAAAAAGGCTCAGGCCGCCTTCTCCACATGGCCCTGACGCGTGTAGAGAAAGTCGATCACGGCCTTGCGATAGCTTTGGTAATGCGCATCCTCGGCCAACTCCACCCGGCTGCGCGGGCGTGGCAGCTCTACATGCAGCACCTCGCCAATCGTGGCAGCGGGACCGTTGGTCATCATCACGATCTTGTCGGACAGCAGTACGGCCTCATCCACATCGTGCGTGACCATGACCACGGTGCTCTGGGTGCGTTCCACGATCTCCAGCAGCTCGTCCTGCAGCTTGGCACGCGTCAGGGCGTCGAGAGCGCCGAAGGGCTCGTCCATGAGCAGCACCTGGGGCTCCATGGACAGGGCGCGGGCAATGCCCACGCGCTGCTTCATGCCGCCCGAGATTTCGCCAGGGCGCTTTTGCGCCGCATGGCTGAGGCCCACCATGGCCAGCGCCGCATCGGTGCGCTGCGCCAGCTGTGCCTTGCTTTCGCGCTTGCCGAAGACACGCTCCACGGCCAGGTGCACATTGCCCCAGCAGCTCAGCCAGGGCAGCAGCGAATGATTCTGGAAGACCACCGCACGCTCGGGGCCGGGGCCCTTGATTTCCTTGTTGGCGCACAGCAATGCACCGCCCGAGGGAATGGTCAGGCCGGCAATCAGATTGAGCAGCGTCGACTTGCCGCAGCCCGAATGCCCGATGAGACTGACGAACTCGCCCTTGGCAATGTTCAGATTGATGTCGCGCAGTGCGGGAAACAGGCCCTTGGCGGTCTTGAAGGTCTGCTCCACCCCGTGGATCTCGATGTACTTGGTGCTGAGAGATGTATGCATGAGGTACTCCTTGCTTTGTTCCGAGACCACCGTGGCGCCGGCTTTGCCGGGCCACCGGTGGTGCCCCCTTGAGGGGGTGACGCGCCCGAGGGCGCGGCTCAGGGGTGGGTTAAGTCTTGACCTCTTCAAACGTAAAGGCCGAAGCCAGCTTGACCAGGGCCCACTCCAGCACCAGGCCCACGATGCCGATCACGAAGATGGCGATGATGATGTTCTTGACGTTGAGGTTGTTCCATTCGTCCCAGACCCAGAAGCCTATGCCCACGCCGCCCGTCAGCATCTCGGCGGCCACGATCACCAGCCAGGCCGTGCCCACGGCCAGGCGCACGCCGGTCAGCATATAGGGCAGCACCGCAGGAAACAGAATGGTGGTGGCGATCTTCCACTCCGACAGATTGAGCACGCGCGCCACATTCATATAGTCCTGGGGCACGCGCTGCACGCCCACGGCGGTGTTGATGACCATGGGCCAGATCGAGCAGATGAAGATGGTCCAGATGGCTGCCGGATTGGCGCCCTTGAACACCAGCAGGCCGATCGGCAGCCAGGCCAGCGGCGAAACCGGACGCAGCAGGCTGATCAAGGGGTTGAACATGCGCGACAGAAAGCTGAAGCGTCCGATCGCGAAGCCCAAAGGGATGCCGACCAGTGCCGCCAGACCGAAACCCAGGGCCACGCGCTGCAGCGAGGACAGCACATTCCAGCCCACGCCCTGGTCATTGGGTCCGTTGCGGTAGAAGGGATCGCTGAACACCTGCAGGGCCTGTTCCCAGGTCTCGGCCGGGGTCGGAATGCTCTTGCCGGTGCTGCTCGAGACCAGCGACCACAGGCCGACCAGCAGTGCCAGCCCCAGCACCGGAGGCAGGGCCTGACCAAATAGCTGTTCAGCCCATTGGCGTAGGCGGCTGGGTACCACCGCAACCGGAGCCGTGACTATCGCTTTGGGTTTGATATCTTTTTGCACTTCAGCCTTTACAAGTTCTGAGCCAGCAGCTATCTCTTTTGAAGTTTCGAGCAGCGCATCGTTGGCCGCCTGGGCTGCCAGTTGCGGATCGTGCGGGGGGTCGAGTTCAAGCGGTGAGTGAAGTACGGCACTGACCATGATGGTTCTCCGTTAAGGTGGCGGCCTCAGGCCTTGATCTTGAAGCTGTCGGCGTACTGGGCAGGGTTCTTGCCGTCCCACACCACGCCGTCGATCAGCTTGCTGGTGCGCAGTACATCCTTGGGCACGCTGACCTTGAGCTGGCTTGCCGCCTGCTGGTAGAGGTCGATGCGATTGATCTGCTTGGCCACGGCCAGATAGTCGGGATGGGCCTTGAGCAGACCCCAGCGCTTGTGCTGGGTAAGAAACCACATGCCGTCCGACAGATAGGGGAAGTTCACGGCACCATCGTTGAAGAACCTCATGTGGTTGGGGTCGTCCCAGGTCTTGCCCAGTCCGTTCTGGTAGCGGCCCAGAATGCGCTGATTGATGGCGTCCACACTGGTATTGATGTACGACTTCTGGGCCACGGTCTCGGCCATCTTCGTCTTGTTCTGCAGGCTGGCATCGATCCAGCGGCTGGCCTCGAGAATCGCCATCATCACGGCGCGGCAGGTGTTTGGATTCTTCTGCGCGAACTCGCCCGTGGTGCCCAGCACTTTCTCGGGGTGATCCTTCCAGATGTCCTGCGTGGTATTGGCCGTAATGCCGATGCCGTCCATGATGGCGCGATGGTTCCAGGGCTCGCCCACGCAGAAGCCATCCATATTGCCCACGCGCATATTGGCCACCATCTGGGGCGGCGGCACGGTGATCAGCTTGGCCTCGGATAACGGGTTGATGCCCGCAGCCGCCAGCCAGTAATGCATCCACATGGCATGGGTGCCTGTGGGGAAAGTGCCGGCGAAGGTGTATTCGCGTTTTTCCCTGGCCATGACCTTGGCCAGGCTGGCTCCGTCGACCGCGCCCTTGTCGGCAAGAGCCTTGGACAGCGTTATCGCCTGGCCGTTGTTGTTCAGGCTCATGAGCACAGCCATGTCCTTCCTGGGGCCGCCTACGCCCAGGTGCAGACCGTAGACCAGGCCGTAGAGCACATGGGCAAAGTCCAGCTCGCCGTTGACCAGCTTGTCGCGCACGCCGGCCCAGCTTGCCTCCTTGCTGGGGACGATCTTCACGCCGTATTTCTGATCGAAGCCCAGCACAGAGGCCATGACCACGCTGGCGCAATCGGTCAGCGGTATGAAGCCGATCTTGACCTCTTTCTTCTCCGGCGCGTCGGAGCCTGCGGCCCAGGCGCCATGGTGGCCCAGCATGCCATAGAGGGCGGCAGCGCCGGCCACGCGCAGAAACTCACGCCGGCCACCGGCAGATACGGGCTCGGGCGCAGGAGCAGTAGTCGAAGGAAGGCGCTGGCTCATGAGAAAACTCCATCAAGAATCGTGGTGAAGGCGATCCGGAAAACAAAAAGGCGCCCTTCCCTCCTCGGGTGTGAGGAGAAAAGGACGCCGTTGTCCCAGGTCACTCGTAATAACGCTTTAAGCGCGACCGCCTTTGGTCTGCTTGACATCAACAGTCATGCACAAACCATGCCAGACCTTGATCAGAGGCGGAGCATGCTTTGCGCCTCCGGTTTTGGCCCATATTTGGTGCAGCGCAACAAACACCGAGCTGCCAAGCGCTATGAATTGGTGCTGCCCGGCAACAGGTCCACCGTGGCCAGAATCGCCTCGGCCACATCCAGCATGCGCCGGTTCTGGTTCATGGCCGTCTGCCGGATCAACTTGTAGGCCTCGCCCTCGCTGAGCTGGCGGTAGTTCATCAGCACGCCCTTGGCCCGCTCTATGGTCTTGCGCTCCTTGAGCGTGGCACGTGCCTTGTCGATTTCGGTCTGCATGTCCTGCAGGCGCATGGATTGCTCCTGCACCAGCAAGACAATGCTTTTCTCGAGCTGCAACCCGTATGCGCCCTCCGCAGGCAAGGAGGCAGTTGACTGCGCGCCCCCCAGAAAGGCCGCAGCCGCTTCGGCGCGAGTCCCGGGCTGCGGCTGCATCTCCAGCAGCGCCAGTTGCTGGCAGAGCGCTGTACGGGCCTGCTCCAGCTTGCGCAGACATTGGGCCTGCAGCTCTTCGGCCAGGAATGCCTCAATCTGGTGCATGGCATCGAGCCGGCTGGAACAGGCTTCGAACCATGGCGAGCTCAGGCTGCAGTCCAGCGCCATGCCGTCCCCAGCCGTGCAGCCCAGGCGCCGCAGCCGCTCGATCACCGTCATATCGGGACAGGCCCCGCATTGCTGCTGCCAGCGCTCCATCCCCGAGGGAGTGGCGAAGTCTGCAAACACCTGAAAGCAGCGCTCCTGCGATTCGATCAGATGCAGCCAATGGCGCTGACGCTCCGTCCTGCCTACCCCTGTGGTAAACGCCGCGACCCCCGTGGCACGCTCCTGGCCCGCCAGTTCCTTGCCCTGCATAAAATGAAACAGCGCCACCAGCGATTTCGCGATATCGGGATCGCAAGCGCTGTCCGCCGCCTCGAACACCACGGTCAGGCAGGCCGCAATCATGCGGATCAGCGCCTGCGTGCAGTCCTCGGCACTCAGCTGCAGCGCATCGCGCCGGCGGCGCAGCAACGGCAGGGCTTCAAAGCCTTGCAGCGCATTGGCGATCGCATTGAACAGGCGAGCGCCATGCGCACCTGGCGCCCGCGCGCCCAGCTCTTCAAGCGCGAGGCAGACTCGCTCCATGACCTGGTCCACATGAAGGCCGTGGTCGAGCAGGCTCTGCTGCGCCTGTGCGCCGCCGCTGACCAGAAAGATATTCGATAGACCGCGCTCTTTTTGCAGCGCATGGACGAGCTCGGACATGCTCGCCACCAGGCTGCTGGCGCGGCTGATCTGCTCCAGCTCGGCAATCTCGCTTTGCCTTGCAGCCACCAGATAGTGCAGAGGCGTTTTCATGGGGTAGTGCTTGTCGTCATGTTGATGCCATGGACGACCAGCACATTTCATGCCATCTCAGGCAAGGCGACGCTGCCGCCTCTCCCAGAGCCGGTCCACCATGGCACCCGCACCGATTCCCACGACATAGGCCAGCAGATCCAGGGGATCGAAGCCATTGCCCAGCACCAGGTAGGCCAGCTTGTTGGCGCGCAGGGCCTGCATCCAGGGGGCCTGATAGAGCTGCAGCAACTCGACGGCAAAGGCGATGACCAGGGTCCAGGCCATGAGCTTGCCGCGCGTGATGGCCGGCCGCAGCCAGGCCACGCACAGCAGCACCACCCAGGCCCAGAGCGCATCGCCCGGATAGTTGCCCAGCACGGCGGGAAAGGGCATGTAGCCCCGGCGCGATGCCAGCCCGATGGCGATGACCGCCACAATGAGCAGGGTCAACCCCATCCGTGAGCGACGAAAGGGCCCGGCAGCGGCCAGATGTATCAACAAGCTGTCGTCCCCTTTAGTCGATATGCGCGCCGGAGTCCTTGACCACCTGCTTCCAGTACGCCAGCTCGGCCGGCAGCATGGCCTTGAAGCTTTGCGGCGTGGACTCCACGCGCTCGGCGCCCAGAGTCTTGAGGCGCTCGGCCATCTCGGGCCTGGCCAGCACGGTCTTCACGGTCTGATAAAGCGTGTCCACCACCGGCTGCGGCGTACCGGCCGGTGCAAACAAGCCATACCAGCTGGTCACGGCCAGCCCCTTGCCCAGCACGGGGATCTCGGGCGCCAGCGATGTCGGCCTGTCGGACGCCACGCCCAGCACGCGCAGCTTGCCGCTGCTGACAAAAGGCATCACACCGGGAAAGCTGCCAAAGGTCACCGGCAACTGGCCGGCCACCACATCGGTGGCGGCAGCCGACGCCCCCTTGTAAGGCACATGCAGCAGGCTCACGTTCTTCTGCTTTTTCAGCATCTCGCCCAACAGATGGTTGAGCGTGCCATTGCCGGCAGAAGCGTATTCCACCTTGCCCGGATGCGCCTTGGCATAGGCCACCAGTTCGTCCAGATTCTTGGCCGGGAAGTTCGGATTTACCACCAGCAGATAAGGCGCGACGGCCAGCTGCATCACGGGAGTGAAATCCTTGATGGGATCGAACGGCACCCTGGAATAAAGCGCCGGATTGATGGTGTAGGCGCTTTGCGCCGTCACCAGAAAGGTGTAGCCGTCGGCCGCGCTGCGCGCCACCTGGCCCGTACCCAGATTGCCGTTGGCACCGGCGCGGTTTTCCACGATGACGGGCTGGCCCAGCGAATTCTCCAGCCCCTGCGCCACGGCACGCGCAATCACATCGTTGGCACCGCCAGGTGCCTGTGGCACGACAAAGGTAATCGGCTTGGCAGGCCAGTTGCTGCCCTGCGCCAGTGCTTGCGTCAGAGGAGCCGCCACCACGGCAGCCACCGCAGCCAGCAGCAGCGGGCGGCGTCGGGTTCCGGATATAAAAACAGCGTTTCGCGCCATCTCGGTGCGCGCAGCTTCTTCAAACTTCATGGCAATCACTTTCTGTGGTGGTGGACATGGATGCTGCCAGCCCTCCATGCCGGCCTGTCGTCCCATGCAACAGGCCATTCTTGTATCGCTCGCCGGACGGCCTGGACAGCGCTCACTGTTCGGCCATCGCGTTTGGCAGTGGCAGCCTCCTGCAAATGCCGTGACCAAAAGCCTGGCCGCAGCGGCACGGCCTCTTCACAGCAGCACCAGCCCCGGCGGCAGACTATCGCCCAGACTGCGCCTGTGATCCTCTGCCTCCATCTGCACCACCTGCTCGACCATGGCCATCCAGCGCTCGGGAGCGCCGCTGCTTCGCATCTTCTCCAGCACCTGCGCCCTGACGGCATCGGGCAGATCGCGCGCGCGGTCACCCGTCATGCGGGCCATCTGCACGGCGGCAAACATAGCGGTTTCGTTCTTGCGCCAGTCCTGAGCCAGCGTGGCGTTCAGGAACTCCAGCGCCGCGTCGGGCGGCATCACCAGATGGGCGTTGGCGGCCAGCGATTGGCGTGCCGCCAGGCGGCCTATGGCCCACCAGGTCTGCACGGTTTCATCCTCGCGCCTGAGACGCTGCAGCATCCACTGCCCCATTTCCTGGCGGTACTGCCAGGGCACTGCCTCCATGGCCGCGAACAGGCGCAGCATGTCGTCATAGCTGCCATGGCTGGATTTGCCGCGCGTATTCTGCTGCACGGCTTTTTGCATCTGACCGGCCACGTCTTCGAGCAGCTCCATCTGCCGGGCCTCGTTCAGACCCGCAGCCACGCGGCGCCAGAACACCCACCACTCCGTCCAGTTGGCAGCCTCTTTGGCATGACCCAGGCCCTGGCCATACAGGGCCCAAACCTGGTCTATGCGCCAGCCATCGAGCTGCGCCCCCACGCCTGGGCGCAGACACCAGCCTGCAAGGTTGAACCAGACGCGCTCATGGTCGGCCGTGCGGCGGCGGCGCCTGGAACGGGCCAGCAGTGCATCGAACAAGGCACGCAGCAGGTCCAACTCCCAGCCCTCGCGCGGGCCGAGGACTCTCTCGAGCGACTGGCGCAGCTGGCGCACTTCCCGGGCCGTCACCTCCTGCGCCTGCGTGCCGAAGATACGGTCCAACAGTGCCACGGCTTCGGGCAGCCTGGCTGCCAAAGAGTCAGACTGTTTTTGGCCTTCAGCGCTTTGCCCACCCGCACTGCCAGCTTTGGGCTCCGAAGCCGAAGCACCGCGTACAGCAAAGGGCAGCAGCCAGGACTGGCCCGCATCCTGCACGGCCACGCAGCGCACTTCCAGCGTGCCGACCTCGCTCATGCAGGCTTGCAGTTGCACCTCGATCTGGGCCGCAGAGCGGCCTTCGGGCGCTGGCAGAACGGTGGCCAGTGGCGGCAGCTCCACCCAGCCATCGCCGGTCAAGGGTGCAATCTGGCCGGCCTGCACGGGCGCGTGGCTCTGGCTATTGGCCAGCAAATTGAAGCGCACGGCCTGGCCCAGCTTGAGCGCAAAACGCCGGCCAGAGAGCACCATGCGCACACCCTCTTCCGTGCCACGCGGCAGCAGGCACAGGCCTTGCGGAGCCTCACCCCTCTTGCCCGGCAGCAGCAGCCAGTAGCTGCGTGCCGAACCGCCGCCAATGCGCGGCACCATGGGCTTGATCGCTGCCGACGCCTGCCCGGCCCGTGCTGCTGGCTGATTGGGCGCAGCAATCTGTGCCACCGACAGCTCTGCCTGATGGCGGGCCAGCCCGTAGGCTGCCGCACCGCGCGCCACGGCCCAGTCGGGGTGCGGGTTGTGCAGCACGCGCACCGGGCTGCCGCGCCAGCGGCCAAGCAATTGCGTCAGACGCTGAACCATGACATGGGCATGGAACACGCCGCCGTTGAGCAACACGGTATCGGGCAGACCTTCACTTGCATGCTGGGCGAGAAAATGCGCCAGATGACGACTGATCGCCGCATCGGCCGGATAGGGCAGACCAAAGCCGCGCAGCGCGCCCTGCCGCCTGGCGGGCATATCGCTGATCTGCACGACCGGCAAAAAGCCATCGACCACCGACTGCAGCACCTGCTCACGGGTCAGCGTGACGCTTTGAGTCGCCGCCATCAGCTTGCTGCCGCCCCCGAGCAAGGTGATGCCGATCTGCTCTGGCGCGTTCTGCGCCAGCAACTGCTCCTTGGCCATGCGGCAGCGCTGGACCAGCTGGGCAAAGCGCTGGGCAGGGAGCTTCTGACCTTCGCCAGCAAATGCAGATTCGAGTTGGTGAGCCAGCGCCAAATCCATGTTGTCGCCGCCCAGCATCAGGTGCTCGCCGACGGCCGTACGCGTCAGCGTGGGCAGGCTGCCGTCAGCCGATGCACCCACGCGGATCAGCGTCAGATCGGTAGTTCCCCCGCCCACATCCACCACCAGCACCAGCCGGCTGTCCGCCAGTTGCGCGGCCAGCTCATCGCCCTGCAGCACCAGCCAGTCGTGAAACGCGGCCTTGGGCTCCTCCAGCAATTGCACGCGCGGCAGACCGGCCAGCTGTGCAGCCTCCAGCGTCAGCGCGCGTGCGCCTTCATCAAACGAGGCAGGTACGGTCAGCACCACGGCCTGCTGATGCAACGGCGCCTCGGGATAGGCTCTGTCCCAGGCCGTTCTGACATGGGCTAGATAGGAGCTTGACGCGACCAGTGGGGAGACCTTGACTACATCGTCACCCGCGCCCCAGGGCAGTATGGGCGCCGTGCGATCCACGCCGGTGTGCGAGAGCCAGCTTTTGGCACTGGCCACCAGCCGCCCCGGCACGGCAGCCCCCAGATCTCGCGCCCAGCGGCCGATGACGGCAGGCGCAGCTTCATCCGCGCCCTGCGGCGGCCAGGGCTGCTGCCAGGCCTCGCCCAGCTCGCCCTTTGCCGCCTGGTAACGTACCGAAGGCAGCAGAGACTGAGCCACGACCTCGCCTGCCGTGCTGCGCTGCGGAATATCGAGCAGCGCGATATCGCTTGTCGCAGCGTCCAGCGCAACGCTTGCCACGACCGTGTGACTGGTGCCCAGGTCGATGCCGACGGCGTAGGTGGGGCGAGATGAATGCATGGGCTGAGGCGGAGACACGTAAAAATCTGTCGCCGATCGTAACAAGAGCCGGATGCCCGAACCGCCTGCCGGGATGAGCTGCTGCCGCGACAACAACTGTCCAAAGCAGTGCACGGTGGCTGGCACGGGATTTGCCTTGTAACAAGCGCGCAGATTCGCGCAAGTTTCATAGCAAAGATCGAAGGCTAGTCGCTACATGCCAGTCAAAACAACAACTGTGTCTCGTGTCCTCCTCGCCGCTCTGGCCACCGCCGGAGCTTCCGTCGCGCTCGCACAAAGCAGCGTGCAGATCTATGGCCGCCTCAATACCTCGGTCGAGCATCAGAAGGTCGGAAACAGCAGCCTGACCGGGCTCTTCAACAACAACTCGCGCTTTGGCTTTGTGGGCAGCGAAGACCTGGGCGGCGGCCTCAAGGCCGGCTTCCAGCTCGAATCCGGCTTCGAATCCGATACCGGCGCCGGTACCGGCAGCACCGGCGCCCTGGCCTTTCAGCGCCAGAGCGAAGTCAACCTCTCGGGCAGTCTGGGCAAGCTGCGCCTGGGCCGTTTTGGTGCCGCCACCTATTTCGGCATTGCCGACTATGGTGCACTGGATGAGCCCAACCACGACACCGGCTCCATCGCCGATGCGCTCTACGACTACGTGATGCGCAACACCAACAAGATCGCCTACCGCAGCCCTGTGATGGCCGGGCTGACCTTGGAAGCTCAGGCATCGCTACACGAAAAGACGACAGGCGCCGTGCAGAAGAACGGCTATGACCTCTATGCAAACTGGGAACGCGGCCCGTTGGCCCTGGGCGCGGGCTTTACCCAGCTGGGTGACGACAAGCAGTTTGCCCTGCGCGGCCACTACATCTGGAATGCGCTGCAGGTCGGTGCCTACTACCAGCGCTCGGACAACGGCTCGGGTTCACTGTGCAGCAATGGCGGTGCCGGTTGCGGCAGCCGCGATGCCGCCCGCGTGACTGCGGTCTACCGGTCCGGCGCTTCGGAGCTTGCCCTGGGCTACGGCTGGGCGAGCCGATGGAGCCATGTGCCCGGCAGCAGCGCACGCCAGTGGATTCTTGGCTACAACCACCACCTGAGCAAACGCACCAAACTCTACGCGGCCTACACGCACATAGACAACGGATCCGGCGTGGCCTATGGCTATAACTTCAAGGGTGGCGTGGGCTACGGGCAGGATGCCAGCAGCCTGAGCGTGGGTCTGCGCCACGCGTTCTGACCTGCTTGAGTGGCGGGCGCGTGCCATGTTGCTGGTGGGCATGGTACGCGCCCTGCTTCTCGAAAGAAGAGCTTCATGATCTTGCTCCTGGCGTGATTGGGCCTGAACCTTTTTGTGACATGCCTTTGTCACGGAAAGAGGGCGGGTCTCGGCCAAAAGCGCAGCCGCAAACGAGAGAACAAAAGAGAGAACAAAAAAGCCCGCCAACCAATCGGCCAGCGGGCTTTCGCAGTCAAGCAATTCAACAGCCTTACTCGGCGGCCTCCGCAGAGGTCTCCGCGCGCACATCGAACTCCACCTTCCAGCGCTCGCTTCCGCCCACAGGCACGGCATTGAGCTCCAGGGTGCCGATATCGGTCACGCGCGCCGCCAGGGTCACGGGCACCACCTCGCCGGCCGCACGGCCGGCGGCGGGCAGATTCAGCTCGATCTCCTGCAGCTCCACCAGCTCTTCGGGCGGCCAGAAGTCCAGCATGGTGCCGACCTGATCGGTGCGGCGCACGGACGAGCCAAAGAAGCGCAGACGCACAGGCTCGCCCACGACCAGGCCGAACTCCTCGTCAGGCAGAGCGACTTCCGTGCCCTCCTCCATGCCGAACGGTGCCAGGCACAGGGCGGACAGGGGCGGCTCCATGCCAGGGATGGCGGGCATATTGCTCTCCACACCCACGTAATAGGACTGGGCCGTTCCACCGCGAATGCGCACGCCGCGGCCGCTGGTGGCGATATGGCCGTAATAGGCTGCACCGCGGGCCACGGCCAGATCAAGGTTGGCACCGTCCAGCAGGCGCGCAGGCTCGCAGGCCTCGTCGTCCAGCCAGCCGTTGATGACCTCCAGGATGCGCTGCTCGATCTGGGGCGCCTTGAGCACGCCGCCGTTGAACAGAATGGCCGTGGGATGCAAAAAGGTGGAGCCGTCGATCTGATCGCCGTCCAGGCCCTCGATCTCGGCCAGCGCATGAACCTGGCGGCTCAGAAAGGCCGCCAGATGGCGCGTGACGGCGGCATCTTGCGCATAGGGCAGGCCCAGTTGCGTGAGCGCGCCGCGCGCACGGGTCTTGGGCTTGTCGCTGACGGCCACCTTGGGGAAAAAGCCCTCGACCAGCATGGCCAGCACTTCGTCGCGTGTCACTTCGGTACGGATGCTGCCGCCGATGAGCTTGCTGCCCCGGCTGGGTACGACCACGGGCACGGCTTGCAGGCTTGCGTCAGCCAGCAATTGCTCCTTGGCTGCGCGGCAGCCATGGGCCAGCGCACGGGTTTGCCAGGCATCGAGCTGCTTGCCTTCGGCCGCCAGCTTGCGTGCAACGCCATAGGCCAGGGCCAGGTCCATGTTGTCGCCGCCCAGCAAAATGTGTTCGCCCACGGCAATGCGCTGCAGCTCCAGATTGCCATCGCGCTCCAGCACGGCGATCAGCGAGAGGTCGGTGGTGCCGCCACCCACGTCCACGACGAGGATGATGTCGCCATGCTTGACCTGCTTGCGCCACTGGCCGCCACTGGCCTGGATCCAGCTGTAAAGCGCGGCCTGAGGTTCTTCGAGCAGTGTCAGCCTGGCAAAGCCCGCAGCCTTGCAGGCCTCGGCCGTCAACTCGCGCGCGGCGGGGTCGAACGATGCCGGGATGGTGACGGTGATGTCCTGCTGGGCAAACGGGGCCTCGGGGTGGGCCTGCTCCCAGGCGCGGCGCAAATGCTCGAGATAGCGGGTTGAAGCGGTCAGCGGTGAAATGCGGCTGACTTCCTCGGGGGCATCGGCCGGAAGAATGCCGGCGCGGCGATCGACGCCAGGGTGGCAGAGCCAGCTCTTGGCGCTGCTGACCAGACGGATGGGCGTGGCCGCGCCGCGGCTGCGGGCAAATTCGCCGGTGATGAAGTTGCAGGGCGCACCGGGCAAGCTGCGCTCGGCTTCGGTCAGCTCGCTGTCGTGCGGCAGATAGAGAAAGGACGGCAGCAGGGGCCTGGCCTCGACACTGCCGGGAGCCGTGAGCTGGGGAATGTCCAACACGCCCTGCACCACCTTCTCGCCATCGCTGGCGCTCTTGTTCACATAGGACAGCGCGCAATGCGTGGTGCCCAGATCGATGCCGATACTGAACTGAGTGCCGGCAGATGGAGCATCGACTTGGCCAGCAGCGCTTTGCGGCTGAGCGGTGGCAGCCACGGAATCAGGAGCGTCCGCAGCTTGACTGGCCGCACCCGATGCGGCGATGGAGGCAAACATATTCATGGCTCACAGCTCCACTTCGGCTTGGGCGATGACCTTGGCGGCCTGAATGTCGGTGAGCTGGGGCAGCTTGACCTGCGTCACCAGCCAGCCGCGATGGGACAGCGTGCCGGTAAACGGAGGCTGGCCGACCACATTGCCCGTCAGTCGCACGGCAGCAGCGTCAAAACCGGCCTGCAAAGTGATGCGCGAGCCTTCGGCTTCGCTGCAAACGGGGGAGAGCGTGAAATGCTCGCGCAGCACCTTGCGGCAGCCTTCATGCACCACGCGCGCAGCCGCGCCGATCTCGGCATCGGTATAGGGCGCGACGTCTTCCTGGATGAAGTCCACAAAACGGGCCTCGCGCTGCATCAGGCCCAGCAGTTGCAGGGCGGCGCTATCGGTGGCGACGCGCTTTTCCACTTCGACGGTTTTTTCGATCAGCTTCTCGACCGGAACCTCGACGGTCTTTTCCACGATTTTTTCGACCGGCACTTCGACGCGAACCTCGACGATCTTCTCGACCGGCACTTCCACGCGTACTTCCCTGGGGGCGACGTCGGCGGCAAAAGCCTCACCGGCGCGCACACGGGTCACGTCGGCGGCCAGGCGACCGTTACCGAGAATGGCAAAGAAACTGCCGATCGCGATGGCGATGCGGCTCAGTAATGAGGGGGGGGGTATTGGCAGTCATGGAGTCTGTCTCAAAACAGGTTCACGCATGCAGAGTCATTCTGTGGCGCCCTTGCGGGCTGCGCTGCGCGAACCGAAAACGGAGCCGGACCAGGCGGCAGCGACACGGCCGGCCCTGGCGGCACAAGGCTGGACGCGCCGCAAGCGATGCGCGCGGGCCTGTGCAACAGGCGCAGATATTACCCAAAAAGCCCGGTCAGCCGTCCCGCTATGGCTTTGCCGCGCCGGCTGCCGCACCTAGACACGCGCTGCCGGGTCATACGCCGCAAGCATGACCTTCTTCCGTTTCATCGTTATGAAACCGCTGCCATTTGCCGGATAGTTGATGCAGGATCTTGACAAACAGGCCGCCCCGGCAACGGGTCTTGCCGATTCATGGGCTGCAGGCAATGCGCGGCACCATGGACGACCGCACAACAATTGCATTGCGTTTTCGATACGCCCACTTCCCGAGGAGACTTCCCCCATGCGCCTGATGACCGCGAACATAACGCTGGCATGTACCGCCCTTGTAGCCGCCATGGCCGCCTCCGGCGTCCAGGCCCAGACCGCCTCCGGCAGCACGCTGGAAAAGCTGCAAAAGACCGGCAAGGTGGTCATAGGCGTGCGCGAAAGCTCGGCCCCCATGGCCTATGCCATAGGTGCCAACCACCGCTTCACCGGCTACCACGTGGAGTTGTGCGAAAAGGTACTGGCCCAGATCGCGCCCAGTGCCAAGATCGAATACATGGCCATCACCGCGCAGAACACCATGCCACTGGTACAGAACGGCACGGTGGATCTGGGCTGCGGCCCCACGACCAACAACCTCAGCCGCCAGAAGCAGGTCTCGTTTGCCGTCACCACCTATGTCAGCCAGGTGCGCATGGCCGTGCGCGCAGACTCGCCTGTGACCTCGTTCAAGCAGCTGGACGGCAAGACCGTGGCAGCTTCGGCAGGCACCACCGCCGTGCAGTTGCTGCGCAAGTACAGCCATGACAACAATGTGAAGCTGCCGACCCAGCTGGGCAAGGACCATTTCGAGAGCTTTCTGATGCTGGAGTCCGGCCGCGCTGACGCTTTTGTGCTTGACGACAATCTGCTGGCCGGCGTGATCGCCAACTCCAAGGATCCCAAGGGCTACAAGATCGTGGGCGAGGCGCTGGGATCGGAGCCCATCGCGCTGCTGATGCGCAAGGACGATCCCGGCTTCAAGAAGGCCGTGGACGATGCCCTGGTGCGCATGATGAAGTCCGGCGAAGTGGCAAAGGTCTACGACAAATGGTTTATGCAGCCCATTCCGCCCAAGGAAATGCCGCTGAACCTGCCCATGAGCGAGACGCTCAAGCAGCTGCTGCAAGCGCCCAATGACAAGCCGCTGGAAGCCTATAACAGCTGAAACGACCGCAAGCCTGCGCCTGAAGTCATGCTTTATTGATAGCTGGTTGCGCTTGTTGAACAACAAGTTCAGGCATATTCATTGCTGAACTCATTGAAGGAGCTGCGCTAGCAGCTCCTTTTTTCATTACAGCGGCGCAGAAGAAGCAAACTCCTGCGCGACCTGCTTGAGCCAGCCCTGGAAGGCCTGCAACGGCGGATAGGCAGAGCGGCTGGTCGGCCAGGCCAGGTAGTAGCGCTCGGCGCTTTGCACCTCGGGCAGCTGCGGCAGAGCCTGGACCAGATCACCGGCCTGCAGCTCGCGCAGGATCAGAAACTTGGGCAGCAGCGCCACGCCCACGCCGGCAATCGCGGCCTGCGCCGCCGTGGCGAACTGATCGAACAGCATGCCCTGCATATCGCCGCCCTGGCAGCCCTGGCTGCCGAACCAGCGCTGCCAGGCGTCGGGGCGCGACGCCAGATGCAGCAGCGGCGCGTGCAGCAGGTCCTGGGGCCGGGCAAAGCCATGGCGGGCCGCCACATCGGGGCTGCAGGCCGGCACCACGGTCTCGCTCATGAGGAACTCCAGCTCCGCGCCCGGCCAGTTCGGCAGACCGAAATGAATGGCGGCATCCACGGCTTCGAGCTGGAAATCGAACTGCGACAGCCGCGTGGTCAGATTGATGGTGATGCCCGGATGGGCGCTGAAGAACTGCGGCAGCCGCGGCGCCAGCCAGCGCGTGCCGAAGGTCGGCAGGATGGCCAGGTTCAGGCTGCCGCCCTGCGGATTGGTGCGAAAGCCCAGCGTGGCATTGGAGATGCGCGCCAGGGCAGCGCGTATCTCCTGCGCATAGGCCTGGCCCGCAGCACTCAGGCGCACGGTCTGGCGCTCGCGCACGAACAGCTCGGTGCCCAGCCGCTCCTCCAGCGCGCGGATCTGGCGGCTGACGGCGCTTTGCGTGAGATGCAGCTCGGCGGCCGCCGCGGTAAAGCTCTGATGCCGCGCCGAGGCCTCGAAGGCGCAGAGCAAGGACATGGGGGGCAGAAAGCGACGGGATAGCTGCATGGCGGAAAGTGCTTGGGGATGAGGGGGCTCAGGCTCATTCCGTCCGGGTATGACCTGCAGGCCGGATTATCGTTTGACCAAAGTCATGACGGCGCAGAACATGCTGCATATTCCTGCGGCCCCGCCAGCGGCGCGGCCATTCCACGAACCCCTGCCCTTCTGTTTTGTCATGAGCGCCACGCCCCACGCCTCTTCCACCGCAGCCCGCTTTGTCAGCGTCGACGAGATCCGCACGCGCTTCTCGCGTGCCATGTCCGAGATGTACCGCAAGGAAGTGCCGCAGTACGGCACCCTGATCGACCTGGTGGCCGATGTCAACGCCGTGGCGCTGCAGGCCGACCCCGAGCTGCGCCAGCGCATGAACAGCAGCGGCGAGCTCGAGCGCCTGGATGTGGAGCGCCATGGCGCCATCCGCGTGGGAACGGCCGAGGAACTGGCCACGCTGCGCCGCCTGTTCGCCGTGATGGGCATGGAGCCCGTGGGCTATTACGACCTCTCGGTGGCCGGCGTTCCCGTGCACTCCACGGCCTTTCGCCCCGTGCACGACGAGGCACTGCTGGCCAACCCGTTTCGTGTCTTCACCTCGCTGCTGCGCCTGGAGCTGATTGCCGATGCAGCGCTGCGCGCGCAGGCCGCCGAGATCCTCGAGCGCCGCAGCATCTTCACGCCACGCGCCCTGGAGCTCATTGCCCAGGCCGAGCGTGACGGAGGCCTGGACAGCAGCGACGCCGACGCCTTTGTGCAGCAGGCCCTGGAGACCTTCCGCTGGCACAGCGACGCCACTGTGGATGCTGCCACCTACAAGGCCCTGCAGCAAGCCCACCGCCTGGTGGCCGATGTGGTGTGCTTCAAGGGCCCGCACATCAACCATCTGACGCCACGCACGCTGGACATAGACATGGCCCAGGCCGATATGCCCACGCGCGGCATGGATGCCAAGGACGTGGTCGAAGGCCCGCCGCAGCGCGCCTGCCCCATCCTGCTGCGCCAGACCAGCTTCAAGGCACTCAAGGAGGCCGTGCGCTTTACCGATGCGGACGCCGCGGACAGTTCCGGCGCCCATACCGCGCGCTTTGGCGAGATCGAGCAGCGCGGTGTCGCGCTGACACGCAAGGGCCGCGCCCTCTACGACGAGCTGCTGGGCCTGGTGCGCGGCATAGACAGCGCGGGCAGCGCCGCGCCCGACTATGCACACCGCCTGCAACAGGTCTTCACGCAGTTTCCCGACACGCACGAACAATTGCGCCGCCAGGGTCTGGCCTTCTACCGCTACCGCCTGACCGAGCAGGCTCAGGCCTCGCTTGCCCAAAGCCCTGCCGGTGCAGACCTGGAAGCACTGATCGACCGGGGTCTGGTGCAGGCCGAGCCGATTACCTATGAAGATTTTCTGCCCGTGAGCGCGGCCGGTATCTTCCAGTCCAACCTCGGCGGCGAGGAGCAAAAGCAATACCAGGCCCATGCCGCGCAGCAGGTCTTCGAGAACGCGCTGGGCGCGCGCGTGCATGACGAGATCGCCCTGTACGAGGCCTCCGAGCAGCAATCCAGGGCTCAGGTTCTCGCAATGCTGTCGGGAGCTGTGGCATGAGTCGGGACAGCGCACTGGCTCCCTTTGCCGCGGTGTTTGCCGAGCCTGCGGGGTCTCCGATACGCGAGCTGTTTCCCTACCTCTCGCGCCCCGGCATGATCTCGCTGGCCGGCGGCTATCCATCGCCCAGCCTCTTCGATGCCGAGGGCCTGGCCCAGGCTGCACAGCAGTCCATGGCCCAGGGCCCCGGCGCGCTGCAGTATGGCGCCACCGAAGGCCTGAGCGAGCTGCGCGAGGCCCTGGCGCAGCAGGCGCGCGAGCGCGGCATGCATGCGACGGCCGCCGACATACTCGTGACCACCGGATCGCAGCAGGCCTTTGACCTGCTGGTGCGCGTGCTCGTCGAGCCCGGCGACACGGTGCTGGTCGAGGTGCCGGCCTATCCCGCCACGCTGCAGGCCCTGCGTCTGGCCCAGGCGCGCATCCTGCCCGTTCCCATGGACGAGCAAGGCCTGCAGACAGAAGCCCTGGCCGATCTGCTGGCCGCACTGCCCGCCGGCCAGCGTCCCAAGCTGCTCTACACCGTGCCGAACTTCTCCAACCCGCGCGGCACGCTGCTGGCGGCCGAGCGCCGCGAGGCTCTGGTGCAACTGGCCAGGCAGCACGGCTTCTGGGTGGTCGAGGACGATCCCTATGGCGAGCTGCGCTTCGACGAGCCCGGCGGCATCCACCAAGCCATGCCGGGCACCGTGCGCGCCGCGGGCGAGCGGCTGGCCGAGCCCGGCTCCAACCCCGTCATCTATCTGTCCAGCCTGTCCAAGACCGTGGCCCCCGCGCTGCGCGTGGGCTGGATGCTGGCCGACGCACCGCTGCTGCGCCGCTGCACGGTGGCCAAGCAGACGGCCGATCTGTGCACCTCGCCGCTGACGCAGTCGGTCGCCGCCTGCTATCTGGCCAGCGGCCGCTACCCGGCTACCGTACAGCGCGCACGCCAGGAATACCAGCGCCGCATGCAGGCCCTGGTCCAGGGCCTGAACGCTGCACCGGACAGCGGCATACGCTGCTCGCGCCCCGCGGGCGGCATGTTCGTCTGGGCCGAGCTGGACCGCTACATCGACCCGCAAAAGCTCTTCGACGCCGCCGTGGCCCTGGGCGTGATCTATGTGCCTGGCAAGGCCTTCTATCCGGCCGATCCCGACCTGCACACGCTGCGCATGTCGTTTGCCGCGCCCGAGGTGCCGCAGATCGCGCAGGCCGTGGAGCGCTTGTGCCAGGCCGCCGCGCAAAGCCGCTGAGATAAAGCACCCTCTGTGCCGCTTCGCGTCTTCCCCCTCTCTGGCTTCGCCGGAGGGGGACGGCACCGACGCTGCGGGGCGGCCCTTGCGCGGCGCCCGGCCATGCACAGCGTCATGAAACAACGGACAAGCAGGGGATCATCTGCACCGGCCCGGGCCGCGCGGCATAATCGGGGCTCAGACATCTTCTTAGCCATGGCCTGCCTGCACCTGTCCACCGCTGCCCGCCTGCGCCGCTCTGCCCTTGCTGCAGAGCTGCCCGCGCGTGCCTGCGTGCTGCGTGCGCTGCACACACGCCGCCATGGCATTCCCACCGCATTCGTGAGCCTGAGCGGTGTCACGGCCATGCTTTCCGCCGCCGTGCGGATGGCTTGAAGCACACAGCTCACATCCTCCGCACGGCCTTCCCAAACAGCATTTCCCTGGTGCATGGGAGAGGTACGTCCACGTCTAAGGCGTCCGCACTGTCACGCGCACCGCATCTTGCTCAAAGGACGATCCGGAGGTCAGCCATGGACATGGAACTCACTCAAAATTTCTTGCGCGGCAAAAACCCATGTGCCATGGGCTACCGCTGGTTTGTGCGCAACAACCTGGCCGGCGGCGACTACCAGGCGGCCATGGACACCCAGGTAGCCGCAGGCCGCGTGGAAGATGCACGCTGGCTGCTGGAGAACTTCGGCTCCACCAACAGCGTGCTGGAGCTCGAGCATCTGGAGGCCGACCACTTCGTCTATGCCGGCACGCTGATCGTGCACGGCGATGTGCGCGTCCCCGGCCAGCTGCTGGTGGGTCGCAGCCTGGAGGCGGGCGGCGGCATACGCGCGGGCAAGCTGGAAGCGGGCGAAGAGATTCAATGCGGCGGCGCCATCTTTGCCGGTGAATTGCTCCAGGCCGGCGGCAGCATCAAGGCGGCCTGGAGCGTGGAGGTGCAAGGCGAGGTGCGCGCCGAAGACCTGCGCTGCGGCTGGGAGCTGCGCGGCGGCGGCCATGTAAAGCTCAAAGGCAATGCCCATATCGGCCAGGAGGTGCAGGTGCAAGGCGATATGCACTGCGGCAAGGGCCTGAAAGCAGGCGGCGCCATCGAGGTGCAGGGCCTGCTCGATGTAGGCCATGGCATTGCCGGCAATGACGGCATTCTGTGCGGCAACCATATTCAGGCCGGCTGGGGCATCAAGGCACAGGGCGATATCCGCGCGACCTGCAGCATCCGCAGCGGCGAGACCCTGCAGGCCGATGGCGAGATCGCGGCCGGCCCGGGCTACGGCGTGTTTGCCGGCATGAATGTGCAGATGCAGGCCTGGCCCGACTGCGCCTGGGTGCGCGCGCTCAAAAAGCCCGAGGCGCTGATCAGCGGCTTCTGGGAAGGCCGGCCGGCCTTCGCCTAGACGCTGGTCGGGTTAAGGTGCAAGCAGGCAAAATAGCTTTTTTGACCCAAGGCCAGCGCCCGGCGCCCGCCTGTTGATAAAAGAGAGTCTGCCCCGTGTTTACCGGCATCATTCAGGCCGTGGCAAAGATTGCCGCGCTGCGCGACCAGGACGGCCTGCGCACCTTCATCATGGAGTTTCCCGAAGGCTTCTGCCAGGATCTGGCCATTGGCGCCAGTGTCTCGCACGACGGCGTCTGCCTGACGGTGACCGAAAACCTCTCGCCCACCAGCGCCAGCTTTGATGTGATGCTGCAAAGCCTGAACATCACCACGCTGGGCAGCTACAAGGCCGGCGACACGCTCAATGTGGAGCGCGCCGCCAGGGATGGCGCCGAGATTGGCGGCCACCCTCTGTCGGGCCATGTGGACTTCACGGCGCCACTGCTGGAGCTGATGCAGACCGAGACCAATCACAAGATCCGCTTCGGCATTCCCGAGGCCTTTCGCCCCTATGTGTTTGCCAAGGGCTATATCGCCGTCAACGGCGCCAGCCTGACGGTGGCCGAGGTGAATCGCAAGGAGGGCTGGTTCGAGGTCTGGCTGATTCCCGAAACCCTGCGCATGACGGTGTTCGGCGACAAGAAGGTCGGCGATCTGGTCAATATCGAGATCGAGCGCAGCACCCAGGTGGTGGTCGATACCGTGCGCGAGACCGTGGAAGCCAGCCTGGGCCGGCTCAAACCCGTGCTCGAAGCCCTGCTGCAGGAAAAAGGTCTGAGCCTGGACGATTTTGTGGATGTGCCGCAACTGCCCAAGCAATAGCCCCGGGTCAGAGGCAAGCGTCAGAACATCTTCCGGCGCCCACCCCATGCCCTCTTTTCAGAGAGCCGGTTTGAAGCGCTTGAGCCGCAGCGCGTTGGAGAGCACGAATACGCTGGACAGTGCCATGGCTCCGGCCGCAAACACCGGTGACAGCAACATGCCGTTGAACGGATAGAGCAGACCTGCCGCCACCGGTATCAGCGCCACGTTGTAGGCAAAGGCCCAGAACAGGTTCTCGCCAATGTTCTTCATGGTGGCCTTGGACAGCGCGATCGCATTCGGCACGCCCGAGAGGTCGCCCGACATCAACACCACATCGGCCGCCTCGATGGCGATATCGGTGCCCGTGCCTATGGCAATGCCCACATCGGCCTCGGCCAGGGCCGGTGCGTCGTTGATGCCGTCGCCCACATAGGCCAGCGTGCCATGTTCGGCCTTGAGGCGCTTCACGCTCTCGACCTTGCCGCCTGGCAGGACCTCTGCCACCACCTCGTCAATGCCCAGTTGCCTGGCGATCGCCTCGGCCGTGTGGCGGTTGTCGCCGGTAATCATGGCCACCTTCAGGCCCAGCGCGTGCAAGGCATCGATCGCGGGCTTGGTGCTGGGCTTGATGGGATCGGCCACAGCAATCATGGCTGCCACCTTGCCGCCGATGGCGGCATACAGCGGCGTCTTGCCTTCGCTGCCCAGGCGCTTGGCTTCGGCCGCAAAGCCGTCAACGCTCAGACCGAGTTCGCGCATGAACCGGTCTGCACCGATCTCCACCTGATCGCCCAGCACCACGGCACGCACGCCGAAACCGGTCACCGATGCGAAGTCGCTGATGGCCGGAACCTCCAGCCCCTCAGCCTTGGCTGCATCGACAATGGCGCGCGCAATCGGGTGCTCGCTGCGGTCTTCCACGGCAGCCACCTGCGCCAGCACGGCAGCGCGCTCAAAACCATCGGCCAGCACCAGGTCGGTGAGTTCGGGACGGCCACGGGTCAGCGTGCCGGTCTTGTCCACCGCCACCACTCTGGCATCCTTGAGCTGCTGCAGTGCCTCGCCCTTGCGCAGCAACACGCCCATTTGTGCGGCACGGCCGGTGCCCACCATGATGGAAGTCGGCGTGGCCAGCCCCATGGCGCAGGGGCAGGCGATGATGAGCACGGCCACGGCATTGACCAGGGCAAAGCTCAGCGCGGGATCGGGACCCCAGATCAGCCAGATCACAAAAGTCAGCAGGGCTGCCGCCATGACGGCCGGCACAAACCACATGGTGATCTTGTCCACCAGGGCCTGTATCGGCAGCTTGCTGCCCTGGGCCTGCTCCACCATGCGGATGATCTGCGCCAGCAGCGTATCGGCGCCCACCTTGGTGGCCCTGAATGCCAGCGCACCGTTCTGATTGACGGTGCCGCCCACCACTTCGGCGCCCTCGGCCTTCTCGACCGGCACGGGCTCGCCGCTGATCATGGATTCGTCAACAAAGCTGCGGCCTTCGATGACCTCGCCATCGACGGGAATGCGCTCGCCCGGACGCACTTCGATCAGATCGCCGGCACGCACCTGGGCGATATCGATTTCCTGCACCAGGCCTTCGCGACGCACGCGCGCGGTCTTGGCCTGCAACTGCACCAGGCGGCGAATGGCCTCCGAGGTATTGCCCTTGGCACGCGCCTCCAGAAAGCGGCCCAGCAGGATCAGCGCGACGATGACGGCCGCGGCTTCGAAGTACACATTCACCGTGCCTGCGGGCAGCCATTGCGGCACAAAGGTCGCGACTACCGAATAAGCGAATGCCGCCGAGGTGCCCACCGCGACCAGCGAATTCATATCGGGCGCAGCACGCAGCAGGGCGGGCACGCCTTTCTCGAAAAAGCGCCGACCCGGCCCGAACAGTACCACGGCCGTCAGCACGAACTGGATGTACCAGCTGTTCTGCGTGCCGATGCTGCCCGCAATCCAGTGATGGAAGGCCGGCACCATGTGACCGCCCATTTCCAGCACAAACACAGGCAGTGCGAACACGGTCGCAAAGATCAGCGAGCGCTTGAGCGACTCGCGCTCCTGCGCCTGGCGCTGGGCTGTGGCGTCCTCGCCAGTGGCGGCAACGTCGTGCAGCACGGGTTGCGCTCCATAGCCGGCCTTTTCGATCGCCGCAATCAAGCTGCTCACATCCACGCTGCCCTGCAGTTGCACGCTGGCACGCTCGGTCGCAAGATTCACCACGGCGTTCTGGACACCGGGCACTTTCTTGAGCGCACGCTCCACACGGCCCACACAGGACGCACAGGTCATGCCGCCCACCTGCAAGTCCACGCTTTGCGCAGGTACCGCATAGCCTGCTTTTTCAATCGCCGCCACGGCTTGCGGCAGGATGGCCGCAGCCTGCGCCGGATCGGCCACGGTGAGGCTGGCTTTCTCCGTGGCCAGATTGACCACGGCCTCCTGCACACCGGGCACTTTCTTGAGCGCCCGCTCCACCCGGCCCACGCAGGAAGCGCAGGTCATTCCTTCCACAGACAGCTCAAAGGCTCCGCTTTTGGTCAGTGCATTCATCGCGTTCTCCATTCACGTTGAAGGCAACTGTAGAGATTGACATCATGTAAAGGTCAAGCCCCCGGCAAAAACCTCTGCAGCAAGGGTGCAAACATGCGGCGGTTCAATCTGTGATTTCGGGCAGTCCGAAGTGCTGCAGCAGATACGCCTCGGCCTGCGCAAGCATGGCCTGCAGGCCTTGCCGTGTGGAACTTGCCATGTGCGGCGTCAGCACCGTATTGGGCAGATTCATCAAGGCTTCGGGCACTTGCGGCTCATGCACGAACACATCGAGCGCCGCAGCCGCAATCGTGCGTTCCTGCAACGCCTGCCGAAGCGCCTGTTCATCCACGATGGAACCACGCCCCACATTCACCAGCACGCCCTGCGGGCCCAGGGCCTGAAGCACGCGGGCATCGATCAGCCCTCGGGTTGCAGGACCACCGCTGGCGCAGACCACGAGAAAATCCACATCTGCGGCCAGCTCCAGCACACTGTCACACCAGCGGTACGGCACATCGTTCTTGGGAGCGCGCCCCGTATAGGCAATCGACATATCAAAGGCCTGCGAGCGCCTAGCCACAGCACGGCCGATGCGCCCCAGGCCGACGATGCCCATGCGCTGCCCCGAAAAACGCAAGGTGGGTGGATACCGTCCCCGCAGCCAGCGACCGTGTCGCACAAACTCATGGGCCTGCACAATCTCGCGCGTGGCAGCCAGCAGCAAAGCCAGCGCGTGATCGGCGATATCTTCGGCAGAGATAGCTGGCGTGTTGCGCACCTTGATGCCCATCTGCTCTGCTGCGTCGAGATCGATGCCGTCCATGCCCACGCCAATGACCACGATCAGCTCCAGTGCAGGCCACTGCAGCAACTGCTCGCTGCCGATGACGGACTGCGCATTGCACAGCATGGCGCGCACCTGGCCGGACAGCGAGCTGCTGCGGAAGCTATCAAGCGCAGCCGCGTCAAGCAGCTCGAACTGCAGCTGCAGTCTTTCGCGCATGGCTGGCGTCAGCGCCGTGTGCAGCAGCAGCCGGGGACGCTGCGGGAGCGGTGATTCATGAATGGACATAAGAGAGCTTTCGGCAGATCGATGCAGTCCTGGCTTCCCGCTCTCAGCGGGCGGGAAGCCAGAGCGGGCTTAGTCCAGCACGCGGGGATCTCGGCGGATTTCCTCGCGGCACATGGCCTCCCAGAGGAAGGGAAAGCCGTTGAGATCGGTGCGCGCTCCGGTCGCCTCGATCACGGCATCGCTCAAGGGGGTGCCGCCGCCGAGCGCCTGCACCCGCCAGGCCAGGCGGCAGCGCCACTCCAGCGTGATGGCACGCAGATGCGCCTGTCGAATGCTCTCGCCCACCACCAGCGCACCATGATTGGCCAGCAGCGCCCATTTGCTCTGGCCCAATGCGTTGGCCACGGCATTGCCCAGCTCGCGCTGCTCCACCGTACCCCGGTATTCGTCATAGACCACGGGGTCGGTATCGACCAGGGCCGAGGTCTGGTCATACACCGGCGGCACCTTGCCCGTGGCCGACCAGACCGAGCTCCATTCGGGATGGTTGTGGATGACCACGCGCACATCGTGGCGCTTTTCATGCACGTCCATGTGCAGCCGGATGGCCGGAGTGATGTTCCAGTCGCCCTCGATCACCTGGCCTTGCGCATCCAGCCTCAGGATGTCCGAGGCCGTCAGCTCGCTCCAGGTCAGCTCCCAGGGATTGGCAAGATAGCTGCCGTCATCCAGGCGCAGCGTGATGTGGCCCGCGATATGGTCGTTATAGCCTTCGCGCGAGAGCACGCGGCACAGCAGCGCAAGCTGCTGGCGATCACCGAGCGCTGGCAGCAGCGGCTTGCGGCCCGGACGCGGCGCATATCTGGACAGCAGCTCCCGGTTCAGTCCGTCGTGACGCATGCTGCCTCCTGTTCGTTGTGCTTCCGGGCGGCAACGCCCTGGCGTGCAAACACCGACGCACGGTGCATGCGACGCTGGTGCGGCGCATAGTCCATGATGGCGTTGTGCACCACGCTGCGGTTGTCCCAGATCACCATATCGCCCAGCGCCCAGCGGTGCTTGAACAGGAACTCCACCTGCATGCAGTGCGCATGCAGATAGGCCAGGATGGCACGGCTTTCAGCCTGTGGCAGACCATCTATATGCGTGACATAGGTGGGGCTGACGTAGAGCGCCTTGCGCCCCGTGAGCGGATGCACTCGCACCATGGGGTGCAACTGGCGACGGTTTTGCGCGACCACTTCCACATAGCGCTCATGCGTGCAGATGCCATGCTGCAGCGCCGCCGTCATGGGGCTGTTCATGTCATGCCAGGCACTCAGACCATCGAGGTACTGCTTCATCTGCGGCGACAGCGCATCGTAGGCACTGGTCATGCTGATCCAGCAGGTATCGCCTCCCGTGGGCGGCAGGATGCGCGCATGGGTCATGGTGACGATGGGCGGACTGGGCAGAAAGCTCTCGTCGTGGTGCCACATATCGGCGCGGTCGCCGAGCTTGGAGTCTATGACTGTGATCTGCTCATAGCCCTGGCCCAGATTGGGATAGAAGGTATGGACTTCGGCCTCGCCAAAATGCCGGGCAATCGCCAGATGCTGGTCGGGCGTCATATCGGGCACATGCAGCACCAGTGCTTCATGTCTGAGCAGGGCGGCTTCCAACTCCTGCAAGGTTTGCGCAGACAACGGGTCTGCCAGGTCCAGCTGCGGCACTTCGGCACCGATGCGCGGGCCGAGAATCCGAACCGAGATGGGGGATGACATGGGCTTTCTCCTCTATGCAATGTCTTGCCCGAGTGCAGTGCTTCTGTCTCCTTCACAGCGTCTGCCTCAGGCTCTGTCGGGCCGCTCCTTAGCGCTAGGATGGTGAGCTGCCTGGTACAAAGTCTAGGCAGAGGAGGTGCGTTTTTCCACTCGCATTCCAGCCCCATCAAAGACGTCGCAAGTCATTGATGGAAAAAGAAAAAATCAGCGCCAACAGATAAACCGAAGACAGGACTTGCATTTCATGGAAGCGCCCGCCACCCCACGCCCCAAGGACCAGTTGCCGCAACCGCGCAAACAGCCTGTGCAGGCACGCTCCAGAGCGCTGGTCGATGCCATTGCCGAAGCCTGTTTGCGTCTTCTCGAAAAAGAGGGCGAGGACGCTCTCACGGTCAATCGCATTGCAGAAGTATCGGGTGCTGCCGTGGGCTCCATCTACCAATATTTTCCCAACAAGGAATCCATGATTGCGGCAGTGTATGAACGCCTGCTCGATCAGGAATCCGAGCAGCTTTTCCAGATGCGCGAGCAGTTGCAGGGCCTGTCGCTCGAAGCCATATTGCGCCAGGTCTTTGCGAACATGATCCGGGTCGAGCAGCGGCTGCATCAGCTCAGCCATGCTTTCCACACGCGCTATCGCACGGCCTTGCATCTGGGCCTGTGGCATGCACCGCAGGCCAGCCGGGAGGAATTCATCAACACCACCTGGCTGCCACTGCTGCAGATGCATGGCTCGCAGGTACAGACCGACAACCTGCCACTGGCTGCCTATCTGCTGGGCCAGGGCCTGCGCGAGATCATTCACAGTGCCGTGCACGATGTGCCGCAGCAGGCCCGCTCACCCGAGTTTCTCGACGCACTGGTGGCCATGGCCATGAGCTGCGTGAAGCGAGGCTAGAAAAACAAAGCGCGACACAGAGGTCGCGCTTCGAACGGGGCTGGCTATGCCTATCGGATATGCGCGATCACGGCACCCAAGGTCTGTGCAGAGCCTGCCTGTGCGGCCAATGTGACACGACCGCTCTTGTGGGCCGAGACCTGCATTTCCATTTTCATGGCTTCCATCACGGCGATCACATCGCCTTCCTTGACCTCGTCGCCATCGGCGACCTTCCAGGCATGCAGATTGCCGGCAATCGGCGAGATGACCGCCTCAGGGTCCACGCTTTGCTGCGTGACGGACTGAGACACGCCAGTCGTCGGCGCGGACAGACCTTGCAGCAGCATGGCGGGCAGGCCCAGTTGCACGCGGCGGCCGTCGATCTCGATGGCGGTGCGCAGCAGGCTGGTATCGGCCACAGGTTCGGCGCGGGCAGCCGCTGCCAGCGGCTCGGCAAACTCGGTCTCGATCCAGCGGGTGTGGACATTGAAACCAGCAGTCCCCACAAAGTCGGCCTGATTCAGCACGGCCTTGTGGAAAGGCAGCACCGAAGCCACGCCCTCGATGCGGAACTCGGCCAGCGCACGTCGGGCGCGGGCCAGGGCCTGCTCACGCGTGGCCCCGGTGACGATGAGCTTGGCCATCATGGAGTCGAACGTGCCGGGGATCACCGAACCGGTTTCGACGCCCGAATCGAGTCGCACGCCCGGCCCCGAAGGAGGGGCAAAGCGCGTGATCAGACCCGGTGTGGGCAGAAAGCCGCGTCCCACATCTTCGGCATTGATGCGGAACTCGATGGAATGGGCCCGTGGTGCAGGAGTCTGCGTGAAAGACAGCGGCAAGCCGTCGGCCACGCGCAGCTGTTCCTGCACCAGATCGATGCCCGTGGTTTCCTCGGTCACGGTGTGCTCGACCTGCAAGCGGGTATTGACCTCGAGGAAGGAGATGGCGCCATTGCCGCTGAGCAGAAATTCCACGGTTCCGGCGCTGATATAGCCTGCCTGCGCACAGATGGCTCTGGCTGCGCTGTGAATGCGTTCACGCTGCGCCTCGGTGATGAAGGGTGCGGGCGCTTCTTCCACCAGCTTCTGGTTGCGGCGCTGCAGCGAACAGTCGCGCGTGCCCAGCACCACCACATTGCCATGCGTGTCGGCAATCACCTGCGCTTCGATATGGCGCGGCTTGTCGAGAAACTGCTCCACAAAGCATTCACCACGGCCGAAAGCCGTCACGGCCTCGCGCACGGCAGAGGCATACAGCTCGGCCACTTCGTCCATGCGCCAGGCGATCTTCATGCCACGGCCACCGCCACCAAAAGCAGCCTTGATGATGATGGGCAGGCCATGCTGCTGGGCAAAGGCCAGCACTTCGTCGGCATCCTTGACGGGATCCGGCGTGCCAGCCACCAGCGGCGCTCCGACCTGCAGCGCAATCTTGCGCGCCTCGACCTTGTCGCCCAGCTTGGCAATGGTGTCGGGACGCGGACCGATCCAGATCAGACCCGCATCCAGCACGGCCTGGGCAAAGGCTTCGCTCTCGGACAGAAAGCCATAGCCGGGATGGACGGCGTCGGCGCCCGAGCGCCTGGCGATCGCAATCAGCTTGGCGATGTTCAGATAGGTGTCGGCGGGCTTGTCGCCGTCGAGGCCGTAGGCTTCATCGGCGCGGCGCACATGCAGAGCATCGATATCGGCATCGGCATAGACGGCGACGGACTTCACGCCATAGTCGGCGCAGGCTCGCGCGATGCGCACGGCGATCTCGCCACGGTTGGCAATCAGAACTTTGTTAATCATGGTTGCCACCTCAGGAAGCACAAGACAAGGATGCGAGACCGCCGCTGCCTGCTGCGCAGGCCCGGCAACCTGGTGAAACCGCTGCTGCGCAGCAGTTTTCGCCACGGTTGGCAATCAGAACTTTGGTAATCATGGAAGGTCCTCACAAAGGGGGTGTGAGTTCTTCAAAAGAACGAACAGGGTTAAAACGAATCCAGGCACCTACGGGAATCTGCCCCGCAAGGTCCAGATGATGGGGTGCTACGCAACCGATCACGGGATAGCCACCGGTCAAGGGGTGGTCGGCCAGAAACAGTACGGGCTGGCCGCTAGCGGGGACCTGGATGGCCCCCAGCGGCGTGCCTTCGCTGGGCAGCTCGCTGGTCACGGCGCGCGTCAACGCCTGCTCGCCGGCAAGGCGCAAGCCCACGCGATTGGACTGGGGCGTGACCAGCCAGCGCTGGGCGGCCAGCAAGGCCACGGCCTCGGGCGTGAACCAGTCGGTGCGCGGACCCAGCTCCACATCCAGCACCACCTCGCCGTCTGGGGCCGGCAGGTCCTGCACAGGCAGGGCCAGCTCGGCCACCACGGCATGGGCTGCCGGCTGCACCGCCAGCAACTGGCCACTGTGCAGAGCAGGCGGGCCGACATGGGCCAGGGTGTCCGTCGAAGCGCTGCCCAGCACGGGCGCCACCTCATAGCCGCCGCGCACCGCCACATAGCAGCGGGCACCGGCGACGGGTTGGGCAAGGCTCAGCGTGTCGCCATCGGCCAGCGCAATCGCGGCATGGCGTGGCGCAGACCAGCGGCGTCCATCGACCGTGGTGATGCAAAGAGGCGCCTCTGCACCGGTCACGGCCACCACGGTTTCGCCCACGCTTTGCAGGGACAAGCCGCCGCCTACCGTCTCCAGCACCGGCAATTGGCTGGCATTGCCGACCAGCCGGTTGGCCGTCTTGAACGCGGCCTGATCCATGGCTCCGGAGGCCGAAACACCCTGCCCGGCCTGGCCGTGGCGCCCCCTGTCCTGGAACAGCGTGAGCAGACCCGTGGCGCGCACACGCAAGGCGCAGCCATTGAAACTCGTAGCTGCTTGCGCCTGTTTGCTCTTGATCTCAGATACTTTTCCATCTGAAATCGAATCAGAGAAATCGCCAGAAGCTACTTTTTGAGTAGCAGCATCGACAAACTGCACGCGGTAGCCGGGCTGCAGCAAGGCCGGCAGATCGCGCGCCAGATCCCACATGGCAGCATCGGTGACGCCAATGATCTGCCAGCCGCCGGGGCTGGCCTGTGGATAGACCGCGCTGAAGCTGCCGGCCAGCGCCACCGCACCGGCCGGAACCTTGGTTCGCGGCGTGGCACGGCGTGGCACGTTGAAGATGGGATCCCCGCCGCTCAGATAGGCAAAGCCCGGCGCAAAGCCGGTGAAGGCCACCGACCATTCGCTGCCGGTGTGGCGGCTAACCACTTCCTCGGCTGTGATGCCCAGTATCTGCGCAACCTCGGCCAGATCTTCGCCGTCATAGCGCACGGGAATCTGCACCAGCACATCCGAGCGCTGCACGCTGCCGCTGAGATCGCAGTCGGCAATGCGTCTTACCAGTTGCGCCGCGCCGATGATATGAGGCGCGAACTGGACAAGAATGGTGCGCGCGGCAGGCACCAGCTCCTGCACGCCCTCTATGGGCTGGGTCTGCAAGGCACCCAGCAGCACCAGCGTCTGCTGCAGGTCGGCCAGCTCCACCAGAATGGCCTGGCGGTTGACGGGCAAAAAGCGCATGGAACTCATGGTGCTGTTTCCACAAAAGAGGTGATCTGCACGCCCTCCTGCTCGAAACGCTGGCGGATGTTGCGCGCAATGGCCACAGCACCGGGACTGTCGCCGTGCACACAGATGGAGTCGGCCTCCACGCGCACCAGGCTGCCGTCCACGGCCTCGATCACGCCCTCACGCACCAGGGTCAGCATGCGCTGGGCGATCAGGTTTTCGTCGTGCAGCACGGCTCCGGGCTCGCGGCGCGAGACCAGGGCGCCGTCGGGCGTATATCCGCGATCGGCAAAGGCCTCGGCCACCACACAGAGGCCCGCATCGCGGGCCCAGGCTATCAGGGGCGCACCTGCCAGAGCCATCAGCACCAGCTTGGGATTGATGGCCTTGATGGCATTGATCACATCCATGGCCTGGCGCTTGTCCTGGGCAATGGTGTTGTAGAGCGCGCCGTGCGGCTTGACATATTGGACGCTGGTGCCGGCCGCCTGCGCCAGGCCTTGCAGAGCGCCGATCTGGTAGATCACGTCGGCCACCAGATCGCCGCTGGCCACATCCATGTTGCGACGCCCGAAACCCGACAGGTCGCGGTAGGCCACATGCGCACCTACGACCACGCCGCGCGCCTTGGCAGCCCTGAGCGTGGTCAGCATCCCGGCCGGGTCGCCGGCATGAAAGCCGCAGGCCACATTGGCGCTGCTGACGATGTCCAGCATGGCCGCATCGTCGCCCATGCGCCAGGCGCCAAAGCTCTCGCCCAGATCGCTGTTCAAATCCATTTTCATCATTCGTCTCCCGGTCGACATCAATGCAGCTGACCTGCGTGTTCCAGCAAATCCTGCTGCACCGTCATGGCCGTATGAATGGCTGTACGTATGCCCTGGATCTGTGTGTCCAGCGCCATGCTGGCCATGCCTGGCTGGCGCGCCGCCTGCTGCGGCAGCGCAGGTATGTGAATAAAGCCGCCGCGCACGCCGGGGCCCGCACGGCGAGACAGCCTGTGCATCAGGGCATAGAACACATGGTTGCAGACAAAAGTGCCCGCCGTGTTCGATACCGAAGCCGGAATGCCCACATCGCGCAGATGGCGCACCATGGCCTTGATGGGCAGGGTCGAGAAGTAGGCCGCGGGCGCGTCGCGCACCACGGACTGATCGACGGGCTGATGGCCCGCGTTGTCCGGAATGCGGGCATCGTCGATATTGATGGCCACGCGCTCGGGCGTGATTTCGCTGCGCCCGCCGGCCAGTCCGAGGCTGATGATCAACGTGGGCTGCAGCCTGGCCAGCGCCTCGTCGAGCGCAACCATGGCCGCGCCGAACACGCAGGGCAGTTGCACGGCATGCACCACGCCATCAGCAATCAGCTCGCCGTCCAGCGCGCGCGCCACTTCCCACGAGGGGTTGACGCTGTCTTTGTCGAAGGGCTCGAAGCCGGTCAGCAGGATTCGGTGGGCAGCCTCAGTCATGGCAACTCTCTCTTAACGGAACATCAGGAAGTTGAGCAGGAACACATTGACGATCAGCAGCGTGATGGCCGTGGGAACCTGCGCACGGATGACGGCATTTTTGTCAATTTCCAGCAGTGCTGCGGGCACCAGGTTGAAGTTGGCCGCCATGGGTGTGAGCAAGGTGCCGCAGTAGCCCGACAACATGCCGACCGCAGCCATCACGGCCGGGTCACCATGGTAGACGCCAACCAGCACGGGCACGCCCACACCGCCCGTCATCACCGGAAAGGCCGCAAAGCCATTGCCCATGATGACCGTGAACAGCGCCATGCCGATCACGTACACGGCCACGGCCACAAAGCGCACATCCATGTTGATGTAGGTGGTGGTCACATAGGCCACTGCCTTGCCCACGCCGGCATCCGAGAACACCAGACCCAGCATGCCCAGCATCTGCGGCAGCACCAGGGCCCAGCCCAGTGCGTCGATCAGGCGGTGCGACTCGCGCAGGCCCTGCACCGGGGTCTCGCGTGTCATCTTGCAGGCCAGCACCAGCGCGATCACGCAGCCTATGCCCAGACTGACCAGCGTGCTGTTCTTGGGGTCGATCAGGGGAGTGCCGCCAAAGACCAGATGCTTGGCCGACAGCGTGCCCACCATGGTGATCAGCGGGATGGCCAGCGCCGGCACGAACAGCTTGTTGCCCAGGCGCTTGGCGCTTTCCAGGTACTGCGCATCGGTGCGCGGCTGGTGCTTGCCGCCCATCACGCCGCCGAAGCCGGCAATCAGGGCCATGACGACCGCGACCGCTCCCACCCATACGGGCGGCAGCAGATCACCGACGAGGAACACCAGCGCATACAGCGCCCAGAACAGGCCAGCCGAGAAACGGCGCGGGTTGCTGCCATCGCGCAGCGTCATCAAGGCCGTCACCGCCAGCACCAGGCCGACGAGGTAGTACAGGTATTGAATGGTGATGGTCATGCCGACTCTCCCTGGGCAACTTTCTTTTCCGCAGCAATTTCACGCGCCAGCTGCTTGTCCAGGCGATGCAGGCGGAAGGCATGGATGGCAAATGCCGAGATGGCCGTGGGAATGCCCCACAGCGCGACATGAATCGGCTCGACCTCGATGCCGGCCTCCTTGAGGAAGGTGGTCATCAGCACGATCGCGCCGAAGGCCACAAAGATGTCTTCACCAAAGAACAGGCCCACGTTGTCCGTGGCAGCCGACATGGCGCGCAGCTTCTCGCGCACCTTGCCCGACAGCTTGCCGTAGCGGTTTTCCGTCGCGCCTTCGGCCATGGGAGCCAGCAGCGGACGCACCATCTGGGGATGCCCGCCAAGGCTGGTCAGGCCGATGGCTGCCGTGAGCTGACGCGCTGCCAGGTAGACGATCAGCAGACGGCCGGCTGTGGCCGACTTGATGGAGCTGATCCAGTTCTGCGCATGCTGACGCAGGCCATGGCGCTCCAGCAGGCCGATCACGGCCAGCGGCAGCAAGATGATGAGCGGCAGATTGCGGGTCTTGATGAAGCCGGTCCCGATGGCGGCCAGAACCTTGTCCAGCGGAAAGCCCGCCGCAAAGGCTGTGCCGATGGCGGTCACGATGACCACCAGCATGGGATTAAAGCGCAGCGCGAAGCCGGCAATGATGATGAGCACGCCGATCAGCGGCCACAGGTTTACGTCTACAGGCATGGAAGCCTCCGGAAATCACGCCCTGATCCGCTGCGCGGCGGGCTCTACCAAAGACGGGAACGCTATCGGCAACCCCGCCCAGCTCTTTTGAGGAAGGCCGGGCAGCTCTGCTTCAGACCTGCTTCATTCCTCATATTGTTGAACAATCCATTTAGATTGATTCCACAAATGAAATTGTTTGCAGAACAAATAGACTTTGTAATAGAGCAAACCCTAGGTTGCACCACTCTTTGGGACTTCTCTGAGTCAACAGAACGATGGCTACACTCTGGCGACAGCCAAAAGGGAACGCCATGAAAGTCGCAGCAGAGGTCCAGAACCTGACCGAACGCATCGCCGAAGAAATACGCAGCCAGCTGGTCAAGGGCGTGCTGAGCCCGGGCCAGCGACTGTCCGAAGCGGCACTCAGCGAAGCGCTGGATATTTCGCGCAACACCTTGCGCGAGGTGTTCCGCATGCTGACCAAGGAAGGTCTGCTGGTGCACGAGCCCAACAAGGGCGTATCGGTGGCCGTGCCCAGCATGGCGTCCATCATCGACATCTATCGCGTGCGGCGCATGATCGAGTGTCAGGCCCTTGCACAGGCTTACCCCATGCACCCGGCGCTGACGCGGATGCGCGAGGCCGTGGAAAGCGGCCAGCGGCACAGCGAGGCCGAGGACTGGTCCGAGGTGGGCACAGCCAATATGGCGTTTCACAAAGCCATCGTGGCCCTGGCCGACAGCGAACGCCTCAACGAGATGTTCTCGCATCTGCTGGCGGAGCTGCGCCTGGCCTTCGGCCTGCTGCGCGACCCGCATTTTCTGCATGCACCTTATGTGAGCATGAACCTGAAGATTCTGCAGATCTTCGAAGCCGGCAGGCCCGCGGAGGCGGCACAGGAGCTCAGTGCCTATCTGGTGCATTCCGAACGCATCATTCTGGCCGCCTATGCCCGGCGTCTGGCAGAGGCGGGGATCAAGGCCCCTTGAGGGATATTGTTCAACAAAATGCCATTTTCAATAGAGGCAAAGCAATAAAACACCCTACGTTTCTTTGAAACTCGTTGAAATCCCTCATAGATGTTTGTTGAGACAAATGCTACTTTTGGCACAACTCTTGCCTGAGTTCATTCGTCTGCATCTCTTATCCGAGGAGTTCTCATGAAGCGTCGCATTTTCTGCGCCACCGCAACCTTGCTCGCCGGCATCGGCATTGCCGGTCATGCCATGGCACAAACCAAGTGGGATTTCGCCACCGCATACGGGCCTGGAAACTTTCACTCCAAGAACAACGAACTGTTTGTGAAGGATGTGGATGCTGCCACGGGTGGCAAGCTCAAGATCACGCCGCACTTTGGTGCGTCGCTGTTCAAGATGCCCGAAATCAAGCGTGCCGTGCAGACCGGCAATGCACAGATGGGCGAATTCTTTCTGGTGAGCTTTCAGAATGAGTCGCAGATCTTCGGCGCCGACGGACTCCCGTTCCTGGTGAGCAACTATGACGAGGCCTACAAGCTCTATCAGGCTCAGAAACCCGCGCTGCAAAAGCTGCTGGACAAGCAGGGACAGGTGCTGCTGTATTCCGTGGCCTGGCCTCCCCAGGGGATCTACACCAAAAAGCCCGTCAACTCCGCGGCCGATCTCAAGGGCATGAAGTGGCGCGTGTACTCCCCCACTACCGCCCGTATTGGCGAACTGATTGGCGCACAGCCCGTGACCGTGCAGGAGGCCGAGCTGTCCCAGGCTCTGGCGACCGGCGTGGTGGATGGCCTGATCACCTCCAGCGCAACCGGTGCCGACAACAAGCTGTTTGAAAGCCTGAAGTACTACTACAACGTGCAGGCCTGGATTCCCAAGAATGCCGTGACCGTGAGCAAGAAGGCCTTTGGCGCGCTGGACAAGAGCACGCAGGAGGCCGTGCTCAAGGCCGCTGCCGCTGCCGAGCAGCGCGGCTGGAAAGAGTCCAGGGAAGTGGATGCACGCTCGATTGCCGCCCTCAAGCAAGGCGGCATGCAGGTCGAGCAGCCCTCCGCCCAGCTCAAGGCAGACCTGGGCAAGATCGGGGCGACCGTGATCAAGGAATGGACGGACAAGGCCGGCGCTGACGGCCAGGCCATTCTCGACGGCTACAAGGCTGGCAAGTAAGGCGCAGATTGCATCGGCTCGCCCGACCCCGGCATCCGGGGCGGGCGGCCGATGACCTCATCCTCTCAGGAAGACAAGCATGCGCAAGTTACTCAACGGCCTCTATGACGGCAGTGCCTGGCTTGCCGGCATCGCCATGATCGGCGTGCTGGCGATGGTGCTGCTGACCATCACCAGCCGACTCTTTGGCTTCAGCGCCCCGGGCACCGATGCCTACGCAGGCTATGCCATGGCGGGCGCTGGCTTCATGGCCCTGGCCAGCACCTTGAAGAAAGGTGAACATATCCGCGTCACCCTGCTGTTGGGTGCGCTCAAGGGCAGGGCCTACAAGGCGCTGGAACTGACCGCCCTTGGCATCGCCACCATTCTTTCGGCCTTTCTGGCTTTCTATTCCACGCGCTTGGTCTGGCAATCCTGGGAAATCGAAGACATCTCCGTGGGCATAGACGCCACACCGCTGTGGATTCCCCAGATCTTCATGGCTCTGGGCACGATTGTTTTCTTCATCGCGTTCTGCGACGAACTGGTGCTGGAGCTGCTGGGCAAACGCAAGGCGGTAGAGAAGGAGGGAACCCCTCATGAATGAAATCACCGCAAGCATTGCACTGATCGTGGTGCTGCTGGCCCTGCTTGGCGGCGGTGTCTGGGTCGGACTGACGCTGGCAGGCGTTGCCTGGTTCGGCATGGAATTCTTCACCGCGCGCGCTGCGGGTGATGCCATGGCCATGACCATCTGGGGTTCTGCCAGCAGCTGGACCTTGACGGCCTTGCCCCTGTTTGTCTGGATGGGCGAGATTCTCTACCGCACCAATCTGTCCGAGAGCATGTTTCGAGGTCTGGCGCCCTGGGTCAATGCGCTGCCGGGCCGCCTGCTGCACACCAATGTCATTGGCTGCACGATTTTTGCGGCAGTGTCCGGCTCCTCGGCCGCCACCTGCGCCACCGTGGGCAAGATGAATGTGCCCGAGCTGCGCAAACGCGGCTATCCCGAGAACATGGTGATCGGCTCGCTGGGCGGCCCCGCCACACTGGGTCTGCTGATCCCGCCCTCCATCATCTTGATCGTCTACGGCGTATCGGCCGAGCTGTCGATCTCCAAGCTCTTCATGGCAGGCGTGCTGCCAGGCATCATGCTGGCCCTGATGTTCAGCGGCTGGATCGTGGTCTGGGCCCTGATGAACCCGGACAAGGTGCCCAAGGCCGACAGCACCATGAGCTTCAAGCAGAAAGTCTACGAGTCGCGCCACCTGATCCCCGTCGTGCTGCTGATCTCGGGCGTGATTGCCAGCATTTACAGCGGCATTGCCACGGCGACCGAAGCCGCCGGCATAGGCGTGATGGGAGCGCTGATTCTGTCGGCCCTGCAAGGTGCACTGAGCTGGAAGAACTTCAAGGAATCGCTGTTCGGAGCCACCCGGCTGTACTGCATGATTGCGCTGATCCTCGCCGGTGCAGCCTTCATGACCTTGTCCATGGGCTATATCGGACTGCCACGCCAGCTGGCTGAATACGTGGGCAGCCTGAACCTGTCGCCCGCCATGCTGATTGCGGTACTGGGCCTGTTCTACATTCTCATCGGCTGCTTTCTGGACGGCATCTCCACCATTGTGCTGACCTCCGGCGTGGTTCTGCCCATCATCCAGGCCGCAGGCATAGACCCCCTGTGGTTCGGCATCTTCCTCGTGATCACGGTGGAGACCGCTCAGATCACGCCACCGGTGGGCTTCAACCTGTTCGTGCTGCAGGGCATGACGGGCAAGCAGATCACCTATCTGGCCCGCGTCTGCGCACCCTACTTCCTGCTGATGGTGCTGGCACTGGTCATACTGTGGTTCTTCCCGCAGATCGTGACCGTGCTGCCCAATAATATGTAAGCAAAATCGCTCTACTCGAACGCCCCGCAAGGGGCGTTTTTCATAGGCGAGCCAAGATGGCCGCATGCATGCCAGGACATGCGGGCTTCAACGCCGGGATGTTGATGCCGCATCCATCTGACAGGGTGTTACGAAAAATGCTCACTACGCTGTTAGATTAGTTGGGTTAGCCATCCAGACACATCGCAATGAAAGAAAAAATCAACTTCATTGAGAGGGAGCGCCTCTACCGACATGAACTCAAACGCCGCCGCGTGAAGTTTCTGCCCATGCAGGTACTGCGCCGGGTCTTCAAAGCGGCAGGAGTCTAGCCAGCGCTGAAGCCAGCCATCCACCTGTCATGCCAAAAACGAAAAAGCGCTCCATGGGAGCGCTTTTTCGTGGCACGAAGCAACCGACTTATTCCACCGTGACCGACTTGGCCAGGTTTCGCGGCTTGTCCACATCGGTGCCGCGTGCCACCGCCGTGTGATAGGCCAGCAGCTGCAGCGGCACCACGTGCAGAATGGGGCTCAGGGCACCATAGTTCTCGGGCATGCGAATCACATGCATGCCTTCGCTGCTTTCGATATTGGTCTTGGCATCGGCCAGCACATAGAGAACACCGCCGCGCGCACGCACTTCCTGCATATTGCTCTTGAGCTTTTCCAGCAGTTCGTCGTTGGGCGCCACGGTGACCACAGGCATCTGGCTGTCCACCAGTGCCAGCGGGCCATGCTTGAGCTCGCCGGCAGGATAGGCTTCGGCGTGGATATAGCTGATTTCCTTGAGCTTGAGCGCGCCTTCCAGAGCGATGGGGTAGTGAATGCCGCGACCCAGGAACAGCGCGTTTTCCTTCTTCGCAAAGTCTTCGGCCCAGCTGATGATCTGCGGCTCCAGCGCCAGCACGGATTGCAGGGCCACGGGAAGGTGGCGCATGGCCGTCAGATACTGCTGCTCCTTCTCTTCCGTCAGACGTCCCTTGGACTGGGCCAGCGCCAGCGTCAGCAGGAACAGACCTGCAAGCTGCGTCGTGAAGGCCTTGGTCGATGCCACGCCGATTTCCACGCCGGCGCGCGTGATATAGGCCAGCTCGCACTCGCGCACCATGGCGCTGGTGGCCACATTGCAGATGGTCAGGCTGTGCTTCATGCCCAGGCTCTGGGCATGGCGCAGGGCCGCCAATGTATCGGCCGTCTCGCCCGACTGGCTGATGGTCACGATCAGTGTCTTGGGATCGGGCACGCTGGTGCGGTAACGGTACTCGCTGGCCACCTCCACATTGCAGGGGATGCCGGCAATCGCCTCTATCCAGTACTTGGCCGTGCAGCCGCTGTAATAGCTGGTGCCGCAGGCAAGGATCAGGACCCGGTCGATCTCCTTGAATACTCGCCAGGCCGCCGCGCCGGTCTTGCCTTCCGAAGTGACCCCGTCAAACAGCTCGGGGGCAATGTTCTTCAGGCCTTCCAGCGTATCGCCCAAAGCGCGCGGCTGCTCGAAGATTTCCTTTTGCATGTAGTGGCGATAAGGGCCCAGTTCGGCTGCGCCGCTGTGCGCCATCACGGTCCTGACCGGGCGTTGCTGCTCTGTCAGGCGCTCGCCGCTCTTGCTGATGACCCAGTAGCGTCCTGGCTGCAGATCGATCAGATCGCCCTCTTCCAGGTACACGATCTGGTCGGTCACACCCGCCAGCGCCATTGCATCGCTGGCCAGGAAATGTTCCGCGCCGTCCTTGCCCACACCCAGAATCAGCGGCGAGCCGGCACGAGCGCCACCACACGGCGGGGTTCATCCCGGTGCATCACGCCGATCGCATAGGCGCCATGCAGGCGAGCCGTCGCGGCTTGCACGGCTTCGAAAAGATCGCCGTTGTAGAGGCTGTCCACCAGGTGAGCAATGACCTCGGTGTCGGTCTGGCTGGCAAATACATAGCCCTTGGCCTGCAGCTCGGTACGCAGGGCTTCGTAGTTCTCGATGATGCCGTTGTGCACCAGGGCCACGCGGGCCGGCGCATCGGCATCGGCCACGGGCGAGATGCCGGGACCATGGCTGAAGTGGGGGTGGGCATTGCGTACGGCAGGCTCGCCGTGAGTGGCCCAGCGGGTATGGGCAATGCCGGTGAAACCTTCCACATGCTCGGTCTTGACCTGCTCCATCAACTCGGCCACGCGGGCTGTAGAGCGTGCACGCTGCAAGCCCAGGCTCAAGCCGCTGGCATCCGCTGCCTGTACAGCCACACCACAGGAGTCATAGCCGCGATACTCCAGCCGCTGCAGACCCTGGACCAGAACCGGAACGATATTGCGATGAGACACCGCAGCAACAATGCCACACATAGAGGTACACCTTAGGTTGTTTGAGCGAGCATGCTAACGGTTGCAATAAAAAATTTTCAATCAATAAAAACAACAAAATGATTGAAAATTTCATCGAATCGGAATATTGATTATTTATTCAATAAAATTTAAATAAATGAATGAAAATTCCATCAATCTGGATGACACCGACTTGCAACTGCTGCAGCAATTGCAGCTGGATTCCAGCCTGAGCAACCAGGCCCTGGCCCGGCATCTCGAGCTGTCTGCCCCTACCTGCCTACGCCGGGTCAAACGCCTGCAGGAGCTGGGTCTGATCGAGAAACAAGTCGCCATCCTGAGCAGCGAACACATCGCCCGCCTCACCGGTCATGGCCTGCAGGCCATTGTGGAAGTCTCGCTGGACCGGCAGGACAGCAGCTCACTGCTGCAATTCGAGCACAAAGCCGTGGCTGAACCCGGCGTGCAGCAATGCTGGCGCGTCTCTCCCGGCCCCGACTTCATCCTCGTCATTGCCACCATCGATATGCCTGCCTACCTGGCATTGAGCCAGAAGCTGTTCACGCAGGATGCCAATGTGCGCAATGTCAAAGCCTTCTTCAGCATCAAGCGCGCCAAATTCAGTACCGAACTGCCCTTGCCCGTCTCCAATCATTAGGGACTTGCACGCCTTTATTTTTGAACCGTCATGTGTGGTGCGGATGCCGCGCAAGTCCCTCAATATTTGATACAAATTGTATTAATTAGATTATTCTCGCATCCTTGACTTAAGCCAATTCCACCAGATGCCCTTGCATCGAGATATTCACCGCCGGACCTACCCTCTGCGCGCCTCTTATATGGCACTGGGCGGAGCGGTGGTGGCTGCGAGCCTGTCATATCTCCCGACCAATCTCGCCTGGTGGGCATTCACGACGGTCAGTGCGCTGGTATGGCCGCATATTGCTTTCTTGCATTCAAGCCGGCAACAGGATCAGTTCCATGCCGAGTATTTCAATTCTCTGATAGATGCGCTGATCGTCGGCTGCTGGATTTCTCTGATGCACTGGAGCCTGCTGCCCAGCATCTGCATTCTGGCCATAGGCGTGGCCGATCGCTTCTATACCGGTTTGAAGCGCCGCTGGCTGCCCTCCCTGATCGCGCTGCTGTGCGGCATGCTTTTCATGAGCATCGCCATAACGCCCACCCCGCAATGGGCCGCACCACTGGCGGTACAGCTCAGCCTGCTGCCGCTGATCATCCTGCACAGCGCCTATGCAAGCTGGTCCAACAGCCGAATGCTCAAGACTCTGGCCAGGCAGAACCTGCAGCTCAAGTTGCTGGGGCGCATTGATCCTCTGACCACGGTATACAGCCGCGATTACTGGTGGAAAAAAGCCCGTGCCGCGCTGCATCAGCACCGCACCGCCAAGGAGCAGACCTGCCTGCTGGTGATTGACATTGACCGTTTCAAAAGCGTGAATGATCTGTACGGCCATATTGTGGGCGACGATGTTTTGAAAATGATCGGGCTGGCGATTAGAAACAGCCTGCGCAGCAACGATATTGCTGGGCGCTACGGCGGCGATGAATTCACCGTGCTTTGCAAGCACACCACGGCCAAGGAGGCATATTCGGTCGCCATGCGTATTTGCGAGAAAATTGCTCAGATACGCATTCGCGAATATCCACAGCTGCACATCAGTGCGAGTATCGGCGTTGCGGCAGCCGATGAAGGTTTTGGCTCGGTGACCGAGTGGATAAAAGCGGCCGACAGTGCGCTTTACAGTGCCAAGAGCGGCGGGCGCGACCAGGTGATGGATGCCACGCAGCAACCCGAGCGGCAGCACAGTCCCTCGACCATGCCCATGCGACCGGAATCCACGCGAATCAGCCCGGCGAGCGCCGAGCAGGAAAGCCTGGACCGCGACGTGGTCTGACCACTCAGGGCAGGCAGGTGGGCCAATGCATCTGCAACTGGCATCCCGCATTGAGCTGGGCCTGGATTTCCGCCTCGCCGCCATGGCGGCGGCAGATATCGCGCACCAGCGCCAGGCCGATGCCGAGGCCCTCGAACTCGGCCTCGCGATGCATGCGCTGAAAGACGCCAAACAGCTTGCCTGACCGCGCCTGCTCGAAGCCGGCGCCGTTGTCGGCCACGGTGATGAAGCAGCCCCCCTGCCCGTCACGCTGCACATCGACCTGAATGCGCGCCAGCGGCACGGCCCGCGTGAACTTGACGGCATTGGCGAGAGCTGCGTCCAAAGCCTGCTCCAGCAGACGCGGATCTGCCTGCAACATGGGGGCGACAGCGGGCAGACACCACTCTATGCGTCGGCCTTGCGCGCCTGCCTGCAGACGCTGGCGCAGACTGCCCAGCAAGGCCAGCAAGTCCACAGGCTGCGGCTGCAGCACATGGCTCTGAGCCCGATTCAGCTGCAGCAAGCCGTCGAACATGGCCGCCATGCGCTGGGCGGACTGATCCATGGTCTGGAGGAAGCTGCGCGCTTCCTCCAGGTCTTCGGCACCGGGGCTGGCGGACTGCAGCAGCTCGGCAACCAGCGGATTGAAAGCCAGCAGATGGCGCAGCGGCGCCCGCAAATCATGCGAGACGGCATGCATCCACTCCTGCTGGGCCGTGCGCAAGGCGGCCAGTTCGGCCTCGCGCCTGGCCAGCAGCGCCAGCGCTTCGTCCAGGGACTGAGGCGCCATGCTCTCCAAAGCTTGCTGCGCTTGTTCCATCAGGCTTTGGGCAGCTTTTCAGGGCGCTTCCAGTTGCGGATGCTGACCTGCCTGCCACGTCCTACCGTCAAGGCACCAGCCTCGGTGTTCTTGGTCACGGTGGAGCCACCGCCCACGGTGCCGCCGGCGGCAATCGTCACCGGAGCCACCAGCACGCAGTTGCTGCCGATATGCACATCGGCCTCGATCACGGTACGGTGCTTGTTCACGCCGTCATAGTTGGCAGTGATGCTGCCTGCGCCGTAGTTCACGCGCTCACCCACCGTGGCATCGCCCAGATAGGCCAGGTGATTGGCCTTGGCGCCGTCGGCCAGGCTGGAGTTCTTCACTTCCACGAAGTTGCCGATATGCACTTCGCGGCCCAGCCTGGCGCCGGGGCGCAGGCGGGCAAACGGGCCGACCAGCGCGCCCTGGCCCACTTCCACGCCGGCCTTCTCGCCATCAATGTGCGTGAAGGGGTGGATCACGGCATCGTCGGCAATGCTCACATTGCTGAGATGGCAGTTGGCCCCGATCCGGGCACCAGCGCCAATCGTCACCTTGCCGGCAAAGATGCAGTTCACGTCGATTTCCACATCCTGGCCGCAGCTCAGGCTGGCCTTGGCGCCGCGCGCATCGTCACGCAAGTCGAAGCGCGCAGGATCGGCCATGCGCACGCCCTGCTCCATCAGCTCGCGCGCCTGGCGCAGCTGGTGGGCGCGCTCCAGCTCTGCCAGTTGCAGCGGGCTGTTGACGCCTGCCACCTGCAGCGCATCGGCAATGCGGTGGCCCACCACGGGCACGCCGTCGGCCACGGCCATGGCGACGATATCGGTCAGGTAGTACTCGCCCTGGGCATTGTTGTTGTCGAGCTTGGCAAGCCAGGCCGTCAGATGCCTGGCGGGCACGGCCATGATGCCGCTGTAGATCTCGGTGATGGCGCGTTCGGCCTCGCTGGCGTCCTTTTGCTCGACGATGCGCTGCACCGTGCCGGCATCGTTGCGCACGATGCGGCCATAGCCCGTGGGATCGGCCATGGTCACGGTGAGCAGCGCCATCTTGTCGCTGCCGGCGGCATCGAGCAGACCCTGCAGCGTGTCGGCCCGGGTCAGCGGCACATCACCCGACAGCACCACGACCAGGCCATCGTCCTTGAGCGCAGGCACGGCCTGCTGCACGGCATGGCCGGTTCCCAGCTGGGGCTCCTGGCGCACAAACTTCAGGTCCATTGCACCATTGGCGCCATCTGCGCCATTGGCAGCGGCGATGGCCGCTTCCACTTCCGCAGCACCATGGCCCGTCACCACCACGGCCGAGCGCGCCTTGAGCTGCGCAGCAGTATCCAGCACATGCTGCAACAGGGCGCGTCCGGCCAGCTTTTGCAGCACCTTGGGATGGCGGCTTTTCATGCGGGTGCCTTTGCCGGCAGCCATGACGACGATGTCCAGAGGTGCAGTCATATTGATTTGTGGAATGAAAACCGCCTGATTATCGACCCATAGCCGTGCTCGGCAACTGCAAGCGCAGGCAACAGTCGCCGCAAACACCTTATGCTTGCCCTGCCATGCCTCATGCAACCACCAGCCCCACTCCGCTGCTTCGCACCCGCGCCGTCGGCGCCGGCCATCTGCGCGCCTTTCTGGCCGTGGCCCGACACCTGAACTTTCGTGCCGCGGCGGACGAGCTGGCACTGACCCAGTCTGCCGTCAGCCGCCAGATCCAGTCGCTGGAAGACGAGGTGGGCATCCCGCTGTTCCTGCGCCATTCGCGAGCCGTGGAACTCACGGGTGCCGGCGCCCAGCTGCTGCATGCCGTTCAGCCTGCACTGGAGTCGATCGACGCCACCGTGCGCCAGATCCGCCAGACCGTGGGCCGCAAGAGCGTGGCCATCACCACCTGGGCCAGCTTTGCTGCCATGTGGCTGATTCCGCGTCTGGAGGCTTTCCAGCGCGCCTATCCCGATATCGACATTCGCATAGACACGGGCGACGCCGTGGTGGATCTGGAGACCACCGATGTGGACCTGGCCATACGCTACAGCGCCGGCGTCGCCGATGCCGCGGCGAAGGCTTTGTTCGGCGAAGAGCTGGTGCTGGTCGCAAGCCCAGCACTGCTCAGGAGCGGCCCCGCCGTGCACAGCCCCGCCGATGCGGCCCGCTACACCTTGATTGAAACCGGCGACGTGCACCGCATGCCCCAGCTGGAGTGGCTGAGCTGGCAACGCTGGTTTGCCGCCAACGGCTGCGACCAGCTGCAGCCGCCGCGCTGGCTGTACTTCAACTACGCCCACCAGATCGTGCAGGCCGCGCTGGCGGGCCAGGGTCTGGCCATCGCGCGCCTGCCGCTGGTAGCCGATGCGCTGGCGGCCGGCACCCTGATCGAGGTATTGCCCGAACATCGCCTGGCCTCGCCGCTGTCGTACTGGCTGCTGCAAGGCCCGCGCAGCAGCGAGCGGCCCGAAGTGCAGGCCTTCTGTCAGTGGCTGATGGAACAAGCCCGCCAGACGCGCGACGCCATGCAAGGCGCGAGCGAGCCGACCCAATAAAAAAGAGAGCTACTCACGCATGACCTGCATCGGTTTCAAATACAAAGTGATTTGAAACGCAGATGTATCAAGCGTAAAAAGCTCTCATTTTTACTGTCACCTCTTTAGGCCGCGCCACAGCGGCAAAGGCCTTGCCCTGTGGCGCCAAGCGCAAAGAGGCGAACGGGGCGAATGGGGCGAAGCGCCCCAGGGCGCTCAGCTCAGCGTGACACGCGCAAACTTGCGCTTGCCCACCTGCAGCACAAAGGTGCCGGCATCCAGCTTCAGTGCGCGGTCGCTGATGACGTTGCCGTCAACGCGCACGCCGCCGCCATCGATCAGGCGGTTGGCTTCGCCGGTCGATGCAGCCAGATTGGCCTGCTTGACCAGCGCACCAATGCCCAGCGGAGCGCCGGACAGGCTGATTTCAGGGATGTCATCGGGAATGCCGCCCTTGGAGCGGTTGATGAAATCCTGCTCGGCCGCATCGGCGGCTTCGGCGCTGTGGAAGCGCGCGGTGATCTCCTTGGCCAGCGCCACCTTGGCATGCTTGGGATTGCCGCCGGCCTCGATCTCGGCCTTGAGCGCGGCAATCTCGGCCAGGCTCTTGAAGGACAGCAGGGTGTACCAGTCCCACATCAGCTCGTCCGAGATCGACAGCACCTTGGCGAACATGGTGTTGGCGTCCTCGGTGATGCCGATGTAGTTGTTCTTGGACTTGGACATCTTGTGCACGCCATCCAGGCCCACCAGCAGCGGCATGGTGAGCACGCACTGCTGCTCCTGACCGTACTCGGCCTGCAGATGCCTGCCCATCATCAGATTGAACTTCTGATCGGTGCCGCCCAGCTCCAGATCGGACTTGAGCGCCACCGAGTCATAGCCCTGTAGCAGCGGGTAGAGAAACTCGTGCAGGCTGATGGAGCTGCCGTCGGTGAAGCGCGTATGGAAGTCGTTGCGCTCCATCATGCGCGCCACCGTGTACTTGGCCGACAGCTGGATCATGCCGCGCGCGCCCAGCTGGTCGCACCATTCGCTGTTGTAGCGTACCTCGGTCCTGGCCGGGTCCAGCACCTTGGCGGCCTGGGTGTAATAGGTCTCGGCATTGACCTTGATCTGCTCGGCCGTCAGCGGCGGACGCGTGGAGTTGCGGCCCGAAGGGTCGCCGATCAGCGTCGTGAAGTCGCCGATCAGGAAGATCACCTGATGGCCCAGATCCTGCAGCTGGCGCATCTTGTTGAGCACCACGGTATGGCCCAGGTGAATGTCGGGGGCTGTCGGGTCCAGACCCAGCTTGATGCGCAGGGGCACGCCGGTGGCTTCGGACCTGGCCAGTTTCTGGACCCACTCGTCCTTGGGCAGCAGCTCATCGACTCCACGCAGAGTGACTTCCAGCGCCTGGTTCACTCTGTCGGTCACGGGAAAACTTGTAACAGCAGATTGATTCATAAGGGTTTTTCGGCAGGCGAAGTAGGACGCGGCCGATATACTTGGAGGTTTGGTGTTACGGTCAATTCTAGACTGCTCCCTCATAAAGACCTCTTTGGATGGACTTATGGCACGGTAGAGCTGCTGGAGACGTGTCAGTCGTAACAAATACCAACTCCACCGACACGCTTTCCCAAGGATTTGATGTTTTGATGACTGGCTTGAAAAATGCCGGCGGTGCTCTGCTTGCGCGGCTGACATCGGCTCTGCAAAAACACCCCAAGCGCGCCACGGCGGCGCTGGCGACTGTTTTGCTGACCGGTGGCAGCGGCGCCTTCGCTGTGGCCAGCCTGGGCCCCGACCCCGCCGACCTCCCCGTACGTACACTGACCGAACCCGTCACCTCCCTGGCCGCTGGCCAGGATCTGGCCGATCTGACGGATCTGCAGTCCTTCTCCCTCTACCGTTCCGAATACACCCGCAGCAACGACACCACAGAGTCGCTGCTGCAGCGCCTTGGCATTGCCGACCCGCAGGCCGCAGCCTTCATGCGCAGCAACGAAGCCGTGCGCCAGAACGTGCTGGGCCGCGCCGGCCGCCTGGTGTCCGCAGAGACAACGCCCGACCAGCAGCTGAGCCAGCTGACCGTGCGCTGGGCTCCCAGCGAAGATGGCAGCTTTCAGCGCCTGACGGTGGAACGCGTGGACGGCAAGCTGCAGTCCAAGATCGAGACCGGCAAGCTCACGGCCAGCCCCCGCCTCGCGGGTGGCGTGATTCGCTCCTCCTTCTTTGCCGCCACGGATGCCTCCGACATTCCCGACAGTGTCTCCATGCAGATGGCCGACATTTTCCAGGGCGAGCTGGACTTCCGCCGCGGCCTGCGCAAGGGCGACCGCTTTGCCGTGGTCTATGAATCGCTGGAAGCCGATGGCGAGCCGCTGCGCGCCGGCCGCGTGCTGAGCACCGAGTTCTACAACAATGGCAAGTCGCATCAGGCCATGTGGTTCCAGGAAGCAGGCAAGAAAGGCGCCTACTACACGCTGGACGGCAAGAGCCTGCGCCAGGCCTATCTGAACTACCCCGTGGAGTTCTCGCGCATCAGCAGCGGTTTTTCCATGCGCGTCCACCCCATCCAGAAAACCTGGCGCGCCCATCTGGGCACCGACTTCGCGGCCCCCACGGGCACCAAGGTGCGCTCCGTGGGCGACGGCATCGTGTCCTTTGCCGGCGTACAAAACGGTTACGGCAATGTGATCTTTGTCGATCACGCCAACCAGCACACCACCGTGTATGCCCACCTGAGCCGCATCGACGTCAAGCACGGTCAACGCGTGGACCAGGGCGACATCATCGGCGCCGTGGGCTCCACGGGCTGGGCCACCGGCCCTCACCTGCACTTCGAGTTCCGCGACAAGGGCGAGCAGCGCGACCCGCTGACCATTGCCCAGATCACCGACGCCGCCCAGCCTATCTCCAAGGCGCCCGCCCGGCCTTCGAGCAGCAGGCAGCGCAGATGCGCATCGAACTTAACGCCGGCACGCAGTCGTTCGCCTTGGCCAGCACACGCTGATCCATCGCTGCGACACAACCTGAGGGCTGCAAATTGCAGCCCTTTTTCATTTCCGCATCAGGATCGTTTGCAGCGACCGCCAGGAAAGCCGCAAACGCTACAGCTAAGATAGTAAACCGCACGCCAACCCTCTGATCTACCATGTCCAATGCCATTGAACAAGCCGCTCAAAGCAACCTCTATATCGGCCTGATGTCCGGTACATCGCTGGACGGCGTCGACGGGGTTCTCGTGGACTTCAGCCAGGGCACGCGAGTGCTGCAACATGCCAGCTGCGGCTTCGACGCGGCATTGCGCGCCGAGTTGCTGGCCCTCAACACCGCTGGTGGCCAGGACGAGCTGCATCGCGCCGCCCTGGCCGCCAACGCACTGGTGCGCCACTATGCTCAGGTGGTGGAGCAACTGCTGACTGCAGCCGGCGTCCGGGCCGGGCAGATCGCAGCCATAGGCGCCCATGGCCAGACCGTGCGCCACCGTCCGCAAATGTTCGATGGCACGGGCTATACGCTGCAGCTCAACAACCCCGCCCTGCTGGCCGAGCTGACCGGCATCAGCGTCGTCGCGGACCTGCGCAGCCGCGATGTGGCGGCAGGCGGCCAGGGCGCGCCGCTGGTACCGGCCTTTCACCAAAGCGTGTTCGGCAGGCCCGCTGAAACCGCGCTGGTGCTCAATATCGGCGGCATTGCCAATCTCAGCGTGCTGGGTGCCGACGGCTCGGTGCTGGGCTTCGACACCGGCACCGGCAATGCGCTGATGGACGGCTGGTGCCTGCGCCATACCGGCAGGAGCTATGACGAGAGCGGCCGGTGGGCCGCCAGCGGCAAGGTCCTGCCCGAGCTGCTGGCCGCCATGCTGGGCGACCCCTATCTGGCCCAGCAGCCGCCCAAGAGCACGGGGCGCGATCTGTTTCACGCCGAGTGGCTGGAGCGGCATCTGCAGCAGCATGCGGCCCAGGCCGCCGCAGTCGATGTACAGGCGACCCTGGCCGAATTCACGGCCGCCAGCTGCGCCCATGCCGTGCAGCGTTTCGGCAGGGGCGGCACCGAACTGCTGGTCTGCGGCGGCGGCGCACTGAACACCTATCTGATGCAGCGTCTTGCCGCCCTGCTGCCGGGCGTGAAGGTGAGCTCCACGGCAGAGTGCGGCCTGCCCCCGCTCGAAGTGGAAGCAGCCGCCTTTGCCTGGCTGGCACGTCAATGCCTGCTGGGCCTGCCCGGCAATCTGGCCAGCGTGACAGGCGCCAGCGGCCCGCGCATTCTGGGCGCCATCCACCCCGCTTGACAGCGCGGTCGCCGGCCCGCCTGCAGGCTCAGGCCGCTACTGCGGCATCTGCCTGCAGCCTGTGCTGCACGGCCGGCAGATCGGGCAAGCCGAAATGACCGCGCAGCGTGCTGCTCTCGTAGTCGCTGCGGAACAGTCCACGCTTGCGCAAGATGGGCACGACCTCGCTGGCAAACAGCTCCAGCTGCTGCGTGATCACCGGTGGCATCACATTGAAGCCATCGGCAGCGCCCGTGCGGAACCAGTCTTCGATCGTGTCCGCCACCTGCTCGGGCGTGCCGGCAATCGCCAGATGCCCGCGCGCGCCTGCCAGTCGCTTGAGCAGCTGACGCAGCGTGAGTCCGTCACGCAGCGTGGTCTCCACATAGCCCATGGCGCGACTCCTGGAAGCTTCCACCAGCGCGGGGTCGGGAAAATCGTCGCGGGTCAAGCGGCGGTCCAGCGGCAGACTGCTGAAGTCATGGCCGCCAAACCGTGCCGACAGGCGTCCCAGTCCCACTTCGATGCTGGTCAGGCTGTCGAGTTCCTCCCACACCTGACGGGCTTCGTACTCCGTGGAGCCAATCGCGGCACTGATGCCCGGCAGAATCACAATGTCTTCGGCCCTGCGTCCCAGGGCCTTCGCCTGTCCCTTGATATCGGCATAAAAGCCTTGCGCCGACTCCTTGCTGCCATGCGCCGTGAAAATGGCCTCGGCCCATTGCGCGGCAAAGGCCCGACCGGTTTCGGACTGCCCGGCCTGCACCAGTACCGGACGGCCCTGGGGGCTGCCCGGCACATTCAGCGGTCCACGCGTACGGATATGCGTGCCCGCATAGTTGACGGGGCGCACCTGGCCTATGTCCAGGAACTGGCCCGATTCGGCATCGTCCACCACTGCCCCGCCCGGAAAGCTGCGCCATAGCGCATCCACTGCGGCCACGAACTCGTCGGCGATGCGGTAGCGCTCGGCATGCTCCACGTTCTCTTGCAGCCCGTAGTTTTCGCCGGCCCTGGGCAGCCAGGAGGTCACGATATTCCAGCCTGCCCGGCCCTTGGACAGGTGGTCTAGCGTGGCGAACTGCCGCGCCAGCGTATAGGGCAGGCTGTAGGTGGTGGAAGCCGTGCCGATCAGCCCGATACGCTCGGTATGCTGCGCCAGTGCAGCCAGCAGCAGCAGCGGCTCGAGCTGGCCTGAAGAAGCCATCTGCCCGTTGTCGGGTCCAACCAGCCCGTCGGCCAGAAATACGGCATCGAACTTGGCGGCCTCGGCGATGCGGGCCGCATCCACATAGAGCTCCAGATCGGTCAGCGCCTTGCGATTGGCTCCGGGGTGACGCCAGGCACCTTCGTGGTGGCCTCGTGTCATCAGAAACAGGTTCAGGTGTAGTTGTCGTGTCATGGCAGGGCTTCTTTCAGGAAAATTCGGCTTCCACACCCAGGCTGCGCAGCAAGGTCGTGCGCAGCTGCATGAAAGCGGGGTGATCCGGTCGCCGCGGATGGGCCAGATCCAGCGCATGGTCTTCGGCGATCTTTCCGTCCCTGAGCACCAGAATCCGGTCTGCCAGCAGCAGAGACTCGTCCACATCGTGGGTCACCAGAATCACCGTCGGACGTATGCGCTCCACCATGCGCCGCAGCAGGCCCTGCATGCGCAGGCGGGTCAGCGCATCCAGGGCGCCAAAAGGCTCGTCGGCCAGCAGCACATGCGGCTCGCGCAACAAGGAGCGAGCCAGTGCCGCTCTTTGTTTCTGCCCGCCGGACAAGGTGGCAGGCCAGGCTGCGGCCTTGTCTTCCAGGCCAACCTCGCGCAGCAACTGCACTGCGGCGGAACGGGCCGTCTGCGCGTCCAGGCCCAGCGTCAGGTTGTCCAGCACCGTCAGCCAGGGCAGCAGGCGCGAGTCCTGGAACAGCACGGACACATTGCCATGCGCAAGCGCCATCCCCGAACTCTGCGCCTCTGCGTCCAGACCGGCCAATGCACGCAACAGCGTGGTCTTGCCGGAGCCCGACTCCCCCAGCAGCGCCACGAACTGCCCCGGCGCAATATCAAGATGGATGTCATCGAGCACCCGTCTGCCATGAAAACTGCGGCTGAAGCCATGCAGTTGCACGGCACCGGTCAATGATGGATTGCTCATGATCCCAGCGACCTCCGATAGGACAGCACACGTGCCTCCAGGCGCCGCACTGCGGCATCGGAGAACAGACCCAGCAAGGCGTAGATCAGGATTCCCACCACGATCACATCGGTCTGCCCCCAATCGCGCGCACGGTTCATCAGATAGCCGATACCGGTCTGCGTGTTGATCAGCTCCAGCACCACCAGCGCCGTCCAGCACAGCGAGACCGCCATGCGCAGGCCGACAAAAAAGCCCGGCAAGGCTCCCGGCAGGGCCACCTTGCGAATGAACTCGGCACGCGACAGTCCCAGCGTCTGAGCCAGCTCCACATGACCGATGTCTATGCTGCGCAGCGCTGCATGGGTGTTGATATAGATGGGAATCAGCACGGCGGTGAAGATGAGGAAGACCTTCATCGCCTCGCCTATGCCCAGCCAGATGATGGCGAGAGGAATCAGCGCCAGCGTGGGAACGGCCCGCTTGATCTGCACCAGACCATCGATCAGGGCCTCGCCGCTGCGGCTCAGTCCGGCGACCAGCGCCAGCAGCACGCCCACCACAATGCCCAGAAACAGTCCCGTGTAGGCTCGCCCGGCCGAAGCCATCAGATGCGGCAGCAGGCTTCCATCAAGGGCCATTTCATAGCCGGTGCCCAATGCCTGCGACGGTGCGGTCAGCGTCTCGGGCGAGAGGTAACCCAGGCGCGATGCGGTCTCCCACAACAGCAGCAGCAGGGCCGGCCCGGCCAGCAGCATGCCCGGCGACAGGCGGGCCGGCACCAGTGCTGGGGCCTTGCGGTCCGGCGCGGCAAGCGGCGCTCCGGTCTGAGACTGCCAGCCGGCCACGCGCGCGTCCAGAGGAATCGGAGTCATCACGGCAACTCCTCAGCGATTGGCGACGATCACGCCGTCATAGCTCGCCACAAAGGAGTCCCTGGCATCCAGGCGCCGGGGCAAACTGCCAGCGCTGTGCAGGATGTCGATGAGCTTCTGATGATGAGGCTGGGCCTGTGCGGCGGTCTGGAACTCGAGCGGAGCCTGCGCCGCCTGTATGGCCGCAGCGCTCTCGGCATCGAGACGCTGGAAATTGCGCAGGTAATGCTGCTCCCATTCCTTGCGATGGACATTGCTCCAGCGCCCCGCGCGCACGAAGGAGGCCAGGAACTCGCGGATGGCTTCTGCCTTCTGCGGATCGGCCAGCACATCCGGGCGGGCATAGATATAGGAGGTGGAAGGCAGCAGCTGACGCTCCAGGGGGTCGGGCACCACACGCGCACCGATCTGCCTGGACAGCCGCGTGACATGCGGCTCGGCAATGGTGGCGACATCCACGGCCCGGGCACGCAGGGCATCGTTAAGTTCGGCCACGCGCAGATGCACCAGCGTGACATCCTTGAGCGTCAGGCCCGCCCGGTTCAGGGCCTCGATGAGGAAAACCTGGCGACCCGAGCCTTCGACATAGCTCACGCGCTTGCCACGCAGATCGCTCAGGCGCTCCACCCCGGCACCGGCATGCTGGAGCAAACGATATTCAGCCCTGGCTCGGGTGAAGGTCGCGATGATGGGCAGGTTCACGCCTGCGGCCCGCGCCTGTATGGGAGGCGTATCTCCCACATAAGCCATGTCCAGTGCCCCGGCGCGGATGGCCTCGAAGATGGCCGGACCGCCGGCAAAATTGGGCAGCTCCAGCTGAAAGCCGGTCTTCTTGCGTTCGCCGCTGGCATCCAGCAGATGGCGAATCAGCTCGCTCTGGTCAGCGACAACCAGCCTGGTCTTGGCGTCTGCCGCAGCATGCGCAGCACCGGTGATGCCGGCTGCCGCCATTGCCAGCCATGAAGGCCCGGCCAGCAGAAATCGACGCTTGTCCACTTTCTTCTCCCATGTATGCAATGGGACAGATGCTAGGGAGCAGTCGACAGATCAAAAAATATTGATTTCAAATTTGGAAACAACCAACTCATCCGAGCGCCGGTGTCGGTCCAGCGGACGCACATGGATTTCGCTGTGCTGTCAGGCACTTAAGGCGGCAGGCGCCCATCGAGGCCAGGCGCACGAACGCACAACAAGCTTTGATTCGGCAATATGCTCATGAAATCAATGTTGTTGAGGCCCGGGGAAATGACTGACCATCCGGGCGTCTGCCTATCAAGGCACAGGCCATCGGCAGGCCTGACCCTCACAATGCAAAAAGCAGCCCGCCCCACCAGTAGCCGGACTGCTTTTCGCATCTTGGATGTCCTGTCCGGCTGGCTCCTTCGAGCCATGCCGGGTTCGATCAGCGCCTGAAGATCAGTGGCCGCCGACGTAGATGAACTTGAACAGGAACAGGGCAGCAATCACCCACATGATCCAGTGCACCTCCTTGACCTTGCCTGTGCACAGCTTGAGTACGGCATAGGTGATGAAGCCGAAGGCCAGACCGTTGGCGATGGAGTAGGTGAAAGGCATCATCAGCGCGGTGACGACTGCCGGTATGGCTTCGGTGGTTTCATCCCACTGCACTTCCGTCAGATCACGCAGCATCAGGCAGGCCACGAACAGCAGAGCAGGCGCAGTGGCATAGCCAGGCACGACACCGGCCAGCGGTGCGATGAACAGGCAGGCCAGGAAGAGCATGGCAACCGTGAGAGCCGTCAGACCGGTACGGCCGCCGGCCTGCACACCGGCAGCGCTCTCCACATAGGCGGTGGTGCTGGAAGTACCCAGGATGGAGCCCACAAAGATCGCGCCTGAATCGGCCAGCAGCGAGCGGTTGAAACGCCCCATGCGCTCGGGCACCAGCAGACCGGCGCGACGCGCCACGCCCATCAGCGTGCCGGTGGCATCGAACAGCTCCACCAGGAAGAACACCAGCACCACGTTGAGGAAGCCCGTGGTCAGCGCCGTCTTGATGTCGAGCTTCATGAAAGTGGGCTCGATGGAAGGAGGTGCCGAGAAGATGCCATGGAAGGTGTTGCCGCCGAAGAAGAACGAGGCCACTGTCACGGCCAGGATGCCGATCAGCAAGGCGCCCGGCACCTTGAGGCGGTCCAGCACCACGATCAGCAAAAAGCCCAGCAGCGCCATGATGACCTCGGGCTTGTGCAGATCGCCCAACGTCACATAGGTATTCTGGTCAGCGGCAACCACACCGGCGGTCTTGAGCGCGATCAGCGCCAGGAAAAGACCCAGACCCACGGTGATGGAAACGCGTATGGACTGCGGTATGCCCTTGATGATGAGCTCACGCAAGCCCAGCATGGTACAGATCAGGAACAGACATCCCGAGACGAAAACCGCCCCCAGAGCAGCCTCCCACGTATAGCCCATCTTGAGCACCACCACGTAGGCAAAATAGGCGTTCAGCCCCATGCCCGGCGCCAGCGCAATCGGGTAGTTGGCATACAGCGCCATGATGGTCGACCCCAGCGCTGCAATCAAGCAGGTGGCGACAAAGACCGAGCCCTTGGGCATGCCCGCATCCCCCAGAATGGAGGGGTTGACGAACATGATGTAGGCCATTGAAAGAAAGGTCGTCAGCCCTGCGACCAGTTCCGTGCGCACATTGGTGTTGTGCTCCCTGAGTTTGAATATCCGCTCTGTCCAGTTCATTGCATAGTCTCCGTGTTGTTTTGCATGCGAGGCGCAACGCGAGGAACGCGCCCGGTCCTGCGCCGCCAAATGAGCGGCGCAGCACATGGCCTTGCCCCGCGGCAAACAGCCATGACTCAGAATGGCTGCCGCCCCGCAAGGCGACAACACCTGTGAGGAAAAACTAGCCAGTGTGCCCTTGAACGGCTTCCACTGCGCGCAGGATGGCTTCTGACGTGGCAGGCGCCTGCAGTGGAGGGTTCATCCGGTGCTCGCCGGCGGCCGACACTGCATCGCGAATCGCGAAGAACACCGAGAACGGCAGCAGCAGCGGGGGCTCGCCCACGGCCTTGCTGCGGTGGATGGAGTCTTCATAGTTATCGCCCTCGAACAGGCGCACATTGAAGACCGGCGGGCAGTCATTGGCCGTAGGAATCTTGTAGGTGCTGGGCGCGTGGGTCGTGAGCTTTCCGGTTTGCGGATGCCAGACCAGCTCCTCGGTGGTCAGCCAGCCCATGCCCTGGATGAAGGCGCCCTCCACCTGGCCCACATCGACGGCCGGGTTCAGCGAGCGGCCCACGTCATGCAGCACATCGGCGCGCAACAGCTTCCATTCGCCCGTCAGCGTATCGATGACCACTTCGCTGACGGCCGCGCCATAGGCAAAGTAGAAGAAGGGGTGGCCCTTCATGCGCTTGCCATCCCAGTGCAGGCCGGGCGTGGCATAAAAGCCATCCGACCACAGCTGCACACGCTGCAGATAGGCGGCGCGCACCAGCTCGGCAAACGGCACATTCTGGCCATTGACCTGCACCGCATTGTTGGCAAAGCGCACGTCATGGGCATCGCCGCCATGCAGGCGTGCGGCGCATTCGGCCAGACGCTCGCGCAGCTGGCGTGCGGCATCCTGTGCGGCCTTGCCGTTGAGGTCGGCTCCCGTCGAGGCCGCCGTGGCCGAGGTGTTGGCCACCTTGCTGGTATCGGTGGCCGTCACACGCACATTCTCGAATGCCACGCCCAGCTCATGTGCCACCACCTGCGCCACCTTGGTGTTCAGGCCCTGGCCCATTTCAGTGCCGCCATGGTTCACGAGAATCGAGCCATCGGTATAGATATGGACCAGCGCGCCGGCCTGGTTGAAGTGGGCCACATTGAAGGAGATACCGAACTTCAGAGGTGTCAGCGCCAGGCCGCGCTTGAGCACGGCACTGCCGGCGTTGAAGGCATTCACGGCCGCACGGCGCGCACGATAGTCGCTGGACTCCTCCAGCTCGGCCACCAGCTCGTGAATCACGTTGTCGGTCACGACCTGCTCGTAAGGCGTGATGTTGCGCTCGCCCTTGCCGTAGAAGTTGACGCGCCGCACATCGAGCGGATCGCGCCCCAGGCTGCGCGCCACCGTATCCAGAATGTTCTCGATGGCAATCGCGCCCTGAGGTCCGCCAAAGCCACGGAAAGCCGTATTGCTCTGGGTGTTGGTCTTGCCCATATAGCCATGCATGAGCACATCGGGCAGCCAGTAGGTATTGTCGAAATGGCAGAGCGCACGCGTCATCACCGGCGCCGACAGATCGGCAGAGTGACCGGCGCGCGAGACCATGGAGATCTCGGCGCCCAGCACGCGGCCTTCATCGTCATAACCCACTTCGTACTCATACCAGAAGCAGTGACGGCGACCGGTGATCATGAAGTCGTCGTCGCGGTCCAGGCGCAGCTTGACCGGTTTCTGCAGCCTGGTTGCCGCCACGGCCGCCACGCAGGCGAACAGCGCCGACTGCGACTCCTTGCCGCCGAAGCCGCCACCCATGCGCCGGCATTCCACATGCACGCTGTGCGAAGCCACGCCCAGAGCATGAGCCACCAGATGCTGCATTTCGCTGGGATGCTGGGTGGAGCAATGAATATGCACAGCTCCGTCTTCCTTGGGCGTGGCGTAGCTGATCTGTCCTTCCAGATAGAACTGCTCCTGCCCGCCCACATCGAAGGAACCCTTGAGGCGGTGCGGCGCAGCATCCATGGCGGCGCGCGCGCCGCCTTCCCGCGTGCTGCGCTCCAGGTGCATGGGCGGCATCACGTACTGGCCCAGCTCATGGGCTTTGCGCGGTGTCAGCACGGGCGGCAGCTCGCTGATGGTGGCCGCAGCCTTGGCCAGGGCGGCCGCACGTCTTGCCGCATCGCGCGAGCGGGCAATCACGGCGAACAAGGGTTGGCCTACGTAGCGGATTTCGCCATCACACAGAATCGGGTCGTCATGAATGATGGAGCCGCAGTCGTTGACACCGGGGATGTCGGCAGCCGTGATCACCTCCACCACTTCGGGCATGGCGCGCACGGCCTCCAGCGCCAGCGCCGTCAGACGGCCGTGGGCCACGGGCGAGAGCCCCAGCGCGCAGTGCAGCGTGCCTTCCAGCTCGGGCAGGTCGTCGATATAGGCGGCCTCGCCGGCCACATGCAGGTGTGCGGACTCGTGCTTGCGGCTGACGCCCACGCGCGCGCCCTGATCATGGGCCTTGGCTTCGGTCACTTCGTCAATGCGATAGGCCTGATTCTTGCGGTAATCGGCAAAGGCTTCCGCCACCAGTTCATTCGTCAATTCAAGGGGGTTGTTCATTTCAGACTCCTTGCTCCACGGCGGCGGGAACGACGTGGGGCATCACGCTCCAGACACTGGTCGCATCAGTGCCCTGCGGCTGATCGGCGCGCGTTTCCAGCCACAGACGCTGGATCAGGTTCTGCGCCACCTTGAGGCGGTAATCGGCGCTGGCGCGCATATCGCTCATGGGCTTGAAATCCTGGGCCAGCGCGACCTGCGCGGCCTTCACGTTTTCAAGGCTCCAGGGCTTGCCCAGCAGGGCCGCTTCGGCTGCCGCCGCTCTTTTGACCGTGGCGGCCATGCCGCCAAAAGCCAGCCTGATGGATTGCACGATCTCGCCGTCGAGCTCGATGGCAAAGCCGGCGCACAGGGCCGAGATATCGCAGTCGAAGCGCTTGCTGATCTTGTAGCCGCGCACCTGGCGCTGCATGGCCGCCAGCGGCACCGCCAGGGCCTGCACGAACTCGCCAGGCTCCAGCTGGTTCTTCATATAGTCCAGATAGAAATCCGTCAGAGGCATGCGGCGCACGCGCTCGCCCTTGCGCAGCTCGATCTGCGCATCCAGTGCCATCAGCACCGGCGGCGAATCGCCGATAGGCGAACCATTGGCCACATTGCCGCCCATGGTTCCCGCATGGCGGATGGGCGTGGAGGCAAAGCGCAGCCAGACATCGGTCAGGCTGGGCCAGCGCTGCACCAGCGCACTCCAGGCCGATTCCAGCGAAGCCCCGGCGCCGATGTACAGCTCGCCGCCCTCGGCATCGGGCCGCACCTCGATGCGCTTCATCTCGGCCACGTCGCCGACATAAATCATGTCGCCCAGGTCGCGGAACTGCTTGTTGACCCAGAGTCCCACATCGGTGGAGCCTGCCACGATGCGGGCCTTGGGCTTGGCCTCGCACAGACCGGCCAGATCCGCCAGCGTGCGTGGAGCATGGAAGAAGTCGGTGCGCAGGCCCTGGGGCGCCGCATAGTTCAGACCCGCGTTGCCGGCCTGCAGGCCTTGCAGCGCAGCCACCACGGGCGCTGTATCCAGACGCACGGCAGGCAGATCGAACATGCGCTGACCGGCATCGAGAATCGGGCGGTAGCCCGTGCAGCGGCACAGATTGCCCGAGAGTTCATCGGCCAGTTGCTGACGCGTGGGCTCGCTGCCCTGCTGCTGATGATGCTCATAGGCCGACCACAGCGTCATCACGATGCCGGGCGTGCAGAAGCCGCATTGCGAACCATGGCACTCCACCATGGCCTGCTGTACCGGATGCAAGCTTTGCGGGCCTGCGGGCTTGCCGGCGCAGGCAGAATTGCCCGCGCACTGGCTCTTGAGGTCTTCCACCGTGAACAAGGCCTTGCCATGCAGGCTGGGCAGGAACTGAATGCAGGCATTGACGGTCTGCAGGCGCAGGCCGTTGACGGCCTCGGTATCGCCGGCTTCGGCCAGCTCGCCGATGACTACCGTGCAGGCACCGCAGTCGCCTTCGTTGCAGCCTTCCTTGGTGCCGGTGCAATGGGCATCCTCGCGCAGCCATTGAAGCACGGAGCGTGTGGGGTGCGGGCCTTGCACTTCCACCACCTCGCCGCGGTGGAAGAAGCGTATCGGTTGAGAGTTCTGACTGGTGCTCATGATCGTGGGACAGGGTGAGATTGAATGCCTGCATGCAAGATGCATTCCAAACGCAGCATTCGTCAAGATCGAAGGCTACGCCTGCATGGGCAGCTTCTCATACAGACGCGCTCATAGGGGCTATGTAGCGCGTCATATATCCGTGACCAAAATCAAGGGTGAACCCGTACAAAATCCGGTTCCCTACGGGTAAGTCCCAGGAAGTGGGAGCCGAGTCGCGCTCCCCTATCAATAGCTAATAGCGCCTTTTAATCAATGACTTCAAATTGAAAACAATCTGAAATCTTTTATTGGCAAGCGCTATAAGCTTTCAAATTTTCAGGCGTCGCCGCCATCCGGAGCCGGGCGCACAGGCTCGTCGGCATCGAGCTGGCTGAACACCAGCGTCGCCGCCAGCGTCATCAGAGCCACCGTCACAAAGGTGGCGCGAATGGCCTGCATGCGCTCGTCGCTGTGCGCCGGCCACATATCGCTGAAGCCTGTCAGAAGGGCTCCGGCCAGTGCCACGCCCATGCTCATGGCCAGCATCTGCACCATGGACAGCAGGCTGTTGCCGCTGCTCGCAGACTCGCCCTCCATGTCCTTGAGCGTGACCGAATTCATGGCCGAGAACTGCATGGAGTTGAAGCCGCCGAAGATGAACAACTGCACCAGCAACAGCCAGACCGGCGTTCCCGGCACCACCAGCCCGAAGGAGGCCAACATCACCGCCAGCATCACCGAATTGACCTGCAGCACGCGTTTGTAGCCAAAGCGCTGCACCGTGCGCACGGCAATGCGCTTGACCAGCATGCTGCCGGTGACGGTGGCCAGCATCATCAGGCCCGCGTTCATGGGCGACATCTTGAGGCCGACCTGCAGCATCAGCGGAATCAGAAACGGCGCGGCGCCGCTGCCGAAACGCGTGAACAGATTGCCCAGCAGGCCCACGCGCAGCGAGCGCACCTTGAACAGGCCCGGCGCAAACAGCGGCTCATCCACGCGCAGCGCATGCATCCAGTAACTGGCCAGGCTGGCCAGGCCGAACACCATGAGCACCACCACCAGCGCCATGCCCAGCCCCATGCCGGACAGGCCGTCCAGCGCAATAGAGATGGCCACCATGCCGAAGGCCAGCATGGCATAGCCCTTGCCGTCAAAGCGGTGCACGGCCACGGGCGCACTGCGCGGGAACCAGCGCCAGGTGGCCCACAGTCCGATAAGGCCCACGGGCACATTGATCCAGAAGATCCAGTGCCAGCTGGCGTACTCCACCATCCAGCCACCCAGGGTAGGCCCCAGCAGCGGGCCGACCTGGCCCGGAATGGCGATGAAGCTCATGGCGCGAATGAACTCGCCACGCGGATAGGTGCGCAGCACGGCCAGCCGCCCCACGGGCAGCATCATGGCGCCCCCCACGCCCTGCACCACGCGTGCCGCGATCAGAAACGGCAGGCTGGGCGAGAGCGCGCACAGCACCGAACCCAGCACAAACAGGCCTATCGCCCAGCCGTAGACGCGCCGCGTGCCAAAGCGGTCGGCCACCCAGCCCGTGGCCGGAATCAGCATGGCCGTGGTCAGCGCATAGGCCACGATGACGGACTGCATCTTCATCGGGCTCTCGCCCAGTTCGGTCGCCATGGCCGGCAACGCCGTGTTGAGGATGGTCGCGTCCAGCGACTGCATGAAAAAGCCTATGGCCACCAGCCACAGCAGTCTTTCTTTATGGGGGGCACTATGGTGCGCGGCGGGCATCTCACCCATGGGCAGCTCCGGAACAAGGCGACACGGCAATAAAAAAGCCGCTGACTCGCAGCGGCTTAAGCAATATGCGGGCGCCAGACCAGAGCGGCCGGCGCGCAGACAATCATCTCACTCAGACCGAGAAGCTGGAGCCGCAGCCGCAGGTGGTCGAGGCATTGGGGTTCTTGATCACGAACTGAGCGCCTTGCAGGTCTTCCTTGTAGTCGATCTCGGCACCCACCAGGTATTGATAGCTCATGGAGTCGATCAGCAGCGAGACACCGTTCTTTGTCATGGTGGTGTCGTCGTCGTTGGTGATCTCGTCGAAGGTGAAACCGTACTGGAAACCGGAGCAGCCACCACCTTGCACAAAAACGCGCAGCTTCAGATCGGGATTGCCTTCTTCGGCAATCAGGTCGGCCACCTTGGCAGCAGCGCTGTCGGTGAAGACGATGGGGGAAGGCATTTCGGTGGTCGTGGTTTCAGCAACGGCGCTCATGGCATTACTCCGTAGTTTCTTGATTGCCTGAAATGGTACAGCAAGGGGCTCGGGAATACCGGCCGTATCTCTTTGTCGCCAGTGCAAGTGGGGGCTTTGCGCAAGCGCTGGACAAGGCTGCGGCCGCCCATGAAAAAACCGCCAGGAATTTGCATTCGAGGCGGCTTTTCTTGAAAAGACTCCGCAGAGTCTTTCCTGCAGGGGAAACGGATTAACGCTTCGAGAACTGCTTGGCGCGGCGTGCGGAGTGCAGACCGACCTTCTTACGTTCGACTTCACGAGCGTCGCGAGTCACGAAGCCGGCTTGGCTCAGTGCAGGCTTCAGAGCTGCGTCATAGTCGATCAGGGCACGGGTGATGCCGTGACGGGTTGCACCGGCTTGACCGGATTCGCCGCCGCCATGGACGTTCACTTGAATGTCGAAAGTCTCCAGGTTCTCAGTCAGAACCAGGGGTTGCTTTGCGATCATGATGGAGGTTTCGCGACCGAAGTACTGCTGAATGTCCTTGCCATTCACAGTAATCTTGCCGGAGCCCTTCTTCAGAAACACGCGAGCGACGCTGGACTTGCGACGGCCTGTGCCATTGTTCCAATCACCAATCATCTAGGTCTCCTTAGATTTCCAGAGCCTTAGGCTGCTGTGCGGTATGGGGGTGCTCAGCACCGCCGTAAACCTTCAGCTTCTTGATCATGGCGTAGCCCAGAGGACCCTTGGGCAGCATGCCCTTGACGGCCTTCTCGAGAGCACGGCCAGGGAACTTGGCTTGCAGGTCGCGGAAGTTGGTGGCAGTGATGCCACCGGGGAAACCGGAGTGACGGTAGTACACCTTGTCCAGGTTCTTGGTACCAGTGACCTTGAGCTTGGAGGCGTTGATGATGACGATGTAGTCACCGGTGTCAACGTGAGGTGTGTAAATGGCCTTGTGCTTGCCGCGCAGACGGAGTGCCACTTCGCTGGCGACACGTCCGAGCACCTTATCGGTGGCGTCAATCACAAACCACTCGTGTTGCACCTCAGCGGGCTTTGCGCTGAATGTAGACATGAGTTTTCTCTTTCAAGAAGGTTTGGCGGTCCCTTTTCCGCGGTCGGTGCTTCTTCTTGAAAAAGACAGGTCTTTTAAAGGAAGCCTCTTAGGCGGGGTTACTCGGACCAATTTAAACTTGGCCCAAGCCTTCGCCGCGGGAACCATAAAATCGCTGCGAAGCCCGCCATTATACAAAAACGCCAGAATCTGCGTGTTTTCGTGCAGCAGCCTGTTGTGAAACAGCCCCTAGTGCCTGTTTCTCCCTCTGCACCCAGGCGCCGACAGCCTTTAAAGACCACAGGGTAAAAAGTGCTGTTCCCCTCTTGCCCTGCTGGTTACCATCCATTTCTATGTTCAGTTACCGCCACGCCTTCCATGCAGGCAATCACGCCGATGTGCTCAAGCACACCGTTCTGATTGCCACCGTGCAATACCTCACGCAAAAAGAGGCTGCGCTGACGGTGCTCGACACCCACGGCGGCGCCGGCCTGTACCGCCTGGACGGCGACTACGCCAGCAAGAGCGGCGAGGCCGAGGAAGGCGTGCTGCGCCTGGCTGCCGCCAAGGAGGCCGAACTGGCCCCTGTGCTGCAGGACTATCTGCAGATGGTGCGTCGCTTCAACCAGGGCAATGCCATCCGCAACTATCCCGGCTCGCCCTTCATCACCCAGGCGCTGCTGCGCGGTCATGACCGTCTCAAGGCCTTTGAGCTGCACCCCACGGACATGCGCTCTCTGACCGGCAACATGGCCCAGCTGGAGGTCAGGCGCCAGGTCGCCATCCTGCATGAGGATGGCTTTGAAGGCGTGAAGAAATTCCTGCCTCCGCCATCGCGCCGCGCCTTGCTGCTCTGCGATCCGAGCTACGAATTGAAGACCGACTACGGCCGTGTGCTGGACATGGCGGCGGACGGTCTCAAGCGCTTTCCCACAGGCACTTACGCCGTCTGGTACCCCATCATCCCGCGCCCCGAAGCCCATGATCTGCCCAAGCGGCTCAAGACCATGGCCACCAAGGCTGGCAAGAGCTGGCTGCATGCAACGCTCACGGTCAAGAGCAACAAAACCTCCGAACGCGGCGGCCTGCCCGCCAGCGGCATGTTTCTGATCAACCCGCCGTTCAATCTCAGGGATCAACTCAAGCCCGCCATGCCGCAGCTGGTCAAACTGCTGGGTCAGGACAGCAATGCAGGCTTTACGCTGGAGTCTGGCGGCTGATTGGCGGCTGTAGGCCGGCCCTTGCCGGCCCTCTGCAGTCCGGGCGCGCCAGCTTCACTGGCCGCACCCCTTCAACAGCAACAATGGTTCAGCGCTTGCGCTTGGCGGTCTGGGAGACCTTGCGCGCGGGCTGATTCGCGGATGCCGCGCGCGTCTTGGAGGCGGCAGCGCCCTGCGCCACACTGGGATGGCGCTTCTTGCCCGAAGCATTGAGCGTGGCCGGGCATTCGTCCTCATCGGCGTCCAGCTGCCACAGCTCCACGGGCTTGATGCCCAGGCCCAGCATGCCCAGCTCCTGGGCCGCGGCCTTGCTCAGGTCGATGATGCGACCTGGCGCGAAGGGGCCGCGGTCATTGATACGCACCACCACGCTCTTGCCGGTCACGGAGCTGCGCACGCAAACGCGCGTTCCGAAAGGCAGGGTCTTGTGCGCTGCCGTCATGTCCATGCTGTCAAAGCGCTCGCCGCTGGCCGTCTTGCGGCCGTGGAACTGCCCGCCATACCAAGAGGCCAGGCCCTCCTGGTCGCTTTCTCGCGGAGGGCTCAGCTCGTACTTGCTGCTGTCTTCGGGCAGGTCTGCCTTGTCGGCATCCGCAGGCTTGTTGGCCTTGACACCCAGGCCTTTGTCGCGATAGTTGCTGCGCGCATAGGCGTCGGGCAGCAGGGGGGCGGAGACCGTGGGCTGCGCGCCCTTTTTTCGGGGCTGGCTCTGAACGACGGGGGGCTGTTCCTCGGGCTTTTCCTGCAGCGGAGCACAGCCGGCCATGGTCGCGGTGACGACGGCAAGACCTATCCACTGACAACAACGCAAGCGCCAAAATTTCGGTTGCACGGGCGCAATCTCCTTGAAAGCTCAAGTGAGAGCCGCCCAAGACCGGCCGCCTCGCGGCCGGCAAGCTTTTGGCTTACAGACCCAAACGGTCGCAGATCTCCAGAGTGGCGACGCTCTGGTTCATCGTATAGAAGTGCAGCCCGGGAGCACCCTGGCTGCGCAACTGCTCGCATAGATGAGTCACGACATCCAGACCGAACGCACGAATGGAAGCGGTGTCATCTCCGAACGCCTGCAGACGCAGACGAATCCAGCGCGGAATCTCGGCACCACATGCATCCGAGAAGCGCATCAGCTGTGTAGAGCTGGTAATCGGCATGATTCCTGGCACGACCGGCACGTCGAGCCCCAGAGCCCTCACCTCATCGACAAAGCGCATGTATGCGTCGGCATTGTAGAAGTATTGCGTGATGGCAGAATCTGCACCAGCGCGCACTTTAGCAACAAATGCGTCCAGATCGCTGCGAGGGGACTTTGCTTGGGGGTGAGTTTCAGGATAGGCGGCGACTTCGATGTGAAACCAGTCGCCGAACTCCTGGCGCACGAAAGCCACCAGATCACTGGCGTACTGGAACTCGCCGCCCAGGCCGTAGCCGCTGGGCAGGTCGCCGCGCAAGGCGACGATGCGCTTGACGCCCATGGCCTTGAGCTCGTTCAGCTCGGCGCGCACTTTCTCATGCGTGGCGCCGATGCAGGAGAAGTGCGAGGCCGCGCCCACACCTTCGTTCTGGATGTCGCGCACCATGGTGAAGGTGCCGACCTGGGTGGAGCCGCCCGCGCCATAGGTCACGGAGCAGAACTCGGGCTTGCGCGCATACAGGGCCTGGCGCACGCCCACATGCTTGGCAGCGCCCTCGGGCGTCTTGGTGGGGAAAAACTCGAAGCTGACGGGAAAGCTCATGGCGGTCTATGTCTCTGAATCCTGGGTCATGGGCGGGCTCCGAAGGCTCGGCACCCGCCACGCTCTTGTGCTCAGCGCGGCTTGCGCTTTCTACTCAACGCTTGTTGCGCTTTTTGCTCAGCGCTCGTTTCGCTTTTTCTGCTTGCTGCGGGCCGGGCCGGGCTGGCCGAAGCTGGCCACCTCGGGGTCTTCATACAGCTCCTGCTTGGCGCGCTGGGCCTTGATGTCGGCACGCGAAGGGCGCTTGGCGGCTGCCTTGACGGCCGGCCTGGCTGCAGCCGCTTCGTCTGCAACGACGGGGGCCGGAGCCTTGACTTCAGCGCCCTGCTGGGCCCAGACAAAGAATTCGTGATTGCCATCGCCGCCCTCTATGGGCGAGTCCAGCCACTGCTTGACGCTCAGCCCCAGATCGCCGAGGCAGTCGCGAATGCGCTTTTCGACCTCGGCGTACAAGGCCGTGTCGCGCACGATGCCGCCCTTGCCGATCTGGCCGGGCTGCAACTCGAACTGCGGCTTGACCAGCATCAGCAGCTGGCCATGAGGCTTGAGCAGCTGCACCACGGCAGGCAGCACCAGGGTCAGCGAGATAAAGGACAGATCGCCGGTCACGAAATCAAAGGCCGGGCTGATGTCGATATTTTCGGTACCGGGCTTGCGACGCAACTCCACCGGAGCCAGACCTTCGGCCCGGGCCTTGGCCTTGGCGGCGCGCTCGGCTTTGAAGCTCTCGACATCCTGTTCCTTGGCGTCGTCGCTGTCGTCATAGTCCTCATCGACCTGACCGCCGTTGCGCATCCAGGCATAGGGAGCGACGGGCTGGGTGTCGTTGTCCTCTTCTTCCTCGATGACTTCGCACAGCGCCTCGTCGCAGGCCTTCTCCAGCAGCTCGGGCGTCAGCGCGCGGGCGTTGAAGCCCTCGACGCAGACCACGCGTTCGTCATTTTTCAGGCGCTCGTGCAACTGGCCGTGGCCCACGTCGATGCCGATGACCTGGGTCGCACCGGCCTGCAGCAGGCAATCGGTGAAGCCGCCCGTGCTCTGGCCCACATCCAGACAGCGCAAGCCCTTGACGCTCAGGCCGGTCGCGGCCAGCGCGCCCTCGAGCTTGAGCCCGCCGCGCGAGATGTATTTGGCCTCGGCGGCGTCCAGCAGCTGCAGCTCGGCACCGGCAGGAATGTCATCGCCGTTCTTGGCCACTTTCTTCCATGGCGCCAGCGGCGTCAGGCGCCACTCCACACCCGAGGCGATCAGGCGCTGGGCCTGGGAACGGGTGGCAGCATGACCTGCTTCAACCAAAAAAAACATCTGCGCGCATAGCGTCGCTTCCTTTGAAATAAACCGGCGCCAGGCGCTGCACAAAGGTGCAGCGGGCAAAAGAAATCTTTTGAGATAGCAGCCTACGCTTGATACATCTTGATTTCAGATAAATATTCACCTGAAATCTATGTATGACGTGCGCAAGCAGCTATTAAATTTAAACCACGACAGCCGCTCACTAATACTGGCAGAGCCTAGCAAAGTGACAGCGAGCAAGCGCCGCCGCGCAGCAAAGCTGTCGTCCCCCTCCCCTAGCGCGCAGCGCGTAGAGAGAGGGGGAAGGCGCGGGGCCGCCCAGGCAAAGCGCCTCAGGGGGGTGCTATTAATAACGATAAGTTTCAGGCTTGTAAGGGCCTTGCTTGCTCACGCCGATATAAGCGGCCTGCTCGTCGCTCAGTTCGGTCAGCATGGCGCCGACCTTCTTCAGGTGCAGGCGGGCGACCTTTTCGTCCAGGATCTTGGGCAGCACATAGACCTTGCCCACTTCGTAGGCGTCGGGGCGGGTGAACAGCTCGATCTGCGCCAGGGTCTGGTTGGCAAAGGAGTTGGACATCACAAAGCTGGGGTGGCCGGTGGCGCAGCCCAGGTTCACCAGACGGCCCTTGGCCAGCAGGGTGATCTTCTTGCCGTCGGGGAACTCGATCTGGTCGACCTGGGGCTTCACTTCTTCCCACTTGTACTTCTCGATCGAAGCCACATCGATTTCGTTGTCGAAGTGACCGATGTTGCAGACGATGGCCTGATCCTTCATGGCAACCATGTGCTCGTGGCGGATGATGTCCTTGTTGCCGGTGGTGGTCACGAAGATATCGGCCTTGTCGGCAGCGTATTCCATGGTCACGACCTTGTAGCCTTCCATGGCGGCCTGCAGGGCGTTGATGGGGTCGATCTCGGTCACCCAGACCTGGGCCGACAGCGCGCGCAAAGCCTGGGCGGAGCCCTTGCCCACGTCGCCATAGCCGGCCACGCAAGCCACCTTGCCGGCGATCATCACGTCGGTAGCGCGCTTGATGCCGTCCACCAGCGATTCGCGGCAGCCGTACAGATTGTCGAACTTGGACTTGGTCACCGAGTCGTTGACGTTGATGGCGCGGAACAGCAGCGTGCCCTTGGCCGACATTTCGTTGAGGCGGTGCACGCCGGTGGTGGTCTCTTCGGTCACGCCCATGATCTGGGCCGACTTGCGGCTGTACCAGGTGGAGTCCACGGCCAGCTTGGCCTTGATGGCGGCGAAGACGATGCGCTCTTCTTCCGAACCGGGGTTGGCCAGCACGGACAGATCCTTCTCGGCGCGCTTGCCCAGGTGCATGAGCATGGTGGCGTCGCCGCCGTCGTCCAGGATCATGTTGGGGCCTTCGCCTTCGGTACCGGCGGCACCGAATTCAAAGATGGAGTGGGTGTAGTTCCAGTAGTCTTCCAGCGACTCGCCCTTGATGGCATAGACAGGCACGCCGGTTTCGGCGATGGCGGCAGCTGCGTGATCCTGGGTCGAGAAGATGTTGCACGAAGCCCAGCGCACTTGTGCACCCAGAGCCGTCAGCGTCTCGATCAGCACGGCGGTCTGGATGGTCATGTGCAGCGAGCCCGTGATGCGCGCGCCCTTCAGGGGCTGGGCAGCGGCGAACTCCTCGCGCACGGCCATCAGACCGGGCATTTCGGTTTCGGCGATCCTGATTTCCTTGCGGCCCCAGGCAGCCAGGGAAATATCGGTAATGGCCGAATCAGCGGGGTTGAAGCGCACGGCAGCGTTCATGGTTTTCTCCAAATCTTGAATGAAAAACCACGTTCTGCAGCAGAGGGGGAATAAACCGGCTCACCGCACAGAAAGCGTGGGCGAGCGTCGTTGCGGGATGAAATCCGAGCCTCACGCCCCGCGCAGACCAGCTCATGGCTGGCTGGGGAACGCTGCAACGCTCCTCGGATGGACGGCGATTATAAAGGAATCAGCCTTCCAGGCCCACCAAGCGATAACCGACTTGCAACTCGGTTACCAGATGCCGGGGCTGGGCCGGATCGAGCTCTATCTTCTGGCGCAGGTTGGCCATGTGCACGCGCAGATAGTGGGGGCGGTCCAGATATTCAGCGCCCCAGACCTGCAGCAGCAACTGGCGGTGGGTCAGCACCTTGCCATGGCCGGCAATCAGGGCCGCCAGCAGGCGGAACTCTATGGGCGTCAGGTGCACGGCCACTCCGTCGCGCCTGACATCGTGCGCCGCCAGATCCACCACCACCGCGCCGAAACGCGCACAGCTACCGGGCTTGTCTGACGCCGACGCCTGCTGGCGGCGACGCAGCATCACGCGCAGCCTGGCCAGCAGCTCGGGCACGCCAAAGGGCTTGGTCAGATAGTCATCGGCCCCAGCGTCCAGCGCCGCCACCTTGTCCTCTTCCCGCTCGCGCGCGGACAGAATCAGAATCGGCAGCTGGCTCCAGCCGCGCAGCTCGGTAATCACGGTCTTGCCATCGGCATCGGGCAGCCCCAGGTCCAGCACCACGGCGTCGGGCTGGCGGCTGGCGGCCTCGATCAGGCCGCGCCTGGCGGTTTCTGACTCGAACACCTGCCAGCCTTCGTCCTCCAGTGCCAGGCGCACAAAGCGGCGGATGCTGGCGTCGTCTTCAATCAGCAAAATGCGGGGTGCGGCGCTTGTCATGTTCGGATTTGCATGTGATGCACGGGATTGTCGGCTCATTCGTCCATGGCCGGCTGCTCGGGCACGGGCAGCGAGATGCTGAAAACGGTGCCCGGCCCGGGGTCTGCCGCCGCTACCCGCAAACTGCCGCCATGGGCTTGCACAATCCGCTGAGCCAGCGCCAGGCCGAGCCCCATGCCGAACACGGCACTCTCCGCCTGCCCACGCGTGAACGGCTCGAACAGTTGCTCGGGGGACAGATGCACGGGCAGGCCCGGCCCCGCGTCCTGCACGCTCAGCACACAGTTGCCGTCGGCCACGCTCGCTGCCACGGTGATCGTCGTGCCTTCGGGCGTGTACTTGATGGCGTTGTCCAGCAGATTGACCAGCACACGCTCCATCAGCACGGCATCGAGCTGCAGCAAGGGCAGATCGGCCGGCAGCGAGGTCTGCAGCACATGAGCGGCCAGTCGCTCGCGCATCTGCGCCAGCGCGCTGCCCACCAGTTCGTCCACCGGCAGCCATTCACGCTTGAGCTGCACGCCGCCTTGCTGCAGGCGCGCCATGGCCAGCAGGTTGTCCACCAGTTGCTGCAGCGCCTGTGCCTGATTGCGAATCTGCACCAGCATGTGATGCGCCGGCCCCTGCGGCGCATGTGGCAAGGCCGCCTGGGCCGCGCCCAGGATGCCCGTCAGCGGCGTGCGCAGATCATGCGAGACGGCCGAGAGCAAGGTGTTGCGCATGCGCTCGCCTTCCATGGCGATCTGGGTCTGCTGCGCCACCTCCACAAAATGCACACGCTCCAATGCCAGGGCGATCTGGCTGGCACAGGCTTCAAGCAGACGGCGCTCCTCGGGCACTCGCAATCGTTGCGGCGCACGCAGCTGCAGCACCAGCACGCCACGCGAACGCACGGGCGCCATCAGCGGCACATAAAGTGCCGGCGCAGCTGCCAGGGTATCGGTTCCATGGCCGGCCATCTGGCCATGCTCCATGCTCCAGCGACCCACGCTGGTGTCGATCTGAGCTTCGCTGCCAGGCGCCAGCTGCAGGCGCTCATCGGCATCGGGCACCAGCAGCCCGGTCTGGGCATCGAAAACGCCTGAAATCGTGGTCAGCGCGATCTGCGTGACCTGCTCCTGCGTCAGCGCACCCGACAGGTCACGCGCCAGCCTGGCCAGCGCGCCGGCCCGCCTTTCGCGCTCTGCGGCCACGCGCGCCTCGTGGCGCAGCCGCGCCGTGAGCTGGCCGCAGACCAGGGCCACACCCAGCATCAGGCTGAAGGTGAACAGGTATTGCGTATCGTTGACGCTGAAGGAGTTGCGCGGCGGCACAAAGTAGAAATCGAACAGCAGCACTGACAGCAGGGCCGCCCATGCTCCGGGGCCGCGTCCCCAGCGCACGGCGGACAGCACCACCACCAGCAGGAAAAGCATGACGACATTGGCAGGGTCGAACACTCGCAGCAGCAGCTCAGCCACCGCTGTCGCGGCCAGGCAAGCCAGGGTCACGCCCGCATAGCCCTTCCACGGAATGGTTTTTTCACGCGCCGCCGGCAATCGCAAGGTGCTCTCGTTCTTGCTTTGCTTGACGGACAGCAGCAGCACGTCCAGGCCGGGATCCAGCGCAGCGATCTGTTCGGACAGGCTGGAGGCACGCCAGCGCAGCCATCGGCTCAAAGGTTCGTGCACACGCGCCAGCACCAGATGACTGGCATTGCGCTCACGCGCAAAGTCCACCAGAGCCTGGGCCACATGGGCACCGGGGATGGTGGCCGTTTCCGCGCCCAGACGCGCCGCCAGCGCCAGGGTCTTGAGCACGGCCTCCTGCGCTGCCCGAGGCCTATGCTGGCGCTCCGGCGCATCCACATAGACCACCACCCAGTCGGCCTCCAGCCGCCTGGCCAGGCGTGCCACCTGGCGCACCAGGGCATCATCACCGGCGCGGCCGCCCACGCCTACCAGCAAGCGCTCGCGCGTGGGCCAGACATCGCCGATGGAGCGCTCGCGGCGGTAGTCGCGCATGTCCTCATCGACACGATCGGCCGTGCGGCGCAGGGCCAGCTCGCGCAGCGCCAGCAAATTGCCCTGGCGAAAGAAATTGCGCGAGGCCCGCTCGGCCTGCTCCAGCGGATAGACCTTGCCCGACTTGAGGCGCTTGAGCAGCTCCTCGGGCGGGATGTCGACCACGATGACCTCGTCGGCATCGTCAAAGATATGGTCGGGCACGGTCTCATGGACCTGTATGCCCACAATGCCGCCCACCACATCGTTGAGGCTTTCCAGGTGCTGAACGTTGAGCGTGGTCCACACCTCGATACCCGCCTCCAGAAGCTCCTGCACATCCTGCCAGCGCTTGGGGTGGCGTGAGCCGCTCACATTGCTGTGCGCCAGCTCGTCGAGCAGCAGCACCTCCGGGCGGCGCGCCAGAGCTGCATCGAGGTCGAACTCGTCCAGCTGCCTGCCCTGGTAGACCAGCGTGCGCCGCGGCAGCAGCTCCAGGTCGTGCAGCTGCTGCTCGGTCTCGGCGCGGCCATGCGTCTCCACCAGCCCCACCAGAACCTTGCGTCCTGCCTGCCGCTCGCGCTGCGCAGCCGCCAGCATGGAATAGGTCTTGCCCACTCCGGCATTGGAGCCAAAGTAGATGCGCAGCTTGCCGAGATGGGCGCGCTGCCGATCTGCCTGCAGTTGAGCGACCAGCGCGTCGGGGTCGGGGCGCTGCGCGGCGGATGAGGGTGTGGATGAAGGCATCAGGCGATCAGCGTATCACTCAAGTCCGGTCAGAACCCGGCACTCAGGCCCAGCAGCCAGCCGCTGCGCGCCAGATCACGCCATTGGCCACGACTGTTGACGGCGCTGTAGTAGCGGGCATCGGCCGAGGTACCCGCGTACGCAAGCGATGCAGTCCACGCCCCCCAGGCCCTGGATAGCGAGATGCGCCAGTCGGCATAGGAAACATCGCTGTAATTGCGCACCCAGGTATAGCCGCCATGCAGGCCCAAGGTGGCGAGATCGCCCAGCGGATGCTGATAGTTCAGATCCAGATACTGGCTGCCGCGACTGCTGCCCGCTGGTTGCAGCGCAGTGGCGAACGCCGAGTCGGCGGTACTCTTGCCCAGGCCGAAATAAGGCGTCAGTGCCACAGACCATTTGATGCTCAGACCACCATGGGTCGCCCCCAGATAGAGCTCGGTGGTGTCAAAGCGTTTGCTGCTGCCATCACTTGCGCCCAGGCGTGCGCCGGGATAGCGGTACTGCAAAAGCCCGGCATCCAGCAACCAGTCAGGCACGAGCTCGCCGCGCCAGCCACCATAGATATCGTGCTCCAGTCCCTGGCCCCGGCCATAGCTGTTGGTTGAGACATTGGACAGCGACGTGCCCAGATAAAAGCCCTTGGGCAAGGCCAGTTCCACTGCGCCCTGCACGGCCGCACCTTGCCAGGTCTGCGAGATGCCGCGAAAGCGGTAGTCACTGATCAGGCCCAGCGAGCCGGTCAGGGAAGACCTGCTGTCGGCATGCGCAGGAGCTGAGCTTTCAGAAGCAGATTGCGCTTTTGTTTCCTCGGCAGCAGAGGGCTTTGCACAGCTCAAGGCAATCATCAGCAACGCAGAGCCGATGGCCCAGGAGCGAGAGGCGTGAAATGGTTTTTGGGGATGGAAGAGACGCATGATGGTGAAGCAAACAGATCAGACTTGCCGCGCCCGCAGGGAACGCGGACAAGCCAGAGAAACGAGAAAGCAAGGCCTGGATATGACTTAGACGAGGCCCAGAACTGTCAGCAGCATGTCGATGAGCTTGATGCCCACAAACGGCACGATCAGCCCGCCCAGGCCATAGATCAGCAGGTTTCGGCGCAGCAGCAGGGCCGCACCCACGGCGCGATACTGCACACCACGCAAGGCCAGCGGCACCAGGGCGATGATGATCAGTGCATTGAAGATCACGGCACTCAGGATGGCGGAATCCGCGCTGTGCAGCTGCATCACGTTGAGCGAGGCCAGTTGCGGATAGGTGCCCACAAAGGCGGCAGGAATGATGGCGAAATACTTGGCCACATCATTGGCAATGCTGAAGGTGGTCAACGCGCCGCGCGTCATCAGCATCTGCTTGCCGGTTTCCACCACCTCGATCAGCTTGGTGGGGTTGCTGTCCAGGTCCACCATATTGCCGGCCTCTTTGGCAGCCTGGGTGCCGCTGTTCATGGCCACGGCCACATCGGCCTGGGCCAGGGCCGGAGCATCGTTGGTGCCGTCCCCCGTCATCGCCACCAGGCGGCCCGCAGCCTGGTGCGAGCGGATCAGCTGCAGCTTGTCTTCGGGCCTGGCTTCGGCCAGGTAATCATCCACCCCTGCCTCTGCGGCAATGGCGGCAGCCGTCAGCGGGTTGTCGCCCGTCACCATCACCGTCTTTATGCCCATGCGGCGCAGCTCGGCAAAGCGCTCGCGCATGCCCGGCTTGACGATGTCCTTGAGTTCGATCACGCCCAGCACCTTGGCGCCATCTGCCACCACCAAAGGCGTGCTGCCCTTGCGCGAGACGTTATCCACAGACAGTTGCACCTGAGCCGGGAAGCTGCCTCCCAGTGCCTCGACATGCCGGCGCACGGCATCGGCGGCCCCCTTGCGCAAGCTGCGCAAGCCTTGTGGACTCTGCAGATCCACACCACTCATACGCGTCTGTGCGGTAAAGGGGACGAACTCGCCCGGAAAATCCGCACTGCTGCGATCGGGCAAGCCATGACGCTCCCTGGCCAGAGCCACCACGCTGCGGCCTTCAGGTGTTTCATCTGCCAGAGATGAGAGCTGTGCGGCTTCGGCCAGCTGCGCGGCGCTCGTTCCAGGGGCCGGCAGAAACTCGCAGGCCTGGCGGTTGCCCAGGGTGATGGTGCCGGTCTTGTCCAGCAGCAGCACGTCCACATCACCGGCAGCCTCCACGGCCCGGCCCGAAGTGGCGATGACATTGGCCTGCATCATGCGGCTCATGCCGGCCACGCCAATGGCCGACAGCAGGCCGCCAATGGTGGTCGGAATCAGGCAGACCAGCAGCGCAATCAGCACGGCAATGCCGACCACCGAGCCCGTTCCGGCCTGTGACACCGCAAAGGCCGAGAAGGGCCACAGCGTGACGATGACCAGCAGAAAGACCAGCGTCAGCCCCACGAGCAAAATCGTCAGCGCCATCTCGTTCGGAGTCTTCTGGCGCTTGGCCGACTCGACCATGGAGATCATGCGATCCAGGAACGACTCGCCGGGGTTGACCGTGACTTCCACCACCAGCCAGTCCGACAGCACGCGCGTGCCGCCGGTCACCGACGAGAAGTCGCCTCCGGCCTCGCGGATCACGGGCGCGGATTCGCCGGTGATCGCGCTTTCGTCCACCGAAGCAACGCCCTCGATCACCGTGCCGTCAAGCGCAATCGTGTCGCCGGCTTCCACGAAGATGACCACGCCCTTGCGCAGTTCGCTGGCGCGCATGGGAATCCATGAGCTGCCGAAATGCGGTTGCTGCAGCAGCTTGGCCACCGTATCGCGCTTCATGCCGCGCAGGCTGGCGGCCTGGGCGCGGCTGCGGCCCTCCGCCAATGCTTCGGCAAAGTTGGCAAACAGCACGGTGAACCACAGCCACAGCGCAATCGCCAGAACAAAGCCGCTGTTCTCGCTGCCCGGCTCCATCAGGCTCTGCCACCACAACAGACTGCTCAGGATCGCACCCAGATACACCACAAACATCACTGGGTTGGCCCACTGCGTACGCGGCGAGAGTTTGCGCAGCGCATCCCACAGAGCCGACTTCACCAGCCTGGCATCGAGCAGGCTGCGGCCTGCCGTCATTTTCTTCGTGCTCATGGCTTACTCCTTCACTGCGCTGGTGGCGGGCTGCAAGGCGTCCAGCGCCAGATTGAGCTGCAGCACATTCACGCGCGGCTCGCCCAGCAAGCCCAGCGTGCGCTGCTCTGTTTCCTGCGCCAGCAATGGCTGCACCTGGTCTGGCGAGAGCCCTCGCGCCTTCGCCACACGCGGCAGTTGCAGCAGCGCATTGGCCATAGAGATATGCGGGTCCAGGCCCGATGCCGACGCCGTGACCGCATCCACCGGCACCGCCAGGTCTGCGGCCAGACCGTTATCGGCGCGGTACTGTGCGACACGCTGCGCCACGGCTTCGGACAAGTCCTTGTGCGTGGCCCCCTGGTTGCTGGCGCCAGACAGGCCTGCGTTGTAGGGAGCCGCAATGTTTGCCCCTTCCTGACTCGGATCGGGAGCGACTGTGGCGCTGGGACGGCCATGGAAGTACTGCGGCCCGGTGAATTGCTGACCGATCAGGGCCGAGCCCACGATCCGACCCTGGCGTTCGATCAGGCTGCCATTGGCTGCATGCGGGAACAGTGCCTGCGCCACACCCGTGGTCAGCAAGGGATAGGCAATGCCGGAGATCGCCATCACCAGCAGGGCGGCGCGCACGCTGCTGCCCAGCAGATGTGGCCAGGAGGCGGATTCCGCCTCGGGCTGCGCTTGAGCATGGCTTGGCAGCACTGAAGCGCAAAGAGTTTGAGTCGATGTTTTCATGATTTGCTCCCTGGTCTGCAGCCTTGCATGGACTGCAGACCATTGGCATCAATTGGATAGAACGTTAGGCGTACAGCTGAGCCACAAGCATTTGCAGGTGCTCGATCACGGGCCCCAGAGCCAGCGCCGGCAGAAAGGTCAGACCGCCCACCACCAGCACCACAAACACCAGCAGGCCCATGAACAACGGCGTGGCCGTGGGGAAAGTGCCCGGACCCGGAGGCACGGTGGCCTTGGCGGCCAGGCTGCCGGCCACGGCCAGCATGGGCACAAGCGTCAGAAAGCGCCCTGCCAGCATGGCCAGGCCCGTGGTGGTGTTGAAGAACGGCGTATTGGCATTCAGCCCTGCAAAGGCCGAGCCGTTGTTGGCCGTGGCCGAGGCATAGGCGTAGAGAATCTCCGAGAAGCCATGCGGGCCGCGGTTATTGAGGCTGGCTGCGGCATCCGGCCAGAGCACGGCCAGCGCCGTGAAGCCCAGAATGCAGGCCGGCGGCACCAGCACCGCAAGCATGACCAGCTTGATCTCGCGCACCTCGATCTTCTTGCCCAGGAATTCAGGGGTACGCCCAATCATCATGCCGGCCAGAAACACCGTGAGGATGGCGTACTGAATCAGGTTGATCAGTCCCACGCCGTCGCCGCCGAAGACGCAGTTGAGCATCATCTGCGCCAGCGGCGTGATGGAGCCCAGCGGGGTCAGCGAATCATGCATGGCGTTGACCGAGCCCGTGGTGGCCGCGGTGGTGGTAGCCACGAACAAGGCCGTATCGGCAATGCCGAAGCGCAGCTCCTTGCCCTCCATATTGCCGCCGCTCTGGATCAGGCTGTATTGCTGATCGGCTCCGGCGCGCGCCAGCAGCTGGCTGCCGTTTTGCTCGGCCACAAACACCAGGCTCAGAAAGCCGACGAACATCACCATGCAGGCCGCAAACAGCACCCAGCCCTGCTTGCGGCGCAGCAGCATGGAGCCAAAGGCGTAGGTCATGCCGGCCGGGATCAGCAGCATCGAGAGGATGTGCAGCAGATTGGTCAGCGGCGTCGGGTTCTCGAACGGATGTGCCGCATTCATGCTGAAGAAGCCGCCGCCATTCGTGCCCAGATGCTTGATGCTTTCCAGGCTGGCCACGGGCCCCATCAGCAGTTGCTGCCGGGCGCCTTCGAGCGTCGTCGCCACCGCGTCGGTGTGCAGAGTCTGCGGAATGCCCTGCCAGACATAGACCAGGGCCATGATGAAGGACAGCGGCAGCAGTACGCGCCAGAACACGCGCACGAAGTCGACCCAGAAGTTGCCGACATCCTTGCTACTGGATCGCGCCAGGCCGCGCACAAAGCCGGCACCGGCAGCAACACCCGTGGTGGCACCGGCAAACATCAGAAAGGTGATGACCACCATCTGCGTTGCATTGCTCAGGCTGTTCTCACCCGAGTAGGCCTGCCAGTTGGTATTGGTGATGAAGGAGGCTGCGGTGTTGAAGGCCAGGTCGGGCGCCTGCGCCGCGATCTCCAGCGGGTTCAGCGGCAGTGCGCCCTGCAGACGCAGCAGCAGATAACCCTGCAGCATCATCAGCGCATTGCTCAGCACCACAGCGGCGCCATAGCGCTGCCAGCCCATGCGCTCCTGCGGGTTCACGCCCATGACCCGGTAGCTCAGGCGCTCCAGCCAGCCATGACGCTCGCTGGTAAAGCAACGTGCCAGCCATTGGCCCATGGGTATGGTCAGCAAGGTTGCCGCAGTCAGCACGGCGGCAAATTCCATCCAGGGTAACCACATGATCCACCCCTTTCACAGACGCGCCAGGGCGCGCACAAAGCCCAGCAGTCCGACAAAGCAGACCACCGTCAGGCTCACAAAAATCAGGTCTTGCAGCACTTGCATGGCAGCCCCTTCAGAATTTCTCGGGGCGCAGCAGCGCATAGCCCAAATAGGCAAACAGCCCCAGCGCCGTCAGGGCGGCCAGGGCTTCAATCCAGGTGATGGTCATTTCATTCCTCCCGCAAGCCGTTCACGCGGCTTGATTGCGATGGAGGAACTGTAGAAATTCGCCCGTCAAGAACGGGTAGAGATTGGGCGTGCCGATATCAAGACGGCATCAAGAAGCGGCTCGATTCGCGGCCGCAATCCCGGCCAGCCACTGAACGCGCAAGGCCAGCACGATGACCAGCGCCAGTACAGCCAAGGCCACGGAGCCCACGCCCGTCCAGCCCCAGCGCGACCAGAACCAGCCCGCCCCGGCCCCCAGCACGCTGGAGCCCATGTAATAGCCCCAGAGATATAGCGATGATGCGTGCCCCTTGGACTGCGTGGCCAGTCGCCCCACCCAGCCGCTGGCCACCGAATGCGCGATGAAGAACCCTGCCGTCAGCAAGACGATGCCGAGCACGATGACGGCCAGCGGCTGCAACAGGGTCAGAACCACGCCTGCGGCCATCAGCAAAGTGCCAGCAACCAGCACCGGGCCGCGGCCCAGCCTGTCGGCCAGCCCCCCGGCAATCGGCGACGCCGCCGTGCCCAGCAGATAGGCGTAGAAGATATGGCTGATCTGCAGCTGGCTCAACTGATAGGGCGATGCGCTGAGCAGAAAGCCGGCATAGTTGTAGATGCTGACAAACACGCCCATCAGGCCGAAGGCGATCAGGAACAGCAGCGGCAGGCCCGGGTGGCGCAGATGCCGGCCCCAGGCCTGCAGGTGATACCGGGCACCCAGCCCGGTCTTCTTGATGAAGTTGCGCGAGTTGGGCAGCAGCCAGACAAAGCCCAGGGCTGCCAGCAGGTCAAGCACCGACAGTGCAGCCATGGCATGGCGCCAGCCCCAGAACTCGGTCATGGCGCTCATGCCGACCCGGCCCAGCATGCCGCCCAGCGCCGTGCCACCCACATACAGGCCCATGGCAAAGCCCAGGCCGGGCGGGTCGATCTCCTCGGACAGATAGGCCATGGCCACGGCAGGCACGCCGCCCAGCAGCAAGCCTTCCAGCGCGCGTGCGGCCAGCAGCGCATGCCACTGCGGCATGAACGAAGCCAGCAGATTGCACAGCGCCGCCAGTGCCATGGAGATGAACATCAACTTGCGCCGCCCCAGCCCCTCGGACAAGGCCCCCGCCAGCACAATGGAGCCGGCCAGGCAGGCCGTGGATACCGACAGCGCCAGCGCGCTCTGGGCCGGACTGACGGCAAAGCTGTGGGCCAGCTCGGGCAGCAGCGGCTGCACGCAGTACAGCAGGGAGAAGGTGGCAAACCCCGCCAGGAACAGCGCCACGCTGACCCGCCGGTACTCGGGCGTGCCGCGCTTGATCCATACCGGAGCGGCAGAGGCTGGAGACTGGATGGGCAAGGAGGTGTTCACATCCTGCGGGACGCTGTTCATGAGTGGCAAATAAGGACCGGAGACTAGGCCGCTATTGTGCTCCGCATCTGCCCGCGGCCGGAGCCAGCGGCCCTGGGCAATGGCGTCGCCCGCCCCGCATTTGCCGGAGCATCTCCATGAATTGGCCCTGCCGTTAAAATAAGCGCCCTCAAGACTTATTCACAGGTCTGCCCTGCATGGGTGCGGGCCTGGTGCGGCAAACGGACCGCCGCACCTTTTGTTGTCACAGCCGGCGTTCTCCGGCTGTATTTACAGCTCTCAATACTGTGTCATACGCCCCAGAAACCCGGCGCCGTCGTACGTTCGCCATCATCTCCCACCCGGACGCGGGTAAGACCACGCTGACCGAAAAGCTGCTGCTGTTCTCGGGCGCGATCCAGATTGCCGGCGCCGTCAAGGGCCGCAAGGCCTCGCGTCACGCCACCTCCGACTGGATGGAAATCGAAAAGCAGCGTGGCATCTCGGTGGCCTCGTCGGTGATGCAGATGAGCTACCGCGACCATGTGATCAACCTGCTCGACACTCCCGGCCACAAGGACTTCTCGGAAGATACCTACCGCGTGCTGACGGCCGTGGACTCGGCGCTGATGGTGATCGACGCGGCCAACGGCGTGGAGTCGCAGACCCGCCGCCTGATCGAGGTCTGCCGCCAGCGCAACACGCCCATCATCTCCTTCGTCAACAAGTTCGACCGTGAAGTGCGCGACCCGCTGGACATCATGGACGAAGTCGAGCGCGAGCTGGGCATGCCCTGCTGCCCCATCACCTGGCCCGTGGGCCAGGGCAAGAGCTTCGGCGGCATCATCAATCTGCAGACACAGAGCATGACGGTGTTTGCCGCCGGCAGCGAGAAGCGCCCCGAAGACTTCGAAGTCATCCCGCTGACCGAAGTCGACAGGCTGCGTGCCCGCTTCGGCCAGGCCTACGACGATGCCATCGAGAGCATGGAACTGGCCCAGGGCGCATCGGCCGAATGGGATCACCAGGCGTTTCTGGAAGGCAAGCTGACCCCCGTGTTCTTCGGCTCCGGTGTGAACAACTTCGGTGTGATGGAAGTGCTGAACGCCGTGGTCGACATGTCCCCCCCCGCCCGGCCCGCGCGTCGCCTTCACCGAAGTGAACCGCCAGCGCGAAGAAGTCACCATCAACCCCGAAGACAAAACCTTCGCAGGCGTGGTGTTCAAGGTGCAGGCGAACATGGATGCCAACCACCGCGACCGCATCGCCTTCGTGCGCGTGGCCAGCGGCAAGTACACCCCTGGCATGAAGATGAAGGTGCAGCGCACCGGCAAGGAACTGCGCCCCACATCCGTGGTGACCTTCATGAGCCAGCGCCGCGAGGCCGTTGACGAGGCCTATGCGGGCGACATCATCGGCTTCACGATTCACGGCGGCGTGCAGTTGGGCGACTCCATCACCGACGGCCCGAATCTACAGTTCACCGGCCTGCCCTTCTTCGCACCCGAAATGTTCATGACCGTGGTGCTCAAGAACCCGCTGCGTACCAAGCAGCTGCAGCAAGGCCTGATGCAACTGGGCGAGGAAGGCGCGATCCAGGTCTTCAAGCCCGATGTCGGCGGCAATATGCTGCTGGGCGCCGTGGGTCAGCTGCAGTTCGAAGTGGTTCAGCACCGCCTCAAGACCGAGTACGACTGCGACGTGCGCCTGGAAGGCTGCCAGTACACCGGGGCGCGCTGGATCACGGCCGATTCGCCCGCCGAGCTGCGCGAGTTCGAGAACGCCTATCCCATGCGTCTGGCGCATGATGCGGCCGACACCCTGGCCTATCTGTGCACCAGCCCCTATGACGTGCGCCTGGCGCAGGAGCGCTTCCCCAAGATCCACTTCCACCCGCTGCGCGAGCATGCGGGCCTGGCACTGGGCTCGGCGAATTGAGCGTGATCACCCCCTGAGGCGCTTCGCCTAGGCGGCCCCGCGCCTTCCCCCTCTCTGGCTTCGCCGGAGGGGGACGACATCCTCGCTGCGAGGCGGCTCTTGCTCGATGTCTCTGAGTTGGACCGCGCTAGCTTCAGGCGAGGATCAACATCGAGAGAGTTTGTTGTGAGCCAAGAATTTCTGCGCCCTTTGTCTGAACTGCGGACACCTGCCAAGCTGCTGGGCGTGCTGACCGATATCGACGACACGCTGACCACCGACGGCGTGGTGCCCGAGCATGTGGTGGCCGCGATTGCGCGCCTCAAGAATGCGGGCCTGAAGGTGGTGCCCATCACCGGCCGTCCCGTGGGCTGGAGCGTGCCCTTTGCATCGGCCTGGCCCGTGGACGCCATCGTGGCCGAGAACGGTGCCGTGGCCCTGCGCCGCAATGCCCAGGGCGGCCTGGACAAGCTCTACCAGCAATCCGCCGACGAGCGCACCCGCAACTTTGCCCGCATGCAGCAGGTGCTCGAGCAGATCGAGGCCACCGTGCCCGGCGCCAGACGCGCCACGGACTCGGCCGGCCGCGAATGCGATATCGCCGTGGACCACAGCGAATTCACGAACATGCCCCAGGCACAGATCGATGAATGCGTGGCCATCATGAAGGCGGCCGGCATGAACGCCACCGTCAGCTCCATCCACATCAACGGCTGGTTCGGCGAGCACAACAAGCTCGAAGGCGCGCGCTGGATCACACGCGAGCTGTTCGACATCGATCTGGACGCCACGCTGGCGCGCTGGGTGTATATCGGCGACTCGACCAACGACCAGCAGATGTTCGAGCACATGCCCCACAGCGTGGGCGTGGCCAATATCGCGCGCTTCGTGCCTCAGCTCAGGCATCTGCCGCGCCATGTGACCTCGGCCGAGCGCGGCGACGGCTTTGTGCAGCTTGCCGATCAGTTGCTGACTCAGCAAAAATAGTAGCTTCAACCGCTCTTTGCTTAACGATTTCACTATCAAAACAATCTGAAATCGTTTGAAAACAAGCGCAAGCAGCTCTCATTTTCAAAGGCCTCCGTGCTTGCCGGCACAGAGGCCTTTTTTGATGCCAATCCATCGCCAAACACGATGCACCCACCCGTACAAGACGACCCCCGGGTGCGTAAAAACCCACGGTTGGCACTCACTACAATTTTTGATTCATTTCAAAACATTTCTGAGAGACCAACACCATGCGCATGATTCGCCGCACCTTCGTCGCCACGGCCGTGGCAGCAACAGCCGCCCTGAGCGCAGGCACTGCATTTGCCCAGGGCAAGGAAGTCAAGATCGGCTATGCGCTGGCCGTCAACTCCCACTACGGCGCTGCCGCCAACGCCTGGGCCGAGGGCGTGGAAAAAGGCACCAACGGTGCCTACAAGTTCAAGCAGTTCCCTGCCTCCGCCCTGGGCGGCGAGCGTGAGCTGATCGAAGGCCTGCAGCTGGGCACCGTGGAAGCCGCCATCGTTTCCACTGGCGCCCTGAGCAACTTCGTGCCCGATGTGGGCGTGGTGGACATCCCCTTCCTGTTCCGCGACACCCAGCACGCACGTGCCGTGATGGACGGTGCCTTCGGTCAGGACCTGCTGGCCAAGTTCCAGAAGCGCGGCCTGATCGCCCTGGCCTGGGGCGAGCAGGGCTTTCGCCATCTGAGCAACAACAAGCATGCCGTCAATGGCGTGGCCGACCTCAAGGGCCTGAAGATCCGCGTGACCGAGAACCCCGTGCACATCACGGCCTTCCGCACCCTGGGTGCCTCGCCCACCCCCATGTCCTGGCCCGAAGTCATCGGTGCGCTGCAGCAAGGCACGATCGACGGCCAGGAGAACCCCATCTCCGTGCTGGTGTCCGCCAAGCTGTGGCAAGTGCAAAAGCACCTGACCCTGACTTCCCACGTCTACGCCCCCATGGCCCTGATCGTGTCGCCCTCGTTCTGGGGATCGCTGAACGCCGCCCAGAAGACCGCCTTCACGGAAGCCGCCAAGAGGGGTGCGCTGGCCTCGCGCGCCTTTGTGGACAACGTGGAGAAGAAGGGCGTTGAAGAAGCCAAGGCCAACGGCATGAAGGTCGTGGAGAAGGTCGATCAGGCCGCCTTCCGCACCGCGCTGGAGCCCGCGTACAAGGAATACGCCAAGAAGTTCGGCCAGAAGACGCTGGACTCCATCACCGCCGTCAAGTAAGCAACCGGCAACACGGGCCTGCCTCCGCGGAGACGGGCCCGTGCATTTTTCTCCCTCCTGGGCAAGGCAGGTCCTTGCCCGGCTGCGGTCAGCACGAATGGACTTGCGCCAATTCCCGCCGATGATGACGCAGCCTTCAACTCCGTGACGCAGCCGGCTCTTGCGGCAGGTTTCGCCGCTGCCTCTGCTCACCCCCACTCCTATGCTTGATCGTATCGAACGCATTCTCGTGGCCGGCAATCGCTGGCTGCTGATCTTGCTGCTGCTGGCCATGGCCTGCATCGTCTTTGCCAACGTGGTGCTGCGCTACACCACGGGCGACTCCATCGTCTGGGCCGAGGAAGTGGCCCGCCACATGATGATCTGGGTCACTTTTCTGGGCTCCGGCCTGGTGCTGCGCTTTGGCGGCCATGTGGCCATCGACAATCTGCACCGCAGCGTGAGCACCCGCAAGGCGCAGGCCATGCGCGGCTTTGTCGTGCTGATCCTGGCGGTCTTCTTTGTGGTGATGACCGTGACCTCCTCGCAGTATGTGTACGCCACACGCTTTCAGACCACGGCGGCCACGGACATTCCGATCTCCTATATCTACGGCGCCATGCCTGTGGGCTTTGTGCTGATGCTGATCCATCTGCTGTTCATCGCACGCGGCTACATCACCACAGGCAGCTTCGCCGAGTCCGATGAAATGGATGCGGATGCCGCAGCGTCGATATGAAACACCCCCTGTGCAGCTTCGCTGCATCCCCCTCTCTCGCTTCGCGGGAGGGGAACGACACCTCGGTGCGGGGCGGCCCTTCCTCGGTGTCCCTGACTTGGTGCGCGTACGAATCTATGCGCCACACCATGAATCACTGATTGACTGAAACATCATGGGTATCACTTTATTTGTTGCCATCATCGTCCTGCTCACGCTGGGCTTTCCGGTGGCGTTTGCGCTGGCCATCTCGGCAGCCCTGGCGGTCTTTGTCGGCGGACGTTATCCACAGCTGATCGTCTTCAAGGAAATGTTCACGGGCATCGACAGCTTTCCGCTGATGGCCGTGCCCTTCTTCATCCTGGCCGCAGAGCTGATGTCGGGCGGTGCGCTGACTGCCGTGCTGCTGCGCTTTGCCGCCCAGTTCGTCGGCCATCTGCGCGGCGGCCTGGGCTATGCCAATGTGCTGTCGCTGACCATGTTCTCGGGCATCTCTGGCTCGGCCCTGGCCGATGCGGCCGGACCCGGCTCCATGATGGTCAAGATGATGGACAAGGCCGGCTACAGCCGCCCCTATGCGGCCGCGCTGACGGCCAGCACCGCCATCGTCGGCCCCATCATTCCGCCATCGGTCAGCATGATCATCTATGCGCTGCAGGATGAGAACGTGTCCGTGGGCGGCCTATTCATGGCCGGCTTCATTCCCGGCATTCTGATCGCGCTGGCCATGGCGGCCGTCAACTGGTGGGTCTGCAAGAAGCGGGACTACCGCAGCACCGAACCGCGCCCCTCGGCACGCGAGATGTGGAGCACCAGCTTCAAGGCCATCCCCGCGCTGATGCTCATCGTACTCATCGTGGTCGGCATCCGCTTCGGCATCTTCACGCCCACGGAAGCCTCCGTCGTGGCCGTCTTCTATGCCCTGGTCTGCGGCAAATGGGTTTACCGCACGCTCAGGTGGTCGGCCCTGCCCGGCATTCTGGCGCGCTCGGCCATGCTCACGGCCTCGGTGCTGCTGGTGATGGCGACCTCGGCCGCCTTTGCCTGGGTGCTCACGGTGGAAGGCATTCCGCAGTATCTGTCCGAGCTGATCGTGAGCTGGGAGCTCTCGCCCGTCATGTTCCTGATTGCCGTGAACATTCTGCTGCTGGTCTTCGGCATCTTCATGGAGCCGCTGCCCGGCGTGATGATTCTGGTGCCCATTCTCGCGCCCATCGCCTTCAGCCTGGGCATCGATCCCACGCACTTCGCCATGGTGGTGATCGTCAACCTCACGCTGGGCATGATCACGCCGCCGGTCGGCGGCCTGCTGTTCGTGACGGCCGTGTCCACGCGCGTGTCCATCACCGAGCTGACGCGCGAGATGCCGCTGTTCCTGCTGGCCCACTTCGTCGTGCTGTGCCTGCTGACCTTTATCCCCGAGCTGTCGACCTGGCTGCCTCACACGCTGGGCTTCCAGTAACCGCCATGCTCACGGCAAAAAGGGCTGCCCCAGGGCAGCCCTTTTTTGCTGCACATCCCGCGTCCAGCGGATAGCGCAGCGCTAGAACAAGAGCTTGCCCATGCGCTGTGCAGCAGCCTGCAAATGCGGCAAACCCATCAGCGCCTGTTCCAGAGACATGCGTGCCTGCGGCGCATGCACCGCCAGCGCAGCACGGCACAGCCCTTTGTCGTCCTTGATCGGTACGGCCACGGCAATCATTCCCAGCATGAACTCTTCACGGTCGCAGGCATAGCCAAGCGCTTGAATCTGCTGGACCTGTTGGGCCAATGCCTCGGCTGATTGCAAGGTGCGTGACGTACAAGGCGTCAGCAGCAGGTTTTCCAGCACGGCCTGACGACGCTGATCAGCCATATGCGCGAGGAAAAGCTTGCCACTAGCCGTCGCATGCAAGGGTACGAGGGAGCCGACCTCCAGCTGCATGCGCAAGGGCCAGTGCGTCTCCACACGGTCCAGATAACGTACACGGGTTCCATCAAGAACCGTGAGGTTGCAGGTCTCACCCAAGGTCTGCACCAGCTGGGACAAAACCTCATGGCGCAAAGCCTGGCGCGGATCGCATTGCAAGGCTTTCACCGCGAGACTGAGCAAGCGTGGACCCGGTGCAAAACTGCGGTCTCCCTCGTGCCGCGTCAGCCACTGGCGCGACTCCAGCCCCGAGCACAAACGCGAAGCCGTGGCCTTGGGAAAGTGCAGCGCATTGGCAATTTCCATCAGCCCCGGAGGTTCGCTGCTTTGGGTCACGTAATCGAGCACCGCGAGCGCACGGTCCGACATTGAGCTGGGATCTTCCTGGGAGGGTTGTGCGGCATCGGAAGCACTTTGTGGAATTGCTACGGGCATGACAGGAATGATGGCACAGCTCGCTGATACGCCAGTTGAAAGCCCATGCGTCCCGGTATTTACACCAGCAAGGGAAAGCGCTGATTGCAGCGGGCAATCACGCATTTAGAGTTCCATCAAAAGGAACAAATAGTTCCTCCAAACAGAACAAAAGGAGATTTTCGTGTCAGAAGCGATCGCAAGTTATGACTACGTCATCGTCGGCGCCGGCTCTGCGGGATGCGTTCTCGCCGCACGACTTTCCGAAGACCCCGGCAACAAGGTCCTGCTGCTGGAGGCAGGGCCTCCTGATCGCTCTGTCTGGATCCACTTGCCCATCGGTTATGGCAAGACCATGTGGAGCCCTCAATACAACTGGCGTTTCGAGACAGACCCTGACCCCAATATGAACGGACGAAGAATCTATTGGCCCAGAGGCAAGACCTTGGGTGGAAGCAGTTCCATCAACGGCCTGATCTACGTGCGAGGCCAGGCACAGGACTACGATCACTGGGCCGCGCTGGGCAACCCGGGCTGGTCTTATGAGGATGTGCTGCCCTACTTCATCAAGTCCGAAGGCAATGCACGCGGCGAGTTTCCCTCGCATGGCGGCACAGGCCCTCTCAGAGTCTCCGACATCGGCGCAAAACATGAGCTGATCGAAGCCTTCATCGGCGGAGCTCAGCAGATTGGCGTGCCCCGCACCGATGACTTCAACGGCCGTCTGCAGGAAGGTGCCGGCTACTACCAACTCACCACCCACAAAGGCCTGCGCTGCAGCACCGCCAAAGGCTATCTGGGGCCGGCTCGCAACCGCCCCAATCTGCACATCGAAACCGATGCCATGGCAACCAGCTTGATCATGCGAGGCAAACGGGCCATAGGCGTGAACTTCTTTCAGCGCGGGAAGACACGCAAAGCCATGGCCAATGCCGAGGTCATTCTGAGTGCGGGAGCCATACAGTCCCCCCAGCTCATGCAGCTTTCAGGCCTGGGGCCACGTGCGCTGCTGCAAAGCAAAGGGATCCCCGTGGTGCTGGACTTACCGGGCGTCGGCGAGAACCTGCAGGACCATTTGCAGATTCGTCTAAGCTTTGAATGCAGCAAACCCATTACCACCAACGATCAGCTGAATTCCTGGATAGGTACAACAAAGCTGGGGTTGGAGTGGCTGCTGTACCGATCTGGCCCGCTGGCCGTGGGCATCAATCAAGGCGGCTGTTTCATGCGTGCACTCAAGCATGTGGATGGCCGGCCCGTGGCGAGCACGCCAGATATTCAATTTCACGTCTCCACGCTTTCGGCAGACATGGCGGGTGGCAAGGTGCATCCCTATTCGGGCTTCACCATGTCGGTATGCCAGTTGCGCCCCGAGTCGCGCGGCCATGTGCGCATACGCTCACAAGATCCGTTTGAGCCGCCATCGATGCAGCCCAACTACCTGAGCACCGAACTCGATCGCCGCACCAATGTCGCTGCCGTGCGCGCGGCCAGAGAGATTGCGCAGACCTCGGCCATGGCGCCTTATGTAAAGCAGGAAATCAAGCCTGGCCCGGCTCAGCAAAGCGATGAAGAGCTGCTGGAGTTCTGCCGTAACAACGGGGCCACCATCTTCCACCCCAGCGGCACCTGCAGCATGGGCCCGGCCCAGAACCCCATGTCCGTCGTAGATGCCCGCCTGCGCGTGCACGGAATTCAGGGTCTGCGTGTGGTCGATTGCTCGGTCATGCCCACTCTGGTCTCCGGCAACACCAACGCCCCCGTCGTGATGATGGCCGAGAAGGCCGCAGACCTGATCAAGGAAGACGCAAAGCAGTTCCAAGTCGCATGACTGCTTTTATTCCAAGAAACCGCGACAAGACACCAGGAGACATCATGGCAAAAGACAGTGATCCCAAGGTCGTTCGTAAGGTAGTCACCTCTGCTCTCATCGGCGCCACCATCGAGTGGTATGACTTCTTTCTTTACGGCGTTGTCGCCGGCATCGTTTTCAGCAAACTCTACTTTCCCGGAGAAGACCCGCTCATCTCCACCTTGCTGGCCTACACCACATTCGCGGTCGGCTTTGTCACGCGCCCTCTTGGCGGCATCATCTTCGGCCACTTCGGCGACAAGGTGGGTCGCAAGAGCATGCTGGTCATCACGCTCATGATCATGGGCGTTTCTACCTTTCTCATCGGACTGACTCCGACCTACGCGCAAATCGGCATCGCCGCACCCGTTTTGCTGTTGCTGCTGCGTATCGCGCAAGGCATAGGGCTAGGCGGAGAATGGGGCGGAGCCGTGTTGATGGCCTATGAATATGCACCCAAGAACCAGCAAGGCTTCTACGCATCACTGCCTCAGATCGGGCTGGCCATAGGCTTGTTCATGGCATCGGGCGTCGTGGCACTGCTGTCCTGGCTGTGTACCGACGAGCAGTTCATGACCTGGGGCTGGCGCATCGCCTTCCTGATATCGGGACTGATGGTACTGGTAGGCATGTACATCCGCCTGCACGTCAAGGAGACGCCGGAATTTGCTGCCATCAAGGAGCGCAACGCAGAAACGGCGATTCCCTTTTTTGACATGATGCGCCGCTATCCCGGCAACGTGCTCAAGGGCATGGGAGCCCGCTATATCGACGGCGTGTTCTTCAACGTCTTCGGCGTGTTTTCCATCAGCTACCTGACCAACACTGTGAAGATATCGCGCACCGATGCGCTGATGGGCGTAATGCTGGCGGCCGTGGTGATGTGCGTGACCATCCCGTTCTTTGGCCGTATGTCGGACAGACTGGGGCGAGCCCGCACCTATATGTGGGGCTCACTCATTACTGCCATCTCGGCTTTTCCAGCCTTCTGGCTGATGACGAATAGCAACGGCAATGCGATGCTGATCTGGGCTGCCATCGTCATTCCGTTTGGCGTGCTTTATGCATCGGTCTATGGTCCGGAAGCAGCGCTTTTCTGCGACCTTTTCGACGCCAAGGTTCGCTACACCGGCATCTCCTTCGTCTATCAGTTCTCGGGCATCTTTGCGGCGGGCATCACTCCCATCATCGCGACCAGCCTGATCAAGGCAGGTGACGGCTCGCCCTGGCTGATCTGCCTATACGTCCTGTTTGCCGGCCTGGTCTCCGCCTTGTGCGCCATGTCCATAGGCCGCAGCCCGCAAGCGCAGGCTGAAAGCCAGCCCGACACTCGCCCGGCAAGCACGTACAGAAGCGCTTGAACGTCGATCCGAGACGGGGCAATACCCGACCCTGGGCCACGGCATCAGCCTCTGCCCAGCACAGGCGCCAGTGCCTTGCCGGTGTGGGTGCCGATGCTGACCAGCGCCTCGGAGGTTCCCGTAACCACGCGCGTGTTCATCACCGAGCTGACGCGCGAGATGCCGCTGTTCCTGCTGGCCCACTTCGTCGTGCTGTGCCTGCTGACCTTTATCCCCGAGCTGTCGACCTGGCTGCCTCACACGCAGGGCTTCCAGTAAAGCGGACTGTGCTGGACCACAAGGCCTGCGTGCATCACGCGGGCCTTTTTTTCGATCAAATAATCGGTGCCGCGGCCCCATGAACACCATGCACCTGCCTTGGCAGAAATGGCACTGGTGATGCGTGATGATGGTGAGGTGTGTTGTGGAAGGACGCGCTGCATGCGCCGCATCGGCCGCCTTTGCGTGCGCGCTACAAGCGACGTTCGCTCACTTCCATGCGCGCGCCCAGCGCCCCGAAATGCTGCACCAGGCGGTCTTTTTGCAAGGCGCTGACGCTATCGTCGAGCAGCGTCAGCGGCAGCCGGGTCTTGAGTTTCAGCAGCTCCTGCGCAGACAGCGTCGTGAAGATTTTCCTGAGCGCCAGCATGACCCTAGTCGGGTCGGGTCCAAGCTCCAGCAGGCGCACGGTGTAGAAGATGGTGGAAGAGCGCGTTTCACGCGGCACCAGTGGCGCTTTGGCGACCTTGGCCTGCACATGCGCCATCAACTCCTCGAGCGAGGCAAACAATGGCCTGGCCGCGCGGTGCGGCTCGTCATGCCACTTCCACAGCACAGGCACCTCGGGCCGGCTCATGTCACCGATCAGCGGGTCGCCATCCAGCCCATGGCTCAGCACCAGCCAGTGCGGGCTCCAGCCATCCGCCACCGCACCGTCGATCCAGCGCAGATCACCGGGCGTGCTGGCCTTGAGGTCCAGACCGAAGCGGTACTCACCAGTCTGAGACCACAGCCCTGCCGCATCGGTGGCACGCTGCATCGCGAGCCAGTTGCCCGCGCCTTCACGCCATGCAGGAAGCTGCAACCACGGCAGCGCATCCTTCCAGCCACGCGCCCAGGTCATCCAGGCCTGCACCGCAGGCGGCAGCGATGGGCGCGCGATCTGCGCCATCCACGCGATACGCGAGGCCACCAGCTCCGCCGGTGCAGGAAAGTCGCTGCGCGAGAAGGACATGGTGCGCGCCGCCTCTTACCGCGCCAGCACCGGCGCCAGTGCCTTGCCGGTGTGGGTGCCGATCTTCACAAGCTCCTCGGGGGTTCCCGTGGCCACGATGCGCCCACCGTCCTTGCCGCCCTCGGGGCCCAGATCGATGATCCAGTCCGCCTCGGCAATCACGTCGAGGTCATGCTCGATGACCACCACGCTGTGGCCGCCGTCGACAAGGCGGTGCAGCACATGGATGAGCTTGTCCACATCGGCCATGTGCAGGCCCACGGTGGGCTCGTCCAGCACATACAGCGTGTGCGGAGCCTTCTGTCCGCGCCGGCCGATATCGTCGCGCACCTTGGTCAGCTCGGTCACCAGCTTGATGCGCTGGGCCTCGCCGCCCGACAGCGTGGGCGATGGCTGGCCCAGGGTCAGATAGCCCAGGCCCACGTCTTTCAGCAGCTGCAGCGGATGGGCAATCGAAGGCATGGAGGCGAAGAACTCCACGGCCTCGTCGACCTCCATCTGCAGCACGTCGCCAATGCTCTTGCCGCGCCAGCTCACGGCCAGCGTCTCGGGGTTGAAGCGTGCACCGTGGCAGACTTCGCAAGGCACTTTCACATCGGGCAGAAAGCTCATCTCGATGGTGCGCACGCCCTGGCCTTCGCAGGCCGGGCAACGGCCTTCGCCCGTGTTGAACGAGAAGCGGCCAGCCGCATAGCCGCGGGCCTTGGCCTCCAGGGTCTCGGCGAACAGCTTGCGAATCGTGTCCCAGAAGCCGATATAGGTCGCCGGGCAGGAGCGCGGCGTCTTGCCGATCGGCGTCTGGTCGACTTCGAGCACGCGATCAATCGTCTCGAAACCCTTGAGTCCCTTGCAGCCCACGAGCGCCGGCGACTTGCCGGCATCCATGGCATCGCGTCCGGCCTTGGTCGAGCGCTGCTGCACCCAGGCCGCCACATTGCTCAGCAGCACATCGCGCGCCAGCGTGGACTTGCCCGAGCCGGACACTCCGGTCACGGCCACCAGCCGCTTGAGCGGAACCCGGGCCTCCACGCTCTGCAGATTGTGCAGATTCGCGCCCATCACCGTCAGCCAGTGCAAGGCGTCGCTGTCTTGCTGCACCACATTTTCAGTAGCAGCTACCGCTTTCTTTTTCTTGGCTTTGGATGGTTTCTTCTCTGAAACTGCCATATCACCAGCGTCAGCAGCTTCTGCATTGATAGCAGTCGGCTGTACCGGAGGCTCGCCTTCTCCCACCCACAGACGTGGCTTGAAAGGATGGCGCATGGCATGCAGCAGATAGCGCCCCGTGACCGAGTCCTTGGCCGCCATGATGTCATCCACCGTGCCCTCGGCCACCAGACGGCCGCCGCGAATGCCGGCGCTGGGGCCTATATCGATCACATGGTCGGCGCGGCGAATCGTGTCTTCGTCATGCTCCACCACCACCAGTGTGTTGCCCTTGTCGCCGAGTTTGTGCAGGGCATTGAGCAGAATCTGGTTGTCGCGCGCATGCAGGCCGATGGTAGGTTCGTCCAGCACATAGCAGACGCCTTGCAGATTGCTGCCCAGCTGTGCGGCCAGTCGGATGCGCTGGGCCTCGCCCCCGCTCAGGGTAGGTGCGCCGCGATCCAGCGTCAGATAGTTGAGACCGACTTCTTCCAGGAATTCGAGACGGCTCTGGATCTCGGGGATCAGGTCGCGCGCAATATCGGCTTCGCGGCCCGTGAGCTCCAGGCTCTGTATCCAGTGGCGCACATCGCTGACCGACAGCTGGGCGATATCGGTAATCGCCTCATCGTGAAACTTCACGGCTCGCGCCACAGGGTTCAGACGTGTGCCATGGCATTTGGGACAAACGACTTCAGCCAGATCTTCCACTTCCTGGCCTTCGAACTTCACCTCACGGCCCCGGTTGTCGTCGGCCAGCAAGGTGTCGTCATAGACCTTGCGCTGGTCCTTGGTCAGCTTCACGCCCGTGCCCACGCAATCGGGACACCAGCCATGCTTGCTGTTGTAGGAGAACAGACGCGGGTCCAGCTCGGCATAGCTGGTGGCGCAGACCGGGCAGGCGCGCTGGGTGGAGAACACCTGCAGCGCACCGATGCCGGCCGTGCTCCGGCCGCCCTGCATGGCGTCGGCCAGATTCTCGATGCCCGAGAGCACATGCAGCACGCCCTTGCCGATCTCCAGCGCCTGGCGCAGATGGCCGCGCAGCTCCTTCTCGTTGGCCGCGGTCACCGTCACGCTGGCCACGGGCAGCTCGATGGTGTGCTCCTTGAAACGGTCTATGCGCGGAAAGCCCGTGGTCGGCAGAAACTCGCCGTCCACGCGCAGATGCGTGTAGCCCTTGGGTCTGGCCCAGTCGGCCAGCTCGGTATAGACGCCCTTGCGGTTGACGACCAGCGGACTCAAGAGGCCTATGGTCTGACCGCGGAAGTTCGTCATCAGCTGCGCGGCAATGCTTTCCTCGGTCTGCGGCTGCACGATGGCATCGTCGTGTATGCAGTGCTGCACGCCCAGCTTCACATAGAGCAGACGCAGAAAGTGCCAGACCTCGGTGGTCGTGCCCACCGTGGACTTGCGACCGCCGCGCGACAGGCGCTGCTCGATGGCCACCGTGGGCGGAATGCCGTAGACCGCATCGACCTCGGGACGGCCCGCAGGCTGCACGATGGAGCGCGCATAGGCATTGAGCGATTCGAGATAGCGACGCTGGCCTTCGTTGAACAGAATGTCGAAAGCCAGCGTGGATTTTCCGGAACCCGAGACACCGGTCACCACATTGAACTTGCCGCGCGGCACATCGACCGTCAGCGACTTGAGGTTGTGCTCCTTGGCGTTGACGATTTCAATCGAATTCTTGGCCTGCAGCGCTTGTGCGGCCTTGGCTTTGCGCTCTGGTTTGTAGAGCATGGGCGCGACTTCGCGCACCGCCTCGCCGCCCACGCCCATGGCCAGGTCGTATTCACGCAAGGCCTGGGCCGTGTGCGACTCTTGCACATGGCGCACATCTTCAGGCGTGCCCTGGGCCACTATCAGACCGCCGCCATCGCCGCCTTCGGGGCCCAGATCGATGAGCCAGTCACTGGCGCGAATCACGTCCAGGTTGTGCTCGATGACGATCAGCGAGTGGCCCGCTTCAAGCAGCTTGCGCAATGCGCGCATGAGCTTGGCAATATCTTCGAAATGCAGGCCGGTCGTGGGCTCGTCGAACAGGAACAGCGTGCCTTTCCTGGCCAGCGACTGCTTGGATTTGGACTGCGCCTTGGCCGCCTCGGCCAGGAAGCCTGCCAGTTTCAAGCGCTGCGCCTCGCCGCCCGACAGCGTGGGCACCGGCTGGCCGAGCTTCACGTATTCCAGGCCCACATCGACGATAGGCTGCAGCGCGCGGATCACATCGCGGTCCTGCGCAAACAGCAGCGCGGCTTCGGCCACCGTGAGCTCCAGCACATCGGCCACATTCAGCGGCTGGCCGTTGCGCTCGATTTTCACCTCCAGAATCTCGGGGCGATAACGCGTGCCGTTGCAATCGGGGCAGCGCAGATAGACATCCGAGAGGAACTGCATCTCCACATGCTCGAAGCCCGAGCCGCCGCAGGTCGGGCAGCGGCCGTCGCCGCTGTTGAAGCTGAACTTGGCAGCCGTGTAGCCGCGCTGGCGCGACAGCGGCGCCACGGCGAACAGCTCGCGGATCGCATCCCAGGCGCCCACATAGCTGACCGGGTTGGAGCGCGCCGTCTTGCCGATGGGCGACTGGTCCACGAACATCACATCGGCCAGATGGTCCGCGCCCAGCAGGCGCTCGAACGCGCCCGCCGCATCGGTGGGCTTGCCGAAATGGCGCATCAGCGCTGGCACCAGCACATCCTGGATCAGCGTGGATTTGCCCGAGCCCGAAACGCCGGTGATGGTGACCAGGCGCTGCAGCGGAAAGTCCACGCTGATATCGCGCAGATTGTGCTCGCGCGCGCCTTCGAGAATCAGGCGCGGCGTGCTCTCGGTCACCATGCGCTTGAGACCGAAGCCCACCTGCTTGCGCCCGCCCAGATAGGCGCCGGTGAGGGTATCGGCCTGGCGCAGATCCTCGGGCGTGCCGTCGAACACGATCTGGCCGCCGCGTGCACCGGGGCCCGGCCCCATGTCTATCATGCGGTCGGCGGCAAACATCACGGCCGGGTCATGCTCCACCACAACCAGCGTATTGCCCGCATCGCGCAGGCGCTGCATGGCCTCGGTGATGCGTTCCATATCGCGCGGGTGCAGACCTATCGATGGCTCGTCGAGCACGAACAAGGTATTGACCAGCGAAGTGCCCAAAGCGGTGGTCAGATTGATGCGCTGCACCTCGCCACCGCTCAGCGTGCGGCTCTGACGGTCCAGCGTGAGATAGCCTATGCCCACATCGCACAGATACTGCAGCCGCGTCATGACTTCTGCATGCAGCATCTTCAAGGCCTGGGCTTCACCATCATTTTTAACGGCGTTGTTGTCTGGCGCCAGCTGCGCAAAGAAGTCACGCAGGCGCGTGATCGGCAGGCGCATCAGGTCATGCAGACACAGGCCAGGCAGGCTTTCCAGCTGCTCGCGGCTCCAGCCCACCGCCTGCGGCATGAAGCGCTGGTATCTGCCGCTCTCGTCGCCGGGCGGCAGCACGGCATCCGCAGCCTGCTTGCCGCCTATGCGCCAGAGCAGGCTTTCGGTCTTGAGACGCGCACCTCCGCATGTCGGGCATTCGGTATAGCTGCGGTACTTGGACAGCAGCACCCGGATATGCATCTTGTAGGCCTTGCTTTCGAGATACTCGAAAAAGCGGCGAATGCCATACCAGGTCTGGCTCCACTTGCCGTTCCAATTGGGCGAGCCTTCGATCACCCAGTCCTTCTGCGCCTGGGTCAGCTTGGACCAGGCCGTATCGCGTGGAATGCCCTCGGCCTCGGAATGGCGCATCAAATCGTCCTGAATCTCCTTCCAGGCCGGCGTCTGGATCGGCTTGATGACACCGGTGCGCAAGGTGAGCTTTTCATTGGGAATCACCAGTCCCCAGTCCACCCCTATGACTCGGCCGAAACCACGGCAGGCATCGCAGGCGCCCACCGCGGAGTTGAAGGAAAACAGCGAGGGAATCGGCTCCTGATAGGTCAGATTGCTCTCGGGGCAATGCAGACCCAGCGAGAACTTCCACAGCTCGGGCTCGGCCGACTCAACACCGCTTTCAGGCAACACATAGACCGTGAGCCTGCCGCTGCCGCGCTTGAGGCCCACCTCGATCGCCTCCATGGCGCGGGACCGCTCGGCCTTGCCGAGGCGAAAGCGGTCGGCAATCACATCCAGCACCTTGATCTTCTCGGGGGCTGGCTTGGCCTTTTTCTTGCCCTTGGCGACCTCATCAGCTGCTGGGTGAGCGCGCTCCACTTCGCGCTCGGCCTGCACCTTGGTGAAGCCGCTGGCAGACAGCCATTGCTCCACCTCTTCGGCCGAGGTATTGGCCGGCAGCTCCACCGGGAAGGTGATGGCAATGCGCGGATCGCCCGCGGCCTCGCAGCGCTGGGCCAGTTCGGCATAGATGCTGTCCGCCGTATCGTGGCGCACCGGCAGGGCCGTCCTGCTGTCGAACAACTGGGCCGCGCGCGCAAACAGCAGCTTGAGGTGATCGTTGATCTCCGTCATCGTGCCCACGGTGGAGCGCGAGTTGCGCACCGGGTTGGTCTGATCGATGGCAATCGCGGGAGGCACACCCTCGACCTTGTCCACGGCCGGCTTGTCCATGCGATCGAGGAACTGGCGCGCATAGGCGGAGAAGGTCTCGACATAGCGGCGCTGACCTTCGGCGTACAAGGTGTCGAACACCAGACTGGACTTGCCCGAGCCGCTGGGGCCGGTGACCACGGTCAGCTCACCGGTACGGATATCGATGTCCAGATTGCGAAGATTGTGCTGGCGAGCACCACGGATACGGATCAGGCCCTGCGTCATGTTCTGCGGTCTTTTCTATGGAGGCCAAACATTCTAGGCAGTCCTGACAAGAGCCTGGGGTGCGCATGTGCATTACCGTTTCAACGTGCAGCCAGGGCCTCCACAAAAAAGCCCCGGCTGGCGGGACTTTGATCGAGAGCTGCTGCCCTCATTTGGATTCTGCCGGTGCATGAATCGCATCCGCACCATGCTTTTCTCCACTCATATCCACCTTGTCGCCCGCCTTCATGATGACAAACAGCGCAACGGCAGCAAACACCACAAAACCAATCGCCAGCTTCCACATATCAGTCTCCAAAGTGTTATGAATAAGCAGCTGGTGCAGCCGCTCGTGCCACACCAGTCAGCACGACCATTGAGCCTGAGCGAGTTTGCGCGTGGCTTACTGCCAGACAGGCTGCACATAAGAAAAAACCCCATGCCTTGCGACATGGGGTATGAACTTGGAGTAATGGTCTGCATTATCAGCTGCAGCTGCTGGAGACACCGCTTGCGCGGTGCACAAATTAGAAGTTGTGACGCACGCCCAGAGCGAAGGAGCTGAAGTCCGCGCCGGCAGTACCGGTCACATAGTTCGCACCCTTGCTGTTGTTCACCTTGGTGTAGTAGCCATACACCTTGGTGCGCTTGCTCAGGTTGTAGTTGTAGCCCAGAGTCCACTGAGTGGCGGCGGAGTCAGCAATATGGCTCCACTTGTTGGCGTGACCCACGTTGGCATGGAATTCCGAAGCGCCCATGGTGTACATGGCCGACAGACGGAAGTTGTTGCGCGAACCAGCGCCGGTGCCTGTGATCTGGTTGTCGTCCTTGTTACGCTGGTAGTAGGCACCCAGAGTCACTTGACCGAATGTGTACAGGCCGCGCAGAGCAGCTTGCCAGTTGTCACCCACCTTGCTGAAGCCTGCGCCCAGGTGCAGAGGACCGGTGGCGTAGTTGGCAGCCAGGTCGTAGCCGTTCTTGCGAGGACCGACAGTGGGGTCCTTCTCGTGCATAGACACGGAGGCATCCACCGTCAGGCCGCCCATGTTGGGGGTGCGATAGCCGATCTTGTTCTTGGTGCTCAGACCGCCGAACCAGACGGGATCGTAGTACAGCGCATCGGAAGAAGAACCGGTGTCGTGGTTGTGCATGCTGATGTAGTCAGCAGTTGCGTAGTAGGACTCGGGGACGAAGTTGCCCAGACGGATCATGCCGAAGCCGCCGGACAGGTTCACTTCGCTCTGACGCGCAAAGGACATGCCGGAGGTGGGGTGGGTCCAGGCGGAACCGGTACCGGTGTCGGAGTTGAAGCCGGACTCCAGAGTGAAGCCTGCCTTCAGGCCGCCACCCAGATCTTCGGTACCGCGAATGCCCCAGCGGGAAGCATTGTTGTACAGGCCGGACACCGACTCATCGCCCACCTTCTGGCGTTCGACTGTGGTGTTGATACGGCCGTACAGCGTCACGCTGCTCTGTGCCATTGCGGTGGTTGCGCCCATCACAGCCAGTGCGGCCAGTGCGATGCGAGTCATCTTGGTCATTCAGTGCTCCTATGTCCTGGGATAGTGTTTTTTGCACCGCATTGGCTTGTAGGTTGTTGGCCCTCTCGCGGCTAGGTGTGATTCTAGGTTGCCCCCTCTCAAAAGCATGATTTCCATCGCAAAAAAGTAACGCAATGATGCTTTGTTGCCACACTGCTGTAACCCACTAGTGCTGAGGCAAATAAAAAAGACCTGCAAAGCACAAGCCTTGCAGGTCTTTGATGCGATGCTGCATAAATTGCAGCATCAGCGCCTGGCATCAGTCTTCGGCGTAGATGTCGCGATCCTTGGTTTCGGGCACGAACAGCGTGCCGATCACGGCCGTCACACCAGCGATGATGATGGGGTACCAGAGACCGTTGTACATATTGCCGGTCTGCGCCACGATGGCGAAGGACATGGTGGGCAGCAGACCGCCAAACCAGCCGTTACCGATGTGATAGGGCAAGCTCATCGAGGTGTAGCGGATGCGTGTCGGGAACAGCTCCACCAGCATGGCGGCGATGGGGCCGTAGACCATGGTCACCAGCAGCACCAGATAGGTCAGGATCACGACCATCATGACCTTGTTCATCTTGGCGGGGTCGGCCTTGGTGGGATAGCCATCCTTGGCCAGTTCTTCAGCCACAGTCTTCTTGAACGCACCGTCCTTGGCCTTGGCGTCTTCAGGGCTCAGGCCCTTGAGCGAGAACGAAGGAATCTCGGTTGCACCGATACGGATCATGGCCTGCGTGCCTGCAGCAGCCTCTTCGGTTTCATAACTCACGGAACCCGCAGCCAGCACCTGCTTGGCCACGTCGCAGGAACTGGTGAACTTGGTCGTGCCTGTGGGGTTGAACTGGAAGGAGCACTCCGCAGGATCGGCCACGATGACCACCTTGTTCTTGGCTTGAGCCGCAGCCAGGTCTGGGTTGGCGGCTTCGGTCAGCGCCTTGAAGACCGGGAAGTAGGTCAACACGGCCAGAATGCAGCCCAGCATGATGATGGGCTTGCGACCGATCTTGTCGGACAGCGTGCCGAAGATCACAAAGAAAGGCGTGCCGATCAGCAGTGCGGCGGCAATCATCAGATTGGCCGTCACGGCATCGACCTTGAGCTGCTGCGTCAAAAAGAACAACGCATAGAACTGGCCGGTATACCAGACCACAGCCTGGCCGGCAGTCAGGCCGACCAGCGCCAGAATCACGATCTTGAGGTTCTTCCACTGACCGAACGACTCAGTCAGAGGCGCCTTGGACACCTTGCCCTCGGCCTTCATCTTCTGGAAGGCTGGAGACTCGGACAGCGTCATGCGAATCCAGACCGAGATGGCCAGCAGCAAAATGGAAACCAGGAAGGGAATACGCCAGCCCCAGTCGGCAAACTTCTCTTCGCCCATCGAGGTACGCACACCCAGAATCACCAGCAGCGACAGGAACAGGCCCAGCGTTGCCGTGGTCTGAATCCACGAGGTGTAAGCACCGCGCTTGCCATGCGGCGCATGTTCTGCCACATAGGTGGCAGCGCCGCCGTACTCACCGCCCAGGGCCAGACCTTGCAGCATGCGCAGCGCGATCAGGATGACGGGAGCGGCCACGCCAATGCTGGCGTAGTTGGGCAAGATGCCGACGATGAAGGTGGACAGGCCCATGATCAGAATCGTCACCAGGAAGGTGTACTTGCGCCCGATCATGTCGCCCAGACGGCCGAACACCAGCGCGCCGAAGGGGCGCACGATGAAGCCTGCCGCAAAGGCCAGCAACGCGAAGATGAATGCCGATCCTGCATCCAGACCGCTGAAGAACTGCTTGGCGATGATGGCTGCCAGAGATCCGTACAGATAGAAGTCGTACCACTCGAAAACGGTTCCGAGGGAAGACGCAAAGATGACTTTGCGCTCTTCCGGGCTCATCGGCCTTGGGGCCGATTTACCTCCCATATGTGCTGTCGCATTGATGGCCATGTTTGTCTCCTAGGTTTTGGAATTTCAGGCGCTGCCAACTCACCTGTTTGCCCAATATCAAAGCGACAACTGACCGCTAACTTACAAAAAAATGCTTCTCAAAAATTCAAGACTGGGCATTACCCGACCCTCTCCGCACTTACCCGGATTGGTTTTTTTTTTGATGTGAAAAACCAGGGGCAAACACCGATATCGTAAGTAAGGAGACGGTCAGACGGGCTTCTCAGAATGCATCGCAAGCAAGCCACCGAGCACCTGATGGCAGGCTGGAAAACTTCAAAGGAGACAACGCTGTGCGAGACCCGGTGATAGAGACCATCCAAAGCAACCCCGCCTACCAGCAGCTGCGCCGCAAGCGCAATCGCCTCGGCCTGGCGCTGACCGTCCTGATGCTGATCGTGTACTACGGCTATGTCGCGCTGATCGCATTCGACAAGGAATTCCTGGCTCGGCCCATAGGCGCTGGAGTGACCACGCTGGGCATTCCCATCGGCATGGGCGTCATCATTTTTTCCGTGATCATTACCGGCCTCTATGTGCGCCGCGCCAACAACGAGTTTGATCAGCTCACCCGCGACATTCTCAAAGGCATCAAGCAATGAAGCAGCGCATCTCTTCCCAATGGCTGGCGGGCGCTGCGGCGCTGGTCGCGACAGCTCCCGTGCTGGCCGCTGGCGGCGACGTCGGCAACGCCGCCAAGCAGGCCACCAACTGGACGGCCATCATCATGTTCACCGCCTTTGTGGTGGCAACCCTGTGGATCACCAAATGGGCGGCGGGCCGCACCAAGTCGGCTTCCGATTTCTATACTGCAGGCGGCGGCATCACCGGCTTTCAGAACGGTCTGGCGATTGCGGGCGACTATATGTCCGCCGCCTCCTTCCTGGGCATCTCGGCCTCCGTCATGGCCAGCGGCTATGACGGCCTGATCTACTCCATCGGCTTTCTGGTCGGCTGGCCGATTCTGACTTTTCTGCTGGCGGAACGCCTGCGCAATCTGGGCCGCTTCACTTTTGCCGACGTGGCCGGCTACCGTTTCGAGCAAAAGCCCTTCCGGATTTTTGCCTCCTGCGGCACGCTGGTCGTGGTGGCCTTCTATCTGATTGCCCAGATGGTGGGCGCAGGCCAGCTGATCAAGCTGCTGTTCGGTCTGGACTACTGGATTGCCGTGGTGCTGGTCGGCGGCCTGATGATGATCTATGTGCTGTTCGGCGGCATGACGGCCACCACCTGGGTGCAGATCATTAAGGCCTGCCTGCTGCTGGCCGGCGTGACCTTCATGGGCTTCATGGTGCTGGCCAAGTACGGCTTCAGCCCCGAGGCACTGTTTGCCGAAGGTGTGAAGGTTCGCACCCAGATCGCCGCAAATGGCGGCGCAGAGCCATCCGTGGCGGAAAAGCTCGGCCTGGCCATCATGGGTCCGGGCGGCTTCATCAAGGACCCGATCTCCGCCATCAGCTTCGGCATGGCGCTGATGTTCGGCACCTTGGGCCTGCCCCACATCCTGATGCGCTTCTTCACCGTGCCTGACGCCAAGGAAGCACGCAAGAGCGTGTTCTGGGCCACGACCTGGATCGGCTACTTCTATGTGCTGATCTTCATCATCGGCTTCGGCGCCATCACCCTGGTGCTCACCAACCCCGAAATGGCGGACACGGCCAAGGGCGTGATCCACGGCGGCGCAGGCACGGCCAATATGGCGGCCGTGCTGGTGGCCAAGACCGTGGGCGGCGATGTGTTCTACGGCTTCATCTCGGCCGTGGCCTTTGCCACGATTCTCGCCGTGGTCGCAGGTCTGACCCTGTCCGGCGCCTCGGCCGTCTCGCACGACCTCTACGCCACCGTCATCAAGAAGGGCAAGGCCGACAGCGCCTCCGAACTCAAGGTCTCGCGCATCACCACGCTGTGCCTGGGCTTTGTGGCCGTGCTGCTGGGCATCGTGTTCGAGAAGCAGAACATCGCCTTCATGGTCTCGCTGGCCTTTGCCGTGGCGGCTTCGGCCAACTTCCCGCCGCTGCTGCTGTCCGTGCTGTGGAAGAACTGCACCACCAAGGGCGCCGTCATCGGCGGCTTCATGGGCCTGGTCTCCTCCGTGGGCCTGACCATTGTGTCGCCCTCGGTATGGGAAGGCACCTTGGGCAACCCGGCCGGCTCGGCATGGTTCCCCTACGCCTCGCCTGCACTGTTCTCCATGGCGATCGGCTTCTTCGGCGTGTGGCTGTTCTCCGTGCTCGACAAGAGCGCTCAGGCTGCCAAGGAGCGCGCCGTGTTCCCTGCGCAGCAAGTGCGTTCGGAAACCGGTCTGGGTGCGGCAGGCGCATCCGGCCACTGATGATGTGAATGGCCCGGCGCCATGCCGGGCCCCGGCAGGAATCTGCCCTCACCTCGGCCCGCAGAAACCGCCACGGTTTCTGCGGGCCGCGCTCATTCCACGTCCATCCCGCCGGCCTGCGCCAACTCGAACAACAGCTCTCGCGCCCACTGGTGCCCCGCAGAGCGATGGGTGCGCGCATGCCAGGCAGCCGTCTTGGTGAAGCCCGGAATCTCCAGCGGCGGATCCAGCACTACCAGCCCCGAGTCGGGCTTGACCAGACGCCGCGGCACGACGGCAATCAGATCGCTGCTGCGCAGGATTTCGGGCAGCACCAGAAAGCTGGTCACGGACAGCGCCACGCGCCGGCGCCGCCCCAATCGCTCCAGCGCCTCGTCCGTCACACCATGAAAACCGCCTCCGTCATAGGACACCAGCGCATGGTCCAGAGCGCAGAAACGCTCCAGTGACAGGCCACGCCGGCGCGCATCGGGATGGCCCTGGCGCATCACGCAGACATAGCGTTCATCGAACAGCCGGCGCGCATGCAGATCGGGGGCCGTGCGCTCCGGCGTGACCAGCGCCAGATCGATATCGCCACGTTCCAGCCGCTCGTGCAGCGGCAGATGCTGTGCCGGCACCACGGCCACGCACAGACCGGGCGCGCGCTGGCGCAACACGGCCAGAAACGGTAGCACCACCGCCTGCAGCGCGTAATCCGTGGCGGCAATGCGCAGCGTCATATGTGCTGTGGCCGGATCAAAGGCCTGGGGACGCAGCAGCGCTTCGGCATTGCACAGCAATTCCTTGAGCGGCCCGGCCAGTGCCAGCGCGCGCAGCGTGGGGGCGATGCCGCGCTGCGTGCGCACGAACAAGGGATCGTCGAAGCTCTCGCGCAGCCGCGTCAGCATGCCGCTGACCGCCGGCTGGGTCAGCGCCAGACGCTCGGCCGCGCGCGTCACGCTGCGCTCGTCCAGCAGCGCATCCAGGGCCTTGAGCAGATTCAGGTCCAGACTCTTGATATCAGTCGGCATGATTTCATAAATCAGAAATATCGATTGGATTTATTTCATCACAGACCCCATCATTTCCCCACTCCCTTCGACAGAAGCCCTGCATGCACAGCATTCACTGGCCCGCCGACTACATGCCGGGCAACACCGAAAACTTCGCCTCCGGCGAGATCATTGCCCAGGACCTGTATCCGCCGCTTTCCGAACCCGCTTTCCTTGATTTTTTGATAGCTGTCAGCAACTTCATTCATTGGATTTCAGATTGATTTCATTCTGAAAACAAGCAATGAAAAGCGCTAGTCGCTATCAAACCTTTTGCATCCTGCATTGCCGCTGGACTGCTGGCTCACTCCATTCGCACCACCAATACTCCGCATGTCTGCACTCTTTACCCCTTTCGCCCTCAAAAGCCTGACCCTGCGCAATCGCATCGCCATTCCGCCGATGTGCCAGTACAGCGCCGTGGACGGTCTCACCAATGACTGGCACCAGGTCCACTACGCCTCCATGGCGCGCGGCGGCGCGGGGCTGGTGATTGTCGAAGCCACGGGCGTGTCGCCCGAGGGCCGCATCTCGCCCGACTGCACCGGTCTTTGGAACGACGGCCAGATCGAAGGCATGTCACGCATTGCCGCCGGCATCAAGGCCGCAGGCGCTGTGCCCGGCATCCAGATCGGCCATGCCGGACGCAAGGCCAGCGCCAACAATCCCTGGGAAGGCGACGACCATATTGCCGAAGGCGATGCCCGAGGCTGGCAGCCGATTGCGCCATCGGCCATCGCCTTTGGCGGCGGTCTGCCCCGTGTTCCCCGCGCTATGACGCTTGCGGACATCGCCCGCGTACAGGACGACTTTGTCGCGGCAGCGCGCCGTGCCCTGGCAGCCGGCTTCGAATGGCTGGAGCTGCACTTTGCCCACGGCTATCTGGCGCAGAGTTTTTTCTCGGCCCACAGCAACCAGCGCGACGATGCCTATGGCGGCAGCTTCAGCAACCGTGCCCGCTTTCTGCTGGAGACCGTGGCCAAGGTGCGCGAGGTCTGGCCCGAGCATCTGCCGCTGACAGCGCGTTTCGGCGTCATCGAGTACGACGGCCGCGACGAAGAAACCCTGGAGGAATCGATTGCCGTGACGCGCCAGATGCGCGAGCGCGGCTTGGATCTGCTCAACGTCAGCGTCAACTTCGTGATTCCCGATGTGAAGATTCCCTGGGGCACGCCCGCCTTCCTCGCTCCCATTGCCCAGCGCGTGAGCCGCAGCGCCGGCCTGCCCGTGGCCTCAGGCTGGGGCATGGATGATCCACAGATTGCCGAGCGCATCGTGGCAGACGGCCAGGTGGATCTGGTGATGATAGGCCGCGCCCATCTGGCCAACCCGCATTACACCTATCAGCTGGCGCAAAGCCTGGGCGTGGACCGCCCCGACTGGACCTTGCCCGCACCCTATGCCCACTGGCTGGAGCGCTATCGCGGCGCGGCCAAGCAGGCCGCAGCCTGAGTCGGCCGTCGCCCCTCGACGCGCCACAGATATCGACCGCAAGGAGGCCGGGCTGCCTGCGCTCCTGCGCTCCCGCGCCATGCAGTCGGCCAAGGTTTTCACCGGCGGCCCGCCCCACGACCTGCACCGCAGAACTGGACGCCACCGCGCGCTAGGGCGGGAAAGAGCGCACCGCATCGATGCCTCACCCGCCCGCAGCAAAGCCCGCAACCAGTCTCATCGGCCTTGCAAGGCAGGCGCCGGCTCAGGAGACGCTCGCGCGCTCCAGCACCGCCAGCACGTTGCGCGCCGCTCCCACTCCCATGTTCACATAGGCATCCGAGGTCACGCCGCCGATGTGCGGACTGAGGATGAAACCCGGCTGGTGCAGGAACGGGTGGCCAGCCGCCATGGGCTCAACGGCAAAGCTGTCCAGGCCCGCGGCGCTGACCTGGCCTTGCTGCACGGCGGCCAGCAGCGCGGCCTCGTCGATGAGACCGCCGCGCGCGGTGTTGACCACAATCACGCCGCGCCTACAGCACGCCAGGGTTGTGGCGTTGAGCAGATTGCGGTTGTCGTCGGTCAGCGGGCAGTGCAGCGAGATCGCATCGCTTTCGCGCCACAGCGTATCCAGGTCCACGGCCTGCACGTAGCTGGGCAACTGGCCCGCAAAGGGATCAAAGCCGATCACGCGCATGCCCAGTGCATCGGCCATCTTCGCAAAGCGCAGGCCTATGGCGCCCAGGCCGACCAGGCCCACGGTGCGCCCGGCCAGCTCCAGGCTTTTGTGCGTGGCCTTGTCCCAATGGCCGGAGTGCATGCGCGAGTCCAGCTGCACCACCGACTTGGCGCAGGCCAGCAGCAGGGCCAGGGCCTGTTCGGCCACGGCCGCCGCGTTGGCGCCAACCGCTGCCACGACCTCGATGCCGCGCTGCGCGGCCTCGGCCTTGTCTATGGTGTCCGTGCCGCTGCCGTGCTTGGAAATCACCTTGAGCGAAGGTCCGGCGTCCATGACCGCGGCCCCCACCTTGCCGTAGCGCACGATGATGGCGACGGGATCATGCCGGCGGCACAGGGCCACCAGGTCTTGCTCGGTGGGCGTCTTGCCCGCGTAGACTATGTCGTGGCCTTGCAGCAGATCCAGGGCCTGCTGCGCCAGGTCAGCGCCCGTGACGATGATGGTGCTCACAGCGTCTCTCCTTCCTTGAGCACGCCGGCCGCGCGCAGCGCGGCGGGCAGCCACCTCGAGGCCGTGTCGCCGCGGGCGATGGCCTCGATGCGCGCGGCCTCGTCTTCCACTTTCCTGTCGGCCAGCGCCAGCATGGCGGGCGCCTTGCCACGCTCGATCACGACCACGCCGTCGGCGTCGCCCACCACCAGGTCGCCCGGGTTCACCGTCGCACCGCCGCAGGAGATGGGGTGGTTGATGCGACCGGGCACGAACTTGGTCGGACCTGCAGGATTGAAGCCGGCGCTGAACACCGGAAAGCCCAGCTCCAGCAGCTCGAGCTTGTCGCGGATCGCGCCATCCACGATCACGCCGCCAAGGCCTGTCTTCTTACAGGCGCTGAGCATCAGCGTACCCATCAGGGCCGCAGTCTGGTCTCCCTTGCCGTCGATGACCAGGATATCGCCGGGCTTGGCCAGGGCGATGGCGGCGTGGATCATCAGGTTGTCTCCGGGGCGCACCTCGACGGTGAAGGCCGGACCGGCGAGCTTCATATCCTGATGCACGGGCGCCACGCGTGCGTTCATGGTGCCGCGGCGGCCTGCCACGTCGGCCAGGATGGCGGCCTGGAAGCTCGAGGCCTTCTGGACGACCTCGGCGCTGACGCGCTCGATGTCACGGATGATTTCTGAAAATTGGCTCATGATGATTAGGTCCGCGGTTCGGTCCGGTTGCAGGGGTGAAAGTAAAGAAGGAGCAGGAGTGGCAGGGCGCACGGCGTCCTGCCCGCAAGGGCACATGCCAGACATATGCGCCAGGCATGGCGCGGCAGATGTGCTCGGTGGGTGCTTTGTCGGCGCGATGGCGCGGTGGCGTGATCGGCCTCAGTCCAGGCTGGCGCCCGAGTCCTTGACGATGCGACCCCAGCGCGGCACCTCGGTGCGCAGCAGCTGGGCAAAGGCCTGGGGCGTTCCGCCCAGCACATCGCCGCCCTCGGAGCGCAGTTTCTCGGCCACATCGGGCTGCTTCAGGGCCAGGTTGATGGCCTTGTTGAGCTGCTGCACGATGGCCTCGGGCGTGCCCGCGGGCGCCAGCACGCCTACCAGGAGCTGGCCTCGAAGTCCTTGTAGCCGAGCTCGGCCAGCGTGGGCGTATCGGGCAGCTGGCTGGAGCGCGCCAACGAGGTCACGACAATCGGCCGCAGCTTGCCGTTGCGCACCTGGCCCAGCAGCGTGGGAATGGCGGACATGTACAGGTCGATCTGTCCGCCCACCAGGTCCGTCATGGCCTGGCCTGCTCCCTTGTAGGGCACATGGCGCAGGCTCATGCCCGAAATCTTCTGGGCCTGCTCGCCCGCCAGATGGGCCACGGTGCCGTTACCCGAATAGCCCAGGGTGATGCCGTCGGGCCTGGCCTTGGCCGCCGTCACCAGCTCGGCAAAGGTCTTGTAGGGCGTGTTGGCGGGAGCGGCCATGACGATGGGCGCCGAGGACACCAGGGCCACGGGCGCCAGGCTCTTGATCGGGTCGTAGGGCAGCTTGGCGTAGAGCCAGGGGTTGATGGCGAGATTGCTGGTCTGGCCCATGACCAGGGTGTAGCCGTCGGGCGCGGCCTTGGCCGCAGCGTCCACGCCCAGGTTGCCGCCCGCGCCGGGGCGGTTGTCCACCACCACGCTCCACTTGTTCTGCTCGGCCATCTTCTGCGCCACGGTGCGCGCAATCATGTCCGTGCCGCCGCCAGGCGGGAACGGCACGATCAGGCGGATCGGCTTGGCCGGATAGGCGGGCTGCGCCAGCGCGCCGGCGAAGGGGGTGACTACGGCCACGATGCCGAGCACGGCGACATGCAAGGCGCGCGAAAGCGGGCGAAAGTTCATCTGTTGTCTCCTGTTGGTCGCTTTGAAGCGTGTTCTGATGCGTGCAGCCGGAAGCCCCGACCGCTGGAGGCGACTTTAGGCAAACGTTTCAACCCATACAATGCTGTTTCGCAGAATGAAACGCATTGCATCATGAGCAACCCAACCCAATCCGCACAGAAGTCCGGCGACGGCGTCATTGCCGTCACCCGCGCACTGCAGCTGCTAGAGGCCTTTGCGCTGGGCGAATCGCATCTTTCGCTGGCCGAACTCAGCCGGCGCTGCGGCCTGCACAAGACCACGGTGCTGCGGCTGGCGCGCACGCTGGCCCGGTCGGGCTACATGGTGCAGCGCGAGGACGGGGAATGGCGGCTGGGTCCTTCCTCGGGCTGGCTGGGCGCGCGCTACCAGGCAGGCTTCGATGTGCAGAACGTGCTGGAGCCCGCGCTGCGCGAGCTCACACAACTCAGCGGCGAGAGCGCCGCCTTCTACGTGCGCGAGGGCCATGTGCGTACCTGCCTGGTACGCGTGGAAGGGCCGCAGGCCCTGCGCCACCATGCGCGCATGGGCGAGGGGCTGCCACTGGACAAGGGCTCGCCGGGCCGCGTCATCCTCGCGTTCTCGGGCGAGCCCGGCGAAATCTACGAGCAGATCCGCAGAAAGGGCTACCACTGCTCCATCGGCGAGCGCGAGCAAGGTGTGGCGACGGTCTCGGCGCCGGTGTTCGGCATGCACTGGCGGCTCATGGGGTCGGTCTGCATCTCGGGCCCCGCATCGCGACTGCCCGAGGCCAGGCTCGAAGCCCTGGCCCGGACCGTGATCGCCGCAGCCAACAAGCTGTCCTATGCGCTGGCCGGCAACTCCGCCACACCGGCCGCCAGCCCTGTGCGCGCGACGCAGTGGCATCCCTGAGGGCAGGAAACCAGCCCCCGAAAGGATTCATTTTTGTCGGAATGAAGGTTCAAAAAACAATAGCTTTTCTCGCTTATTGAAATTGAAACTCAGATACTTTTGCATCTGAATTACTTATCCATAAAGCGGCAGAAGCTATCTTTTTATGCAATGACTGCGCTCGGGTGAGCTCAGCGCGCCCAGGCGCAACCGCCATCCACGACCAGGGTGGAGCCCACCACATAGTCGCCGGCGCGCGAGGCCAGGAAGATGGCGGCGCCAGCCATATCCTCGGGCTCGCCGATGCGGCCCAGGGGCACGCGCCCCGCGGCCTCGTCCGCATGGTCGCGCGCGTTCTTGTTCATCTCCGAGGCGAACGGGCCGGGCGCGATGGCGCTGACCACGATGCGCTCGGGCGCCAGGCGCAGAGCCATGCGCTTGGTCAGATGGATCAGGCCGGCCTTGCTGGCCGCGTAGGAGTAGGTCTCCCAGGAGTTGACCGAGATGCCGTCGATGGAGGCGATGTTGATGACCTTGGCCAGCTGCGCGCCCGCGGCCGACTTGCGCAGCATGGGCGTGAGCGCCTGGGTCAGGAAGAAGGGCGACTTCATGTTCAGGTCCACGACCTTGTCCCAGCCGCTTTCGGGAAATTCGTCATAGGGCGCGCCCCAGGCCGCGCCCGCGTTGTTGACGAGGATGCCCAGCTGGTCTTCGTGCGCCGCATAAGCATCGACCAGCGACTTCACGCCGTCCATGGTGGACACGTCGGCGGGCAGCGAAACGCAGTGGCCCAGCTCCGACAGCTCGCGCGCCGTCTGGTCGCAGGCCTCGGCCTTGCGCGCCGAGATGTACACGCGCGCGCCCTGGCGCACAAAGCCTTCGGCGATCATGCGGCCGATACCGCGCGAACCACCGGTGACAAGAGCCGTGCGGCCCTTGAGCGAAAACATCTGCAGGGTATCCATGGTGCGGTCTCCTTGATGGTCTTGAAAACCGCACCAGCTTATGCAAGGCCCGCCACGCCCGGCGTCGCCTAGGCGCCATGGCCGATGCCAGAGAGAAAGCACCGTCCTGCGTGTCGATCCCGGCTCCGGCCCGTACCTGCCGCCCTACTCCAGCCCCCAGGACACGCCAGCTGCGGCCTCCCACTGCTGCGCAAACCACTCATCGCCACGCAGATAGGCCTGCAACATGGGCAAGGCATCCAGGCCCCAGAATACATGGCCGTCCACGACCCAGGCTGGCACGCCGAACACGCCGGCCTGCTGCGCCTGCTCCGTATTGCTGCGCAGCCATTGCTTGACCTCGGCACTGTCCTCTTCCTGGCGCAGCTGCTCCTTCAGCTGCTCGCGCAACTGCTGCAGGCGCTGCGCATCATTGGCCTCCTGGCCACCCTGCCAGACATGCTGCATCACGGCCTGCGCCACAAAGCGGTTGATGCTGCCGTCACGCCCATGGGCCAGCGCCAGCCGCAGCAGCGGCAGCGGCTTGAACGGATGCCGGGCCGGCATCTGCAGAGGTATGCCCAGCGACCGGCCAAGCCATGTGACATGGCGGTAGGTCCAGGTGCGCTTTGCAGGAATACCGGCCGGTCCGGGGTTGGCATTGCCTTGCAGCAAGGCACCCAGCAGCACCGGGCGGTAATCAACGTGATAGCTGAGCCCTTGCAGCGCCTTGGGCATCTGCTCCAGCGCCAGCCATGCATAGGGCGACACAAAGTCCAGATAACAAGTGATGTGCTTCATGTCGGCTCTCCTCCAAGGGCGATCAGATCTCGGCATGGCGCGGGTCCTCGAGGCCGGCGCGCTGCAGCAGCCGACCCCAGATCTCCAGGCGCAGCTCGGCATCGCCCTTGGACCAGGCGCGAATCTCGTCAATGGTTCTGAAGCAGCCCTGGCAATGGCTGCGGTCCGCCGTCATGCGGCAGACGTTGATGCAGGGCGAAGCCACGGGCTGGTCGGCCTCGGCCCAGACCAGGGCCACTTCGGCCTTGGCGGCAAGTTGTGCCAGTTGCTGAGCCTGCTGGGCCTGCTGTTCCTGAAGAAGTTCGGTACTCATGCCTGCTCCACCACATCCGACCAGGGGGCGGCAGTAAGAGCCTGCAGCTGCGCAGGCGATGCGGGAAACACGCCGTGCGGATGGCCTGCTGCGGCCCACACCGTCTCGAAGCGCTGCAACTCGGCATCCATCAAGGTCACTACCTTGGTTGCATGGGCCACGGGGCTGACGCCGCCAATCGAGAAGCCGGTGCTGGACTTGACGAAATCCGCATCGGCGCGACCGACCTTGCCCACCAACTGCGTCACTTTCTTTTCATCGACACGCCTGTCGCCCGAGGCCACGACCAGCACGGCCGCGCCATCGCTCCTGCGCTTGAAGATGATGCTCTTGGCCACCTGCCCGACCAGAATGCTGAGCTGATCGGCTGCCTCCTGGGCGGTACGCGCCGCGCCGTCCAGCATCTGCGGCGCATGCGGATGACCGGCATCCTGCAAAAAGCGGCTGACGCGCTGCACGCCTTCCGGCAGCGCATGAAGTTCTGACCCACACATGATGTTTTCCTGAAAATCGCGCCGCCATCCGGCAGCGTCACGGCCCCTACTGTGCCAGCTTGAGCCTGAGCTGCACCAGCTCCAGTTGCAAATCACGCAGGTCTTTCTGGACATAGGCGATATGTCCGGCACTGTTCTTGGCGTCACGCGCCTCGCGCAGCTCTTTTTTCTTGGCCTCGATGCGGCGCTCCAGCTCAAGCACCGACTGCCTGTCCTGATAGCGCTCGCGCGCCGGCGCATAGCCTTGCAAAAACGCGGCCTCCAGCGGCGCCGGGCAATAGCCCGGCTGGAACTTGCGGCCGGCTTCCGCATAAGCCTTGCCGCTGTCGGGAGTGCAGAAATCCTGCAGGCCGCGCAGCCAGCCCTGCTGATAGGCCCGCGCATCCATCTGTACGCCCTGGTCCTTGCAGGCCTTGAAGTGGCGTCTGGCGCGGGTGGACAGGTCCAGCCTGCCGTCCATGGCATCGAGCTGGCCCAGATAGGCCCAGTCCGTGTCCCTGCACTCCTGGGCATCCATGCCGGCGCAGCCGCCCAGCAGGGCAGCTGCCGCCAGACAAAGGGCCAGTGAAAAACGTGATCTTGCTTGCATGGCGGCGATGGTAACAACGCCCATGCCTGCCCGGGCCGAGTCGAGATTCAGCCCGCGCGCTTGGTCAGCAAGGCCTTGGCCACGCGCGACTGCGTGGGGCGACCCAGGTGCTCGCTGATGAACTGGCCCGCATCGATCAGCTTGTCGAGGTCGATGCCGGTCTCTATGCCCATGCCCTGCAGCAGATAGACCACGTCTTCGGTGGCCACATTGCCCGTCGCGCCCTTGGCATAGGGACAGCCGCCAAGGCCTGCGACCGAGGACTGGAAGTTCCAGACCCCCAGATCCAGCGCCGCCAGCGTGTTGCTCAGGGCCTGGCCATAGGTATCGTGGAAATGGCCGGACACCTGGTCGATATCGAAGTGCGCCAGCGTGGCCTCCAGCGCCTTCTGCACCTTGACGGGCGTGCCCACGCCAATGGTGTCGGCCACGTCCACACGCTGCACGCCGATATTCTTCATGAGCCCGGCCAGATAGCCCACCTTCTCGGGCGCGATCTCGCCTTCATAAGGGCAGCCCACGGTACAGCTCATGGCGCCGCGCACGGCAATGCCGGCCTCCAGGGCCGCCTGCACCACAGGCGCAAAGCGCTCTATGCTCTCGGCAATCGAGCAGTTGATGTTGCGCTGGCTGAAAGCCTCGCTGGCCGCACCGAACACCACGATCTCGTCGGGCTTGCCGGCCAGCGCGGCCTCGAAGCCCTTGAGATTCGGCGTGAGCACCGAATACAGCACCCCGCCTCGGCGCGCTATTCCAGCCATGACTTCGGCGTTGTCCGCCATCTGCGGCACCCATTTGGGCGACACATAGCTGGTGACCTCGATCTCCTTGAGGCCGGCGTCCTGCAGGCGCTGCACCAGCTCGATCTTGACCGCAGCAGGCACAGGCTGCTTTTCGTTTTGCAGGCCGTCGCGCGGGCCCACATCGATGATCTTGACGCGTGCGGGGTACTTCATTCTTGTCTCCTTGGTATCAATAGCCCTTGCCAAGGTCGACGCGACCTGTGACGGGCTCGCCCCGGCTCATGGCGGCGACCTTGCCCACGATCTGAGCAATGCTGTCCGCCGCCAGCGTGCGGGCCGAGGTATGGGGGGTGAGGATGATTCTGGACTGCTTCCAGAACGGGTGATTCTCGGGCAGCGGCTCCTCTCGGAACACATCCAGCATGGCGCCGATGACATGGCCGGACTCGATCTGCGCAATCAGGTCGGCATCGACCACATGGCCGCCGCGCCCCACATTGATCACATAGGCCCCGGGCTGCAGCAGCGCCAGCGTGCGGGCATTGATGATGTCGCGGGTCTCGTCGTGCAGGGGCAGCAGATTGACCAGAATGCGCGTCTCGGACAGAAAGCGGTCCAGGCTGTCCATGCCGCTGAAGCATTCGACGCCCTGCAGCTCGCGCGGCGAGCGGCTCCAGCCATTGACCTTGAAATCGAACACCGTCAGCGCCCTGGCCACGCGCTCGCCCATCTTGCCCAGGCCCATCACGCCCACGGGATAGTCCACACGCCTGGGGTTGCGCTGATGCTGCCACAGGCCTTGCGCCATATCGGCCTCATACTGATCGAGGCCACGGAAGAAGCGGATCACGGCCTGGGCCACATACTCGGCCATCTGCACGGCCATGCCCGCATCTTCGAGGCGGTAGACGGGCAGCTCGGCGGGAATGCGCAGCGGCAGCAGCGCATCCACGCCCGCGCCGATGTTGAACATGGCCTTCAGGCCGGCCGCCTGCTCGTCAAGAAACTGCTGGGGCGGCGCCCAGACCAGTGCATAGTCGGCCTGGGGCGCGCCCGGCTCCCAGATGGCAATCTCCGCGCCCGGCAGCGCGTCATGCAAACCTTTGAGCCAGGGTTCCGGCCGCGTATCGTCACAGCAAAATAAGACTTTCATAGATGCGAAGCCTAACGCTTTGGCATTCCTGCTGCAGACGCAGATGGCCAATGGACCGCCATCAAAAAAGAAGCTTCCTGCGCTTTACCTGTCTTGATTTCATCATTGAAAGTGACTGACTTCATGGATAGTCCAGCGCAAGCTGCTCTTTTTGTTAAACAGTTCAACCCTGGCCGGATCAGGCGGCCACCTCGATGCGCAGCAGCTCGGCGCCTTCGCTGACCTGGTCGCCAGGCACATACAGCAGCTCCAGCACCACGCCATCGCCGGGGGCGGCAATCGTGTGCTCCATCTTCATGGCCTCCATCACGGCAAGCGGCTGGCCCTTGCTGACCTTGTCGCCGGCCTTGACGGTGAAGGACACCACCTTGCCGGGCATGGGTGCCGTCAGGCGGCCGCCTTCATGGCCGGTGTCGCCCGCATGGGCCAGTTGGTCGACCACGGTGATCTGGGTGCTGCCCGCTTCGGTGAAGATGGACAGCTGATCGCCCTGGGCATGGACCACGACCACCGTGCGCTTGCCGTCCAGGCCCAGCTCCAGCCGCCCGTCGGCCAGTGCGCGCCACTGCAGCGTGCCATCGCTGCGGCTCTCGCCCTCGCCAATGCCGAGCTGATAGGTCTGCGCCGCCTGCGTGCCGCGGCCGTAGGCCAGGCCGGCCGTGAAGTCCTCGCCGCGGTAGGCAAAGCCGAAGGAGCGCACATAGCGGCCCGACATGCGCCAGCCGTCGCGGCGGCTGAAGGGGTCTGCGCCTTGCGCGGCCTGCTCGCCCTGCAGCTGCCAGGCCATGGCGGCGGCGACGGCCAGGTCGCGGCCCACGAAATCCTTGCCGAACAAGGCCTCGCGCTCGCGCTCGATCAGCGCGGTATCGAGCAAGGCATTGGAGAAAGCCTGGCTCTTCACCACCTGGCGCAGAAACTGCACATTGGTCGTCAGGCCCACGATGTGGGTCTGGGCCAGTGCCGCGTCCAGACGCGCCAGCGCCTGGGCACGGTCCTCGCCATGGACGATGAGCTTGGCGATCATGGAGTCGTAGAAGGGGCTGATCGCGTCGCCCTCGCGCACGCCGTCGTCCACGCGCACATCGCTGATCTCGAAGCTGCTGCATTCTGGCTTGCGATAGACGGCCAGATGACCGGTGGCGGGCAGGAAGTTGTTCTCGGGGTTCTCGGCGCAGATGCGTGCCTCGATGGCATGCCCCAGGATACGAAGCTCCGACTGTGCCTTGGGCAAAGGCTGTCCCGAAGCCACCAGCAGCTGCCACCGCACCAGGTCCTCGCCCGTGATGGCTTCGGTCACGGGGTGCTCCACCTGCAGCCGAGTGTTCATTTCCATGAAGTAGAACTTCATGGCTTCGGGCTGGTCGTAGCCGCCGGGCTGCTCGACGATGAACTCCACCGTGCCCGCGCCTACATAGTTCACGGCCTTGGCGGCGGCCACGGCGGCCTCGCCCATCTTCTGGCGCAGCGCGGCAGTCATGCCGGGCGCCGGCGCTTCCTCAAGCACCTTCTGGTGGCGGCGCTGCACCGAGCAGTCGCGCTCGAACAGATAGACGCAGTTGCCTTGTGTATCGCCAAACACCTGTATCTCGATATGGCGCGGACGCAGCACGTATTTCTCGATCAGCACGGCATCGTTGCCGAAGCTGTTGATGGCCTCGCGCTTGCAGGACTCCAGCGAAGCCGCGAAGTCCTCGCTCTTTTCCACCAGACGCATGCCCTTGCCGCCGCCACCCGCGCTGGCCTTGATGAGCACGGGATAGCCGATGCGGTCGGCCTCGCGTTGCAGCAGCTCGGGGTTCTGGTCGTGACCGTGATAGCCGGGCACCAGCGGCACGCCGGCCTTTTCCATCAGCTGCTTGGACTCGGCCTTGAGACCCATGGCGCGAATCGCGCTGGCGGGCGGGCCGATGAAGACCAGACCAGCCGCCGCGCAGGCATTGGCAAAGTCTTCGTTCTCGGAGAGAAAGCCATAGCCGGGGTGAATGGCTTCGGCACCCGTGGCCTGGGCGGCCTCCAGAATGCGCTCCCAGCTCAGATAGCTGTCCTTGGGCGCACTGCCGCCGATGTGCACGGCCTCGTCGCAGGCCGCGACATGCTTGGCCCTGGCATCGGCATCCGAATACACGGCCACGGTCTTCACACCCATGCGACGGGCGGTGGCGGCTACGCGGCAGGCGATTTCACCTCTATTCGCAATCAGAATTTTCTTGAACATATCGTCTCCGGTTATCGGTCAAATCACCACTCAGCGCATATCCATCAAACGCAAGCAGCTATGTTTTTTGCAATGGTTCCTGCGCATCGCCAGTGCCGCGCAGGCGTCGAAAAATCGCCTTGAGAAAGCGCCAAAGCGCCCAGATCACCAGCCACATCGCAATCACCACGACCAGCAGCACGGCGGCAAACACCAGCGGATTGGTCAGCGCCAGCCAGATGGCGCCCAGCGACACCGTGTCTTCAGCCAGACTGGCTCCCAGGTTGGAGAACGGTTCGGGCGAGGTGTTGATGAGGGCACGCGTGGTGGTCTTGGCGGCCTGGCTGGTCGCGGCCAGCGCTCCGCCCATCAAGGCGGCAGCCATGGCCATGGTGGTGCTGTCGGCAGCAAAGACCGAGGCCGCCAGCGCCGCCCCGGCGGGAATGCGCAGCACGCTCTGGAACAGGTCCCAGACCGAATCGACCACGGGAATCTTGTCGGCAAAGAACTCCACGAACAGCAGACCGCCGCTGATGACCAGCACCATGGGATGCTGCAGCACATGCAGACCGCCGGGCAGCGGCATCAAACCACTTGCACCCAACAGGCCCACGACAAACACCACGGCATAGAGGCGAAAGCCGCTGGCCCAGCCCAGAGCCGCGGCCAGCGCAAGCATCGAGGCCATGTCCATCTGCCCCACGGCTTGCCCGGCCCTGGCAGCCACATCTCCGACCTGACCAGCAGCATCGCCCACGGCCCTGGCCGTTTCGGGGTCGATATGCAGGCCGATGCGGTGCAGCCAGTCGATGATGGTTTGCCAGATATCCATGGTGTTCATTCCTTATGTCTCGCCCGGACTCTAAAGCGCCCCGGACACAAGGTTTGTCATCTCATCCGGGCAGCCAGTTGGGTTTGCGCTTGTTGAGAAAGGCCTGCACGCCTTCCTTGCCTTCGCTACTGGCGCGGATGGTGGCAATCGACTCCACAGTCGCCGCAATCAGCTGCTCGCTGATCTCGCGCTCGGCCATGTCCAGCACCAGGCGCTTGCAGGCCCGCACCGCTGCGGGGCCGGCGCTCAGCAAATGCTTGAGCCAGCCGTCGACCACGGCGTCCAGCCCGTCGGCATCGACCACCTCATGTACATAGCCGATGCGATGTGCCTCCTGCGCCGAAAAGCGCTCGCCCGTGAGAAAGTAGCGGTGCGCAGCCCTGGCACCCATGGCGCGGATCACATAGGGGCTGATGGTGGCGGGAATCAGACCGATCTTGACCTCGCTGAGACAAAAGCCCGCCGTATCGGCCGCCACTGCCATATCGCAGCAGGCCACCAGGCCCATGCCCCCCGCATAGACATCGCCCTGCACACGCGCAATCGTGGGTTTGGGGCATTCGTAGATGACGCGCAGCATCTCGGCCAGCAGACCCGCATCAACGCGGTTTTCGTCGCGCGAGTAATCGGCCATACGGCGCATCCAGTTCAGGTCCGCGCCCGCGCAGAATGCGGGTCCTTCGGCGGCCAGCACCACGGCGCGCACATCGGCACGCTCGCCGACCTGAAGGAAGGCGGCGGTGATCTCGGCAATCGCCGCATCGCTGAAGGCGTTGCGAATGGCGGGCTGAGCCAGCGTGACGCGGGCGATGCCGCCATCCACGGTCAAAGTCAAAGCAGTCATGGCTTGTCTCCCAGTGAGTTAGGGCGTTGCAGTTGCGCAGCCGCCGTACCCGGCAGCTGCTGCATCAGGAATTCACGGACCTGCGGCAACCATTGCCCGATATTGGCTGCACGGTCAAAGAACTGGTGTCCCTCAGCGCCGCTGGATGGAGCAAACACCAGTTTCAGGTTCTGGCCTGCGGCCAGATAGCTTTCAGCCATCTTGCGCACCAGCGGCGGGCGAAAGTAGCTATCGTTTTCGGCATAAATCCACAGCTGGGGCACACGGCTGGTGGCGGCAAAGCCGGCCACGGTCTTGAGCAGTTGCGCCTCGCCGCAAACCGCGGCTTTCTCACGCATCTGCGGCTGCGAACCGCGGCCGCCGGCAAAGTTGACGACGCCGCGCAAGCCCACGGGCTGCTGCGCCGCCAGCGCCAGCGACGCAAAGCCGCCGGCAGACTTGCCCAGCAGCAGCACATGCGAGCCATCGACATAAGGCAGCTTTTGCCCGTAAGTCATGATGGCCGCCACATCGCGCGCGGCCTCCTGGGCCGCATGGGCGTAGTCGGGGTCATCGCAGCTGCCGTAGCGGTCGGCCAGAGGACCGTCCGATGCGCCATAGCCGCGGCGCAAGCCCGTCACCACCACATAGCCCAGCTCGGCCAGAGCGCGCGCCTGCGGGCCGTAGCGATCGCGCATGGTTTCGCGCGCCTCTTTGCCGCTGGGTGTGCCATGGTTGAGCACGATCAATCCCCAAGGACCCTGCCCATGAGGACGATAGACATGGCCTGTCAACTCGGCGCTGTGCGCAGGCGAATCGCCGCTCGCTGGCACCCAGACCGGAATGCGCGCGTCCATGCGCTGCACCGCTGGCTCGGCGGCGCCAACCATGGGCATGGCCAGCGCTGCCGACAGCAGGACTGGCGGCAAGCAGGTGAGGAAATGGCGACGCGACATGATTGGCAGCCTCTAGCCGCTTACATGCGGAATACGCCGAAGCGCGTGTCCTCAATCGGCGCATTGCGCGCGGCAGCCAGGCCCAGCGCCAGCACGCGGCGCGTGTCGGCGGGATCGATCACGCCGTCGTCCCAGAGACGAGCCGTGGCGTAATAGGGATGGCCCTGGTCTTCATACTGCTGGCGAATGGGCGCCTTGAAGCGCTCCTCTTCTTCGGCACTCCAGCTGCCGCCCTTGGCTTCGATGCCGTCGCGCTTGACGGTGGCGAGCACGCTGGCCGCCTGCTCGCCGCCCATGACGCTGATGCGCGCGTTGGGCCACATCCAGAGAAAACGGGGCGAATAGGCGCGGCCGCACATGCCGTAATTGCCCGCGCCAAAGCTGCCGCCGATGATGATGGTGAACTTGGGCACCGCAGCCGTGGCCACGGCCGTGACCAGCTTGGCGCCATGACGGGCAATGCCTTCGTTTTCGTATTTACGGCCGACCATAAAGCCCGTGATGTTCTGCAGGAACACCAGTGGCACCTTGCGCTGGCAGCACAGCTCGATGAAGTGTGCCCCCTTGACGGCCGACTCGGAAAACAGAATGCCGTTGTTGGCGATGATGCCGACCTGCATGCCCTCGATGCGCGCAAAGCCGCAGACCAGGGTGTTGCCGAAGCGGGCCTTGAACTCGTCGAACTGGCTGCCGTCCACGATACGGGCGATGATCTCGCGCACATCGAAGGGCTTGCGCGTATCGACGGGAATCACGCCATACAGCTCTTCGCTCTCGAACAGCGGCGCCGCAGGCGCATGGTCGGTCTGCGACTGGGGCTTGTCCTTGTTCAGGTTTGCCACTGCCTGGCGTGCCAGCGCCAGTGCATGCAGATCGTTCTCGGCCAGATGGTCGGCCACGCCCGACAGGCGCGTGTGCACATCGCCGCCGCCCAGGTCCTCGGCACTGACCACCTCGCCGGTGGCGGCCTTGACCAGAGGAGGGCCGCCCAGAAAGATGGTGCCCTGGTTCTTGACGATGATGGACTCGTCACTCATGGCCGGCACATAGGCGCCGCCTGCCGTGCACGAACCCATGACCACGGCGATCTGGGCGATGCCCTGAGCGCTCATATTGGCCTGGTTGTAGAAGATGCGGCCGAAGTGCTCGCGGTCGGGGAAAACCTCATCCTGATTGGGCAGATTGGCACCGCCCGAATCGACCAGATAGATGCAGGGCAGACGGTTCTGCGCGGCCACTTCCTGCGCGCGCAGATGCTTTTTCACCGTCATCGGGTAGTAGGTTCCGCCCTTCACGGTGGCGTCGTTGCAGACGATCATGCAGTCCACGCCGCTGACGCGACCCACGCCGACAATCACGCCGGCGCCCGGCGCATCGTTGTTATACATATTGAGCGCGGCCAACGGCGACAGCTCCAGAAATGGCGTGCCGGGGTCCAGCAGCCGCTGCACGCGCTCGCGCGGCAACAGCTTGCCGCGCGCCACATGCTTGGCGCGCGCGGCTTCATTGCCGCCCAGCGCGTTCTGATCGCAGCGTGCATGCAGCTCATTAACCAGCGCCTGCATGGCAGCGGCGTTGGCCAGGAAATCTGCCGAACGCGGATTCAGTTGTGTGCCCAGAATGCTCATCGCTTGCCTCTTGTCTTGATTACTTTGCCCGATACGGGAACTTGGTTTTTTTTCTTGCTCAGACACAGCGCTGCCACTGCAGTTGAAGAAAATGCCTTATGCACGCTGTTGAAACTGTTCTGCTTGTCTTGCTGCTGGGAGCGCTGACAGGCATTGTGGCCCGCTATATCCGGGCCATCCCCCTGCCTCTGATTCAAATCGCACTGGGTGCGCTGATTGCCTGGCCGCAAGCCGGCCTGCACATCGCGTTCGACCCCGAGCTGTTCCTGCTGCTCTTCATTCCGCCGCTGCTGTTCGCCGACGGCTGGCGCATCCCCAAGCGTGAATTCTTCGCACTGGCCAAACCCATTTTGCTGCTGGCCCTGGGCCTGGTTCTGTTCACCGTGCTGGGCCTGGGCTATCTCATCCACTGGATGATTCCCGAGATTCCGCTGACCGTGGCCTTTGCCCTGGCCGCCGTGATCTCGCCCACCGATGCCGTGGCCGTTTCGGCCATCACGCGCAATCTGGGCATGCCCGAGAAGACCATGCATGTGCTGGAGGGCGAGTCGCTGCTCAATGACGCATCGGGCCTTGTGGCGCTGAAGTTTGCGATTGCAGCCACGCTGACCGGCATGTTCTCCTGGGGCGAAGTCGCCAAGGAATTCACCTGGATGGCCGTCGGCGGCCTGGTTGTGGGTACGCTGATAGGCTGGGGTTTCAGCCATGCGCGCGGCACCATCACGCGCCGCCTGGGCGATGTCGCAGCCACGCAGATGGTGCTGCTGCTGGTGCTGCTGCCTTTTGCCGCCTATATCGTGGGTGAGAAGATCGGTGTCTCCGGCATTCTGGCTGCCGTGGCCGCAGGCATCGCCACCAATTTCGCCGACCTGGAGCGCAGCAGCTATATCAGCGAACGCCTGCAGACCGAAGGCACCTGGAGCATGGTGGAGGCCGCCTTCAACGGCGCCATCTTCCTGCTGCTGGGCCTGCAGCTGCCCTCCATCATCGGCGTGCCGCTGCATCAGGCCGGCCATGACTGGTGGATTCTGGTCGGCTATGTGGCCGCGATTTCGTTTGCGCTGCTGCTGATGCGCTGGATCTGGCTGGTGCTGGGTGTGCATGGCTCGCTGCTGCGCGCCCACCGGCAGGGCAAGATGTCCGAGCGTCCCTCGCCACTGCTGAATCTGGCCACCACGCTGGCCGGCATTCGCGGTGCGGTCACGCTGGCCGGCGCGCTGTCCGTGCCCATGCTGCTGAACAATGGCCAGCCCTTCCCGGGTCGCGACATGCTGGTCTTTCTCGCCACCGGCACGATTTTGTTCACGCTGGTGATCGGCGCCGTGGGCCTTCCCATCGTGCTGCGCCATCTGCCCCCGCACGAAGAGTCGCCCACCGTGCGTGAGGAGCGCCTGGCCCGCGAACAGGCCTGCATGGCGGCCATGGCCAAGCTCACGCTGAGCGAGGAGGAAGTGCTGCGCCGCGACCCCGAATGGGTGGCGATGCGCCAGGAGGTCAACGGCCACCTGACCCAGGAATACCGCAACCGCATCCAGTTGCTGGACGACGGCAGCGGCGCCGCGCAAAGCATAGAACTGCTGCGCGAAGCGCCCGAAGTCGTGCGCCAGCGCAAGCTGCGCTATGTGATGGAGATCGAAACCCGCATCGAGTGCATTCATGCCGAGCGGGACTTTTACTACGCCGAAAGACAGGCCCACCGCATCAACGACGAATCGCTGCGCAGTCTGGTCAGCGAGCTGGACATGCAGGAAATCGCCATGCGCAAGCGCCTCGCTGTCGCACGCCGCGCCGCCGGCCTTCCCAAGAGCGAAACCAGCGCCCACCAGCACTGAACATGCCTCTTCCCAAGCCCCGCAGATGCGGGGCTTTTGGCAGGGGGTGCAGGCATGGTTCAACATGGCATTCAGGCTGTCTTGATCACGCGCAGATCCAGCAACTCGATCATCTCGTCGCGAATCCTGAACTTCTGGATCTTTCCCGTCACCGTCATCGGGAAGGCCTGGACAAAGCGGATATAGCGCGGCACCTTGTAGTGCGCAATCTGCCCCTTGCAGAACTCACGGATCTCATCTTCGCCGAGTTCCAGGCCGGGCTTGACAATGATCCAGGCACAGAGCTCCTCGCCATAGCGCACATCGGGCACGCCCACCACCTGCACGTCCTGCACCTTGGGGTGGCGATAGAGGAATTCCTCGATTTCACGCGGGTAGATGTTCTCGCCGCCACGGATCACCATGTCCTTGATGCGGCCCACGATATTCACATAGCCTTCGCCGTCCATGGTCGCCAGATCGCCGGTGTGCATCCACTGCTCGGCATCGATGGCCTCGCGGGTTCTGGCCTCGTCTTCCCAGTAACCGTGCATGACGGAATAGCCACGCGTGCACAGCTCGCCCGACTGGCCCGGCGGCATGATCTCGCCCGTGGACGGGTCCACGATCTTCACCTCCAGATGCGGCTGCACCTTGCCCACGGTGGCCACGCGCTTTTCCAGAGGCGTGTCGGCATCGCTCTGGCAGCTCACGGGGCTGGTTTCCGTCATGCCGTAGGCGATGGTGATTTCGCTCAGATGCATGTCGCGCACCACGCGCTTCATCACCTCGATGGGACAGGGCGAGCCGGCCATGATGCCGGTGCGCAGAGTGGACAGATCGAACTCGGCAAAGCGCGGATGGTCGAGCTCGGCAATGAACATGGTGGGCACGCCGTGCAGACCCGTGCATTTCTCGGCCTGCACTGCCTCCAGCACGGTGATGGGGTCAAAGCCATCATTGGGATAGACGATGGTCGAGCCATGGGTGAAGCAGGCCAGATTGCCCAGCACCATGCCGAAGCAGTGATACAGGGGCACGGGAATGCACAGTCGGTCCTCGGGCGTGAGGCGCATGCATTCACCAATGAAAAAGCCATTGTTGAGGATGTTGCGGTGCGTCAGCGTCGCGCCCTTGGGGAAGCCCGTGGTGCCGCTCGTGAACTGGATATTGATGGGGTCGCGGTTGCTGAGCGTGGCCGCAATCGCATCAATGCGCTCATCCGCACTGGTTCCTTGTGCCATCAACTGCGAAAAGCGCAGCATGCCGGGCTGTTCGGCGTCCAGATCCGCCGCACCTGGGCCGGCCGCACCTGAGCCGGCTGCGTCAATCCACACCACGGTGCGCAAGGCCGGCAGGCGTTTGGATTGCAGCTGGCCTGGCGCGCAGCTCGCCAACTCGGGCGCCAGCTCGCGCAGCATGCCCAGATAGTCGCTGGTCTTGAATCGCGGCATGGACACCAGCGCCTTGCAGCCCACCTTATTGAGCGCGTATTCGACTTCAGAGGTGCGGTAGGCCGGGTTGATATTGACCAGCACCAGTCCCACCTGCGCCGTTGCCAGCTGCATCAGCACCCACTCGGCGTTGTTATGGCTCCAGATACCCACCCTGTCGCCCTTGACCAGCCCTTGCGACAGCAGCGCACTGGCCAGCTGGCGCGCAGCCATATGCAGCTGGGCATAGCTGTAGCGCAGGCCCTGATGACGGCTGACCAGCGCGTCACGCGAGCCCTGGCGCTGTGCCATTGCAGCAAAAAAAATCGCCAATCGTCTGCTCGATCAGCGGCACATCCGTGCCCCCCTTGGCATAGCTGGCGGTCAGCGCGTTCACTTGCGATGGCATGGTCTTGTGTCTCCTTGCGTGCCGGCAGCCACCTGCGAACTGGCTGCACGGCGTCCATTCAGCACCGTTTTCTGCACCTCAGAATAAGGGCAAGCCCTGTCCAGAAGAGGTCACAAAGGTTGCAATAATTGCCAAATGCTCACCCCCTCTCTGGTCAAGACTCCTCTACCGCACCATGCCAGCTCCGTGCTCAAATCGCACCCGGCAATTACCCCCATGGCGTTTGTAAAAGCCATTGTCCGCGCTTATGAAGCCAGGCAGATGTCAGCGCTAGGTGCTCTGGAAAAGGCACAAATCCCGCCAGATCTGATTAACGATGCCAATGAGCGCATCACGGCCCTGCAGATGGAGGCTCTATCCGACGCAGCCATGCGCGAGCTGGACGATGAAGCCTTGGGCTGGTTCGAGCGCCGCCTGCCCTGGGGCAGCTACGGCATGCTGGCCCGCGCCAGCATCAGCGCACCGCAACTGGGCCTGGCGCTGGCGCGCTGGTGCCGCCATCACGGACTGATTGCGCAGGACATACAGCTTCAGCTCAGCGAGCAGGCCGGCATTGCCACCCTCACCCTGCATGAAAGCCGCCCGCTGGAAAGCATGCGCGAGTTCTGCATGGTATCGGTGCTGCGCAATATCCACGGCTTTGCCAGCTGGTTGATCAACGAACCGATCAGCCTGCTGCATGCCAGCTTTCCGTTTTCCGAGCCCGCGCATGCCGATGTCTACAAGGTGCTGTTCGCACCGGGCAGCATCGCTTTTGATGCCCCCGTCGCCAGTCTGCAGTTTGAAGCACGCTGGCTGCAGGCACCGCTGGCGCGCGACGAGGCGGCCCTCAACCGGATGCTGCAGCGCGCCTTGCCGATCCAGGTGCGCCCCTACCAGCGCGAGAAGACTCTGGTGCAGCGCGTGCGCCATCTGCTGGCCGCCAGCGGGGAGGAGCAGCAGACGGCTGAAACACTGTCCCGCCAGCTGCATCTGTCACAGCGCAGCCTGCACCGCCAGCTCAAGGAAGAAGGTATTTCGCTGCAGGCCCTCAAGGACGATATCCGGCGTGAACGCGCGATTGCGCTGCTGCTGCGCACCAGCCGCCCCATCAAGCGCGTGGCCCAGGCCTGCGGCTTTCTCAACGACAAAAGCTTTATCCGCGCCTTTCGCCTCTGGACAGGGCTCTCCCCTTCGGAATTCCGCAAAACCGCCGGCCAGCGCGCCGCCTGACGCAAGGAGCTCTCCATGCAGGAATCCTCAGAAAACTGGCAGGCAATCGCTGATGGGGTATGGGCACTCAGCTATCACTTCAGCAATGCAGGGCTGAAGGTCAGCACACGCATGACGGTGATCCGGCTGGCCGACGGCAGCCTGTTCTCGCACTCTGCAGTGCCGCTGACAGGCGGGCAGAAAGCTGCGCTCGACGCCCTGGGACCGCTGCAACACATAGTCGCACCCAGCGCCATGCACCATTTGTTCGTGGGCAAGCTGGCCAGGCTTTATCCACAGGCCAGGATCTATGGCACACAGGGCGTGCTGCGCAAGCGACCTGATCTGCCGCTGCTGGAGCCCTTGCCTCCGGACTCCGAAGCACCCTGGACAGGCGAGCTGCAGTGCCTGCGGCTGGACGGCATTCCCATGCTCGACGAGACGCTGTGGTTCCACCCGGCCAGCGGCAGCCTCATCGCCACCGACGTGCTGCAATGCTGGCAGGGACCGCTAAGCCTGCCGGTACGCATGTATCTGGGTCTGACGGGCGGACATGAGCGCCTGACCGTGCCGCGCACCGTGCGCCTGCTGGTCAGGGACAGGGCCGCCGTGCGCAGCTGGGTGAAGCGGGTCGAAAGCTGGCCCGTACGGCGCGTGATCCTGCTGCACAACAGCGTGATCGACGATCAGCCAGTGAAACGGCTGCGCGAGGCGCTGTCGATCTGGGACTGAGCGCGCTTTAGCGCAGGTCGTGCTCGTCCTCTTCGCCAACCGAGGCGCTTGCGGCACTCCTGCGCACGGCCTCGAACATGGCGGGCAGATCGCCCATGTCGCCGAACACGCAGGCTGCGCCAGCCTCGAGCAGTTGTTCTGCCGAGGCATGACCCTGATCGGCCGGGAAATAGCCCCAGACGGTGGCACCGGCGGCCACGCCGGCCTGCACGCCGGTCATGGTGTCCTCGATCACCAGGCACTTGGCAGGATCGGCCTTCAGCGCTTCGGCCGCTGCCAGATACACATCGGGGAAGGGCTTGCTGCGCGGCATTTCATGGCCGCTGTAGACATGACCTTCGAAATAGGGCGCCATGCCCACCTTGGCGAGCTGCATCTCCACCTTGGCACGGTCCGCCCCCGAGGCGCAGGCAATGCGACCGTTGCACAGCGCATGAATCCGCCTGACCGCTTCCAGCGCGCCATCGATGGCCACCAGCTCGGCACGCAGGGCGGCATTGCGGCGCTCGTAGAACTCGGCCATCCAGGCATCGGTCAGCGGCTTGCCGGTATGGGCCTCGATCACGGCCGCCTGGCTGCGCACCGTCTTGCCGATGAAGTCGCGCGTGCACTGCTCCTGGCTGATGGCCCAGCCGGATTCGTTGAGCATGGAGCACAGCACACGATTGGTGATGGATTCGCTGTCCACCAGCACACCATCACAGTCGAAAAGCACAGCGTCAAAAGCAGTCATGGAAGCATTACCAGCGCATCGTCGGATGCAAAAAAGGCGCCCAACGGCGCCTAGTATCAAGAAACAGAGGGCGTGATTATGCGCTCACGCCCTTTTCGAGTTCAGGGGAAGGTCACTCCGGCCAGCGGATTGATCATCCACACGCTGTTCTTGGCGTAGATGGTGCTGGTCTTGCCGTCGGCGGTCATGATTCCGCTGAAGTAGAAGAATCCATTGGCCGCGTTGGCATTCATATTGTTCAGCTGGGTCGTGAGCGAGTCACTGCTTGCCGAGGCCTCGACCAGGTATTCGATGGCGCCATTCTGTACCGAACTCTTCTCGAAGACATCCACATAGTTCATGTTCATCAGGTCGCTGCCCAGCCCCTGCGTGCCGCGTATGAACCAGCCGTCCGCACCCTTTTGGGCCAGACGCGCTCTCATCTCCGCAGCATCGGCGGCCGAGGATGAGCTGGCGAGCTTGTCGACCTGATAGGTATAGGTGACGCTGTCATTGCGCTTGGCATACAGGCTGAAGAACTCGTTGTTGATAATCTGGGGCCCCAGATAGCGATAGCCTTCGGCCCCTTGTCCATTGAGCTCCGCGGCAAAGGCTTCGGCGGTCGTGGCCACGGGCGTCACTGTTCTGTAGCTGAACTGGTCGCTGCGGCTGTTGTCCTTGACATAGACGCTGCGGATGTCGCCGACATCGCTGAACACCGCATCGGATTTGTACATATAGCCGCTGCTGCCCTGTTGGTTCAGCTGTGCCAGAAAGCCGATGCGCGATGGCTGCGCCGCAGGATTGACATAGCTGAACTTTCGCCCTGCATGTGCGGTATCCGTGAGATAGAAGTCGCCGATCTCCGAACCGGTCGAGCTGATCGAGCCCGCCAGGGAGCTGAACAGCGCATAGCCGTCAGCCCCCATGCTGTTGGCGGCATCCATCATCTGCGCATGGCTGGTAGCCGTCTGGCCGCCCAACTTGTAGGTTCCCGTGACGGTCTGATTGCCGTTGCCGCCACCGTTGCCGCCACCCGTATTGCCTCCGCCGCCTTCGGAGCCACCGCCTCCGCCTCCGCTTTCGCTGCTGCCGCCATCTCCACCGCCGCCACAGGCTGCCAGGGTGGAAATCAGCAGCAAGGCTGCAGTTCTACGGGTGATTTGCATAAGAGATGGCACGGGCTTGCTCCTCGGTCTTGATGTTGGTTGAAAATGTCCATATCCCGACACTGAGATAACAAGCAGCGTCGTCTTACAGACATTGTCAGAAGGCTTGCGAGCAGATCACTCCCTACCGAGGAGGGGTCTTTGTTACCAAGCCCCAAAGGAACGCTCATGCCCGATCTACTGCAAATCCTGAGCACCACTCAACTGAGCGCACAGCCCTATGCGCTGGTGGTGGATGATCACCCGCTGGTCGCTGAAGGTGCAGCCCATGTGCTGATGACCAGCGCCGGCGTGCAGCGGGTGCGCTGTGCGGCACACGGCAATGAGGCTCTGGCAATGATTGCTGCGCTGGGTGAGCCCGTTATCACCGTGATGGACTTCTGGCTGGAGGACGGCGCATCACTGGAATTTGTGCATAGCATCCTGGCCTTGGCGCCTGGCACACGCATTCTGGTGACCAGCGGCGACAAGCACCCGGCCATCGCCAGCAAGGCCGCTGCCGCAGGTGTGCATGGCTTTGTGCACAAAAGCAGCCCGTCTCACGAGTTTCAGGCAGCAGTGCAAGCCCTGCTGGCCGGTCGCACCTGGTTTGAGGCCCTGCCTCCCATCCCCACTGCCCCTCCGGCGCCAACTGCGGGCAGCATCCTGCACATGAGCGCCAGAGAACTCGGCATCACTGCGCGCCAGGCTCAGGTGCTGAGCCTGTTGCTGCAGGGCAAGCCCAATCGCGCCATTGCACAGGCGCTGAACCTGTCCGAATACACGGTCAAGGAACATGTCACCGCCCTGCTGCAGCGCCTGGGCGCCAGCAACCGCGTGGCGCTGATCACGCGCATGCGAGGCATCGAGGTCGACTTGGACTAAGGCTGACGGATCGCCATACAGCGCGCCAGCACGGCATGCAGCTGGTCGGGCTGCAGCGGGGTCGCCAGAGCCAGATAGCCCTGATCCTGGACCTGCTCCAGCATCTCCTCATCGCCGCTCATCAAAGCACCGCTGGCTTGCGGATGCTCCTCCAGCAGCTGCATCAAACACTCAAGCCCGCTTGCACCATCCTTCAATCGCTGGTCGCACAGCACAAAGTCTGGCCGCAGTCCATCGGCCAGCAGTTGCTGCGCCTCAAGCAAGCTGCGCGCTCTTTGCACCTGCACACCCCAGCTCTGCAAAATCTGCACCAGCACCGGGGCCAGCTGCGCATCGTTTTCCACGACTAGGCAGTGCCCCTGCAAGGGGGCAAACCACTGCGGCCCAGTCGATATCGGCGGTGCCGGCAGCACAGACGAGGTCTGCCACTGCTCGGCATCCTGCGGCCAGCGCAGCCAGAAACATGAACCCTTGCCCGGCAGCGACTGAACTCCGCATTCCACGCCCAGCCGCTGCGCCGCCAGCGCCACCACGGACAAGCCCAGGCCACGCCCGCGCAATGGAGCCGGCACGCCATCCCTGGCATCGCGCTGCTGGCGCGCAGGGCTGCGATAGTGACGCATGAAGACCTGTGCGCATTCCTGCTCGCTCATGCCGCAGCCGCTGTCCCACACCTGCAAAAGCCAGCGCCCCTGCCTGTGCCGCAGCGCCAGCAGCACCCCGCCCTGGTCGGTGTAGCGCAGCGCGTTTTGCAGCAGATTGAAAACCATCTGCCGCAACAGCACCGCATCCGTGCACAGCGCCGGCATATGAGCCGGCTGCCTCACGCGCAGACGCAGACCGCGCTGCGCTGCCTCGCGCGAGAACAGGCGCCGAGCCTCGTCCAGCACCGCACTCATGGATACCGCCTGCCATTGCGGCGCGAAGCTGTCGCCCTCAAGTCGCGACAGATCCATCAGGTCGTTGAACATGGAGCCCAGATCGCGCGTGCAGGCCTTCATTTCCTGCAGCAGTTGTGCCAGCTCATCATCCTGATTGCGCTGATGGGCGGCTTGCAGCATCAGGCCCATGGCATGCAAGGGTTGCCGCAGATCATGGCTGGCGGCGGAGATGAACCAGTTTTTCTCGGCCAGCGCATTCTCGGCCTGCTCCTTGGCCTCGCGATAGCGCTCCGCCAGTGCCTGACGCTCCAGCTCGTGCGCCATCTGCTGCTGCACGAAGCGCCTCGCGCCCCAGGCGTGGCGTGCAAGTATGGCGCCGTACAGCAGCAGCAGCGGCAACAGATAAGGGCCTTTTTTCGGAAAGTAATGCAGCGTGCACAGCAACATGGGCAAGTAAATACCCGCCATGAAGGCGGCAAATACCTGCAGTACGGGCGCCAGAAAAGTGGCAGCCGATGCCATCACGCCCAGCAGCACCAGATAGATCAGCAGACGCAGCTCACTATGGCTTTCGCCCCAGGTAAAGGCCAGCACGCTGACCCAAAGCAGGCCGTTGATCAGTGCGGCCAGCGCCAGCTGTCGCTGCCAGGTCGTCAATGCCGCCTGCAGTCGCGATGGCTCCCAATCGCGCGCCGACCGCCACTGACGATGCAGGCTGCGGCGGAACAGCAGAAAGCCCAGCGCCATGACGATCATCAGCCCCCACCACCAGGCCAGCCCCGCGCTGACGGCGGGGCTGTTGCGGGTACTGACCCACAGCAACAGGGCCGGAATCAGCAAGGCCGCTATTTCGGAGGAGCCACGCGAAGCCAGGGACTGCAACAGGCGCAGACTGGCCTGCAGCCGGGTCAACTGCGCCGAATCGACTTCAGAACTGGTCGCCATCAACGTAGAACCATCGCCCACCCTCGAGCACAAAGCGGCTGCGCTCATGCAGGCGCACGGCACGACCCGCCAGACGATAGCGGGCGACGAATTCGACCTCCGCTGAAGCCGCTCCGGTTGGTTGAAACTGCTTCACATCCAGCCCCAGCCATTTGGTGGCAGCATCGAAGTCGAGCTGCGACGGGCGCTGGCTGGCATGCCAGGTGGCTTGCAAATATTCCTGATTCTCAGACACGAAGGCCGTGTAGCGCGAGCGCATCAGCGCCTCGGCATCGGGAGCGGGCCGGGCATCCCAGTGATCGATGTAGCGGCCACAGCAATCGGCATAGGCCAGCAGCCGCCCCTTGGCATTCTTGCGTCCACAGGGACAGTCCCACTTTTTCTCGGCTTCTTTCACAACTTTGGCAGTCTTGATTGGCAATGCTGCATTGTCGGCCAAGTCGAACAACGAGCAAGCCGGCTTGCGCAGTCGGTTGCCTCAGAGCACAGTAGCGGCAGTCCAAAGCTCGCTGCTCAAAGGTTTGCCTATGTTCTCCATGGCTGCTCCCTGGTGGGAGTTCGTGATTCGCGGTGTCAGCGTCTACCTGTTTCTGCTGGTGTTTCTGCGTCTGACCGGCAGGCGCCAGACCGGCCAGTACGCACCTTTCGACCTGGTGCTGCTGCTGATTCTTTCCAACGCAGTACAGAACTCCATGAATGCGGGCGACAACTCGCTGATCGGCGGCCTGATCAGTGCCGGCACGCTGCTGGCCTGCCATGCGCTGCTCTCCCGCCTGAGTTACCGCTTTGCGAGGCTTCGCAGGCTGGTGAATGGCAAACCCAAGGTTCTGATTCACCAGGGCATTGTGCAACCCAGTCTGATGACGCAGGAGCAGATCACTGCCGAAGACCTGGCGGCGGCCCTGCGCTCCAATGGCTGCCTCAACGCGCATGAGGTGGAGCGCGCCACGATCGAGACCAACGGCCAGATCACCGTGGTGCTGCGCAAGCGCAGCATGGCTGAGCTGGGGGAGGCCTGAGAGCCTCAGAGCGTGTTTAGGTTCTCAGTGCAGGCCGTCCAGAAACTGCCTGATGGCCGCATTCACGGGTTCCGGGTGCGTGAGATTGGCGGCATGGCCTGCACCGGCCACATCCACCCACTGGGCCTGGGGCAGGCCCTTGAACATGGCCCGCGCACGCTCCACGCCGATGGCTGCATCCTTGTCGCCATGAATCACCAGCGCAGGCACCTTGATTTCGGCCAGGCGCGGACTGATGTCATCGCGCAGCGCCAGCGTCGCAAAGCTCTGCCCCAGGTTGATCGGCGAGGCCTGTTTCCATTTGGCGCGCCACTGCGCAGCCCCGGGCCAGCCCTGACCCAGAATCGTGTGCTCCACGATGGTGGCCATGTCATCTGACAGACCATGCTCCATCCAGGCCTTGAGCAGCGCCTCGTGGTGGGGCATCTGCTCGGGGTCTTCCAGCATGGCCTGGGTGTCTATCAGCACCAGCGCGCCCACGACATCGGGGTGAATCAGCGCGCAGCGCAGCGACAGATAGCCGCCTTGCGACATGCCCACCAGCACCGCTTTTTCCACACCCAGATATTTGAGCAAAGCCGCCAGATCGTCGGCCGAGTCATAGTAGCTGAACGCTTCGCAATGCTCGGGATCGGCCGTCTGCCCATGGCCCCGCTCGTCCCAGCTGATGCAGCGATACTGCCCCTGCAAAGCCTGAATCTGCGGCTCGAACATGGTGCGGTCCATGAGCAGGCCGTGCGAGAACACAATGGCCGGGCCACGCCCTCCCGTGTCCTCGTAGTAGATATTCTGACCATTGACCTGGGCAAAAGGCATGCCGGACTCCTGCTGCAAATGGTTGAAACCCCTGGGGGAACTCCCCACACTGAGTACATCCTAAGCAGGCCTTGTGACATCGGCAACCGGCCCGTCCCCTGATGTGCCACAGCCTCGTGCACGGCAGTTGACAACGGCGGGCTTTTGCCGCCAGGCGTAGATCAGGCCAGCGCCCGCTGGATCAATATCTTCTGCACATCGCTGGTGCCTTCGTAGATCTGGCACACGCGCACATCGCGATAGATGCGCTCCACGGGAAAGTCGCTCACCACGCCATAGCCGCCCAGGGTCTGGATGGCGGCGCTGCATACGCGCTCGGCCATCTCGCTGGCAAAGAGCTTGGCCATGGCGGCTTCCTTGAGGCAGGGAAGACCCGCATCACGCAGGCTGGCGGCATGCCAGATCAGTTGCCGTGCCGCTTCGATCTGCGTCGCGCATTCGGCAAGCCTGAAGCCCACGGCCTGATGGTTGAAGATGGGCTGACCAAAGCTCTCGCGTTCCTTGCTGTATTGCAGCGCGCATTCAAAGGCCGCACGTGCCATGCCCACGCTTTGCGCGGCAATGCCGATACGCCCGCCCTCCAGTGCGGAAAGTGCAATCTTGTAGCCCTCGCCCTCGGCCCCGATCAGGTTCGCGGCGGGAATGCGGCAGTTCTCGAAATTGATCTGCGCCGTATCGCTGCTGTGCTGGCCCAGCTTGTCTTCGAGACGTGCCACCTGGTAGCCGGGATTGCCGGTGGGCACGATGAAGGCACTCATGCCCTTCTTGCCCGCCGTCTTGTCGGTGACGGCGATGACGATGGCTACATCGCCATTCTTGCCACTGGTGATGAACTGCTTGACGCCGTTGATGACGTAGTCGCCGCCATCGCGCACGGCCGTGGTACGCAGCGCCGAGGCATCGCTGCCCACATGGGGCTCGGTCAGGCAGAAAGCACCCAGCATCTGACCCTGTGCCAGCGGACGCAGCCATTGCTCCTGCTGGCTGGCATTGCCGTACTTCATGAGGATGGCATTGACCGGGCAATTGGTCACGCTGATGACGGTGCTGGTGCCGCCGTCGCCAGCGGCGATTTCCTCGAGCACCAGCGCCAGGCTCACATAGTCCAGGCCCGCACCGCCGAGCTCCTCGGGCACGCAGATGCCATAGGCACCGAGCGCGGCAAGCCCCTGGTGCACGTCCTTGGGGAACTCGTGTTCCTTGTCCCAGCGCGCGGCATGGGGTGTGATCTGCTCGCGCACAAAATCGCGCAAAGCGTCGCGGATCATTTCCTGGTCCTGATTCAGCAGCATGTTGTCTCCGATATTTATAGCTATATGCCCGTTGTTCAGCCTGGGCTAGGCGTCTAGAAGCTTGATGTATCTGCCGTCGTGGCGCAGCAGCTGACCACGGTCTTCGGGCTTGACCTGCGCCAGGGCCTGCATCAGTCCCTGCACGCTTTGAGCCACCGACAGCGGGGCCGCAGCGCCGCCCATCGCGGTCTGCACCCAGCCCGGGTCCAGCGCCAGCAGCGTCAGCCCCGGCCATTGGCGGCAGGCCGAGACCACGGCCATATTGAGCGCAGCCTTGCTGACGCGGTACAGCCAGGCGCTCTCGTCCGCATCGGCCAGCAGGGACATACCGCTGGAGAAGGCGCCGATCACGCCGCCAGCCTCCTGCACCATGGGAGCAATCTGCGGCAGGGCCTGCATAAAGCCCAGCACATTGCTGTGCATCACCAGGTCGAACTGCTGCTGGGTAGGCGGCACGCCTGCGTCATGACCGTCCCAGACACCGGCCACGTACAGCGCGACGTCAATGCTGGCCCCGTCGAGCTGCCAGGCCAGGCCGCTGACGCTGGCGGGATCTGCCAGGTCAACCTGCAGCACCCGGGCGCCGCGTGCCTGCAGGTCGACCATGTCTTCAGCCTTGCGCACGGTGGCAATCACCTGGTGGCCCTGTGCCAGATAGGCCTCGGCCAGGGCTCGGCCCAGGCCGCGTGATGCGCCAAGAATCAGTATCAAAGCCATAGCTGTTTGCGCCTATGAATATTGGGTTTCAAAACGTTTTTCATCGAGAATCCTTTCATGACAGGCGCTGTCAGCTATCAATTTTTCTTGATCTGCTCGGCGGCAATCATGGCGCCATAGCGGGCCACCATGCTTTCCTGCGATTCAGGTTGCGCGGTCAGCCCCATTTGGGCATGGATGATCTGATTGAGCGTGGGCATGACGTTGCGCGCCACCCTGGCCTCCTCGCTCCACAGGCGCGAGCGCATCAGCGCCTTGGCGCAGTGCAGATAGGCTTCCTGCACATGGACTTCGATCACCAGCTTGGGGCGGAAATGATCGCTGGCAAACAAGGCCGTGTAATGCGCCTCGTCACGCAGCTGGGCCGTGCCGTTGACGCGCAGGGTTTCGTCGAAGCCCGGCACAAAGAACAGCAGGCCCAGGCGCGGGTCGTCGAGCAGATTGCTCAGGCTGTCCAGCCGGTTGTTGCCGCCCGCATCGGGAATGAGCAAGGTATTGGCGTCCGGTGCCTTGACGAAGCCAGGCTTGCCGCCTCGTGGCGAAGCATCGAGCAAGGTGCCGCCCGCACCGCCGGTGGCCATGACCAGAAACGGCGACAGCGCGATAAAGCGCAGGCAGTGCCGATCCAGCTCCCACTGCTGCTTGAGCAGCGCCCGCTCGGCAGGAGGCTCGTACAACTGCAGCAGTTGTTCGCGCGAAGTGATCATGAAGCCAGGACCTCCTCGGGACGGTCGTTGCGGTGGATGGCGGCATACAGTGACAGGAACTCGTTCCAGGAAGGGTCGAAGCTCACGCTGAGCTCGCCCTCCAGCTCGGGCACATGCTGTCTGCCCAGCTGTACGGCCAGCTGCACCGCATGGGCCGGATCTTCCACATAGTAGGTGGCCACGCGGGCACTCATGTTTTCCACGCGCGAGAAGGCAAGAATGCCGCGCTGTTCACGGCTGAGTTGTTCATCCAGCGCATCCTGGGCGTCGCGCACGCCGTCCAGCTCTTGCTGGCTCGAGAATCTGAAGCGCCATTCCATGAAATGCGACAGATCGGCGCGCGTGGCCACGGCATTGGCACCGTCGTGGAAGGTCAGGATGTCGGGCGGTGCATCTTCGTCGGCATCCTGCGCGCGCACTTCGAGCGAGAGCCAGCGGTCGCTGTCTTCCTGGGGGAATTCATAGCTGCGGCCCAGTTGCTGGCGGATGAAGCCATCGAACAGCGGCGGAAACTCCGACAGCAGAGCGGAGCCGTAGACATCGGCCGCAGCCTCGGAGGCAAACTCCACCGGACCCACGCGTACGGAAAAATCCCACTCGCCCAGCACATGGTCCAGCATGATGAAAGCCATGTGCTGTGCATGCTCGGCCATGTCCCTGGCAATGGGCTTCTCGAACGAGAGCTTGAGGCCTATGATGCCTCCCGCATCGTAATAGCCCACCCGGATATCGGAGCAGGCCAGCTCGAAGCCGTCCATGCGCATGCCGAAGTTGCTGCCCAGCGCGCGGCTGCGAAACGCCTGCACGCTGTAATGCTCGAAACGCGGCGCCTGGCGCACCAGTGCCTGGGCATTCTCGAACTGCGCCGTGTTGCCATGGGCCGAGATCACCAGACGGGAGCCGGCCTCCCCGAGCTTGCCCTCCAGCTCCAGACTCAGGCCCGGTGCATATTGGTGCAGCAACTCATTGGAGCTTTCCACAAACTCATGGCGATCGAGCGCCTCCAGCTGGCTCAGCTGGTTGGAAAAATCGCCCCAGAAAGCATCAATCTGCTGCGGCTCCAGCGGCTTGATGGTCTCGCTCTCGTCGTGGTGAATGTCTGCGCTCATGAATGATTTCCGCAATGTGAGCTGCACACATTCAGCGCGAATGCGTGCAATCCGTTGAACATGCGTTCACTGTAGAGCAAACCGGTGACGGTTCTGAGCAAATGGCGTCAGATCAGCTCAACGGCCATGGCCGTGGCCTCGCCGCCGCCGATGCACAGCGTGGCCAGGCCCTTCTTCTTGCCGCGTGTCTTGAGCGCATGCAGCAGGGTGACCAGAATGCGCGCACCGCTGGCGCCAATCGGGTGTCCGAGAGCGCAGGCGCCGCCATTCACGTTGACCTTGTCATGCGAGACCTTGAGATCGGCCATCAGCGCCATGGGCACCACGGCAAAGGCTTCATTGATTTCCCACAGGTCCACATCCTCCACGGCCCAGCCAGCCTTCTTGAGCGCCTTTTCGGTGGCGCCCACGGGCGCGGTAGTGAACCACTCGGGGGCCTGTGCAAAGGTCGCGTGCGAGACGATGCGCGCCAGCGGCTTGCAGCCCAGCTGCTTGGCCGTGGACTCGCGCATCAGCACCATGGCGGCGGCGCCGTCGTTGATGCTGGAGCTCGACGCCGCGGTGATGGTGCCGTCCTTCTTGAACGCAGGCTTGAGGCTGGAGATCTTGTCCAGCTTGGCCTTGGCCGGGCCTTCGTCAACGCTGACGGTCACGTCGCCCTTGCGGGTCTTGACGGTGACGGGAGTGATTTCGGCGTCAAAAGCACCGCTTTGCGCGGCGGCCTGGGCTCGCTGCACGCTGGCAATGGCAAACGCGTCCTGCGCTTCACGCGTGAACTGGTATTTGGCGGCGCAGTCCTCTCCGAAAGTGCCCATGGAGCGGCCGGCCTCATAGGCGTCCTCCAGACCGTCGAGCATCATGTGATCGAAGATCTTGTCGTGCCCCATGCGATAGCCGCCACGCCCCTTCTTGAGCAGATAAGGGGCATTGGTCATGCTCTCCATGCCGCCGGCAATCATCACATCGCGGCTGCCGGCGATGAGCTGGTCGTGCGCCAGAATGGTGGCCTCCATGCCGGCGCCGCACATCTTGGACAGGGTCACGGCGCCTGTGCTTTGCGGCAGGCCGCCCTTGAAGCCGGCCTGACGAGCCGGAGCCTGGCCCTGGCCGGCCATCAGGCAGTTGCCGAACAGCACTTCCTCCACCAGCTCGGGCCGGATGCCGGCGCGCTCGACTGCCGCCTTGATGGCTGCTCCGCCCAGATCATGGGCGGCCAGATCGGAAAAGTCGCCCTGAAACGCGCCCATGGGAGTGCGGGCAGCGCTGACGATGACTACGGGATCCTGATGCATGGTTTGTCTCCTTGAAAAATGGATGGATGTGATCTGCCTCTTCAAGCGAGGCTATTGGCGGGAATCTCGAAACGCAGCGTGTCCAGGCCTGCGTCGCCGGCATGCAGAAAGCGGCTGCGCTCGTAGGGGAACACGTCCAGAAAATGACCGTCACGGATACGGCTCTGGTGGCCGCGCCAGAACTCGGCCTCCAGCAGGTCGGCGTGATGGCGCATGAAGATGTCGCGCACAGCCGGATGGCCCAGCAGAAAAGGCCCGAAGGTCTCGGGGAAGACATCCCTGGGGCCGACCGAGTACCAGATGTCGCCCGACATCTCCTCTTCCTCGGTTCGCGGCTGCGGCACCTCGCGGAAATTGCAATCGGTCAGGTATTCGATCTCGTCATAGTCGTAGAACACCACCTTGCCGCCGCGCGTGACGCCGAAGTTCTTCCACAGCATGTCGCCGGGAAAGATATTCGTGGCGACCAGATCCTTGATGGCATTGCCGTACTCGAGAATCGCCCTCTCCATGGCAGCGCGGCGCTCCGGCTTGGTGTCTGCCTCGGCCAGGCACTCCATCAGGAACAGGTTCAGCGGCACCAGGCGGCGCTCTATGTAGAGGTGGCTGATGATGACCTCCATCTGCCCGTCGCCATCACGGTCGCTGATCTCGATCTGCTCGGGGGCCTGAGCGTGCAGCTCGGCCAGCAGCTCGTCGCTGAAGCGCTCCTTGGGAAAAGCCACCAGGCTGTACTCCATGGTGTCGGCCATGCGGCCGCCACGATCATGCTTCTTGACCAGCTGGTACTTGGCCTTGACCTGGGGACGCGAGACATCCTTGCTGCTGGCGATACGATCCTTGATGAGCTTGAACACATAGGGAAAGCTCGGCAGGTCGAACACCAGCATGACCAGACCCTTGATGCCGGGCGCAATGCGCAGCTGATCGCTGGAATGGCGCAGATGATGCAGAAAGTCGCGGTAGAACAGGGTCTTGCCCTGCTTGGCCAGACCCAGGGCGTTATAGATTTCCGCCTTGGGCTTGCGCGGCATGAGGCTGCGCAGAAAGCTCACATAGGCGCTGGGCACTTCCATGTCCACCATGAAGTAGGCGCGCGCAAAGCTGAACAGCGCATGCAGGTCGTCCTCGCCGAACAGGGCCGCATGCACTATGAGCTGCTCCTGCTCTCCATGCAGGATGGGAATCGCCAGCGGCAGCTCGGTATAGCCGGTGATGATCTTGCCGACCAGGTAAGCCCCCTTGTTGCGATAGAACAGGCTGGACAGCACCTGGAGCTGGAAGTTGGCCCTGAGCGTCAGGCCCGCCAGCCTCTCGCGTATGCGCTCGGCCAGCAGATGCACGTCGCGCTGCAGGTCTTCGAAGCGGCATTGCAGCTGCAGTTGCTCGAACAGGGTCTGCAGCGTGCCTTCGAGCTGGGCGAGGTTGCCGGGGTAATAGGCGCGGTAGATGGGTACGGCACCCGGCGCGGTATTTTCCAGGTATTCGGTGCTGACAGCCGCACGCACGAAGATGAAGTCGTTCTGGAAGTGGGTGCGGTGCAGAATCTTGGTCGTGACCGAGTTGAAGAAGGTCTCGGCCAGCTCCGGCTGCAGATGATCGACCATCAGGCCGATGTAATGAAGCTTGACCTGCTGCCAGACAGCCATGCTCTGCAGGCTGGCGGCAAACTCCTCTTCCAACCTCTGGATGCAGGCACGCACCTGCCGGTCGTAGAACTCTATGCGCTCACGCTGAGCCTGCTGCTGGCCCGGCCAGTCCATGGTCTCGAAGCGCTGCTTGGCTCGGGCAGCTTCCGCACTGAACATGCGGTAATGCTGGTTGTAGCCATGCATCAGGGCCTGCGCAATGGCATAGGCCTCGGGGGCGTCCAGTCGTTGCGGAAACATGGCGGGCCAGTCGCTCCAGATAAGTGAGCAGCACTCTCAAACGGAACAAGCGACACAGGCCTTGAGTCCGCTTGAGGGCACTGCAACTGCGCAGCGGCAGCGATCAGTCGCGCTTGCGCGCAGCGACCTTCTCGACAGCCTTGTTGTAGACATCCTCCAGACCGCCCACACCAGGCACGGTCATTTCGAGGTTGGTGATGTGGCCGTTGTTGAGGCTGTAGCACCAGCCGTGCAGAGTCACCTTCTGGCCACGGGCCCAGGCATCCTGCATCACGGTGGACTGGGCCACGTTGACCACCTGCTCGATGGCGTTGAGTTCGCACAGCACATCGTGGCGGAACTGGGTGGAGATGCCTTCCAGCAGCTTGATGTGCTTGTCGCGCACGTCGCGCACATGGCGGGTCCAGTTGTCCACCAGACCCAGACGCAGATTATTGAGCGCCGCATACACGCCGCCGCAGCCATAGTGGCCCACAACCATCAGGTGCTCGATCTTCAGATGATCGACCGAGTACTGGATAGTGGACAGGCAGTTCAGATCGCTGGGCACCACCACGTTGGCCACGTTGCGGTGCACGAACACCTCGCCAGGCTCCAGACCCGTGATCTGGTTGGCTGGCACGCGGCTGTCCGAGCAGCCGATCCACATGTATTTGGGCTTTTGCTGCGCCATCAGTCCGGTAAAGAAACCAGGACGATCACGCTCCATCTGGTCTGCCCATTGGCGGTTGTGGACAAACAGTTCTTCGATGGAGGTCGTTGTCATGAAGCTATCCTTCTTTTTGTGGTTGAAAGAACGGCGCAGCTCCTGCTTTTTCAGCAGGTTTCAGCAAACAGCTCGCGGCCTATGAGCATGCGGCGAATTTCGCTGGTGCCAGCGCCAATCTCGTAGAGTTTCGCATCTCGCCACAGACGACCGAGCGGATACTCGTTGATATACCCATTGCCGCCATAGATTTGCACGCCCTCGCCGGCCATCCAGGTGGCCTTCTCAGCGCACCACAAGATCACGCTGGCGCAGTCCTTGCGAACCTGGCGCACATGATCGGTTCCCAGAAGATCCAGGTTTTTAGCGACCGTATAGGCAAAAGAGCGGCCTGCTTGCAGCACGGTGTACATATCCGCCACCTTGCCCTGGATCAGCTGGAACTCGCCGATGCTCTGGCCGAACTGCTTGCGGTCGTGGATATAGGGGACGACATTGTCCATGACGGACTGCATGATGCCCAGCGGACCGCCGGTCAGGACGGCGCGCTCATAGTCCAGGCCGCTCATCAATACCTTGGCGCCCATGTTCAGGCCGCCAAGAATGTTTTCAGCCGGCACTTCCACATCCTGGAACACCAGCTCGCCCGTGTGGCTGCCTCGCATACCCAGCTTGTCGAGCTTTTGCGCGATCGAGAAGCCCTTCATGCCCTTCTCGATCAGAAAGGCCGTCACGCCACGAGCGCCCATCTCCGGCTCAGTCTTGGCATAGACCACCAGGGTGTCGGCATCGGGCCCGTTGGTGATCCACATCTTGTTGCCGTTGAGCAGGTAGTAGCCGCCCTTGTCCTCGGCCTTGAGCTTCATGCTGATGACGTCAGAGCCGGCACCGGGCTCGCTCATGGCCAGCGCGCCCACATGCTCCCCAGTGATGAGCTTGGGCAGGTATTTGGCCTTCTGCGCCTCGCTGCCGTTGCGATTGATCTGGTTCACACACAGATTGCTGTGGGCGCCATAGGACAGGCCCACCGAGGCACTGGCGCGCGATATTTCCTCCATGGCCACCATATGCGCCAGATAGCCCATATCGGCGCCGCCGTACTGCTCGGGCACGGTGATGCCGAGCACGCCCAGCTCGCCGAACTTGCGCCACACGTCCATGGGGAACTGGTCGCTGCGATCAATCTCGGCCGCACGCGGAGCAATCTCGCTCTGTGCGAATTCACGCACCGCATCACGCAGCGCATCGATGTCTTCACCGAGCTGGAAGTTCAGTCCGGGCAGATTGGCAAGGCTCATGGTTGTCTCCTGTAGATATGGGTCTGACGAATCGTCTTGTCAGTGTTGTATGCCTTCACGGTTCTGCACACACATCAGAGTGCAGCCCATTGTGGCAATCAGTTTCTCTTTTCCCTGGTCAATGGCAAACGCCTTGCCTTCGGATACGGTGATGGTGCGTCCGGGCTTGATGACCCGGCCCTCCATGCGAAAGCGCTGGCCTTTGGCAGGAGCGAGCAGGTTGATCTTGAATTCGATGGTGAGCACGGCCGCATCGGCCGGCATCAGCGTCAGGCCCGCGTAGCCGCAGGCCGAGTCGAGTGCGGTGGATACCATGCCGGCGTGCAAAAAGCCATGCTGCTGCGTCAGGCCCGGAGCCCAGTCCAGACAGATATCGACAACGCCTGGCTCCACCAGGCTCAGCTCCGCGCCAATCGTGACCATGGCGCCTTGCTTGGCAAAGCTCTGCTTCACTCGATGAACAAAATCCAGAGACTCGGTGACACCTGCAACAGACATGGCAACTCTCCAGCAAAGCTTTGCAATTGACGTTTACGTAAACGTCAATTATGCGCCATTTTTGCTCTCGCTCCTCTTCAATAGCGTGCGAGCCTCTTTTTCCTGCTCTCGCACCTCATCCAGGGTCACCTGTAGATCGGCCATCTGCGCTTCGAGCTGCTTGCGGTGGATGGCCAGCACATCGAGAAACTTGCGCAGTTGCACGCCCGTATCACGCGGGCTGTCATACATGTCGATGATTTCCTTGGCCTCCGACAGCGACAGTCCCAGGCGCTTGGCCCGCAGCGTCAGGCGCAGACGTGCGCGATCTCGGGACGAGTACACGCGATTGCGACCGCCTGCGCCGGAGCGCTCCGGCTGCAGCAAGCCCATGTCCTCATAAAAACGGATGGCCCGGGTCGTGAGATCGAACTCTTTGGCAAGGTCACTGATGGTGTAAATGGTCGACATGATTCTGTGGGGTTGTAAGTCTTGCATCGCACAGGCGACTGCCAGAGGCGGCTTGATCTCTAAAATGCTTTGACAAAACTGACGTTTACGTTAACGTCAATGCTAAACGAAATACCGCCCCATGACCTCAAGCCAAGAATCCGCTCTTCATTACCCGCTCGGCGATACCTTGCCCGGTCCTGCCCAGACTCTGGAAGTGACACCCGGCGTCAAGTGGATCCGCATGACCTTGCCGTTTGCCCTCGATCACATCAACCTCTGGCTGCTGCGTGATCGCCAGACCAATCTGCATGGCCAGGTACGCGAGGGCTGGACGGTCATCGACTGCTGCGTCAATCGCACCGAGGCGCGCGAGCAATGGGAACAGATTTTTGCCTCTGCGCTTGAAGACCTGCCTATTTTGCGTGTCATCGTCACCCATATGCACCCCGACCATATCGGCTTGGCCGGCTGGCTCTGCCAGCAATGGAATGCGCCCTTGTGGATCAGTGCCACCGATTACAACGTCGCCCGCGTCGCCATGAAGGACAGAGACGGCTTCGGCGGCGAATCCGGTGCGGACTTCTACAGCCTGCACGGACAAAGAGATGAGGAATTTCTGCTCCATGTGCGCGGCCGGGGCAGCTATTACTCTTCGCTAGTCGCCCCCATCCCCGACATCTATCACCGCATCATGGATGGCGACGAGATAGACATCAACGGCCGCACGTGGCAGTGCATTGCCGGCTATGGTCACGCCCCGGAGCACATGGCGCTTTACTGCGCCGAGCTCGAGACACTGATCAGCGGCGACATGGTGCTTCCCCGTATTTCCGCCAATGTCAGCGTGCATTCTTCCGAACCCGAAGCCAACCCGCTGCAGCTGTTTCTCACATCGCTGAAGCGCTACTTCGCGCTCCCACAGAATACCTATGTTCTGCCCTCGCATGGCAAACCATTCACGGGATTGCATGTCCGTGTCCAGCAGTTGCTCGACCATCATCAGGAACGTCTGAACGACATCATACAGGCCTCGCAGCTACAGGGGCTGAGCGCTGCCGACATCCTTCCCATCCTCTTCAAACGCCAACTGGACACCCATCAGATGACTTTCGCCATGGGCGAAGCTCTGGCCCATCTGCACTATCTCTGGTTCAGCCGGCAACTGACACGGCGGCTGGATGAAAACGGCATCCTGCGCTTCTACGCCCCGAATATGCAGAAATAAAAAGAGAGCGCTAGGCGCTCTCTTTTTATAGGTTTCCGGTATTTTTGCAGCAGTAATGCAGTGACCGCCTGCGGTAGCCGCTCCTCGTTTTGAAGTACCCAATAAAAAACCCCGTAATCTTTCGACTACGGGGTTTTCACTGTAAGAGCCTGACAATGACCTACTTTCACACGGGAACCCGCACTATCATCGGCGCAAAGTCGTTTCACTGTCCTGTTCGGGATGGGAAGGAGTGGTACCAACTTGCTATGGTC